>JBFHWK010000001.1:0-70276 GCA_041589075.1 Rhodothermales bacterium
CGGCGACTCCGCCGTCCGACGCGACATCAAGATCACCCGCGTCACAACAAACGACATCTCCTACTCCGGACTCGAATTGCCTGTCGAGATCGGCGTCAGCGCGACCGGCTTCGAGGGAAAACGAGCGACACTGACATTGTCCGCCAACGACCAGGTCGTCGATTCGAGAATCCTCGACCTGCCTTCGGACGGCGCAGAGAACTCGGTGGATCTCGGGTTCGTTCCGCCCGGCCCAGGCCTGTACAGTGTGGTCGCGCGAATCACACAGTTGCAGGGAGAGGTCACAGGCCGCAACAACATCGCCCGAACATCGGTCCGTGTTCTCGACAGTCGCCGCAAGATACTCTTGCTCAGCGCCGCTCCAGATCCCGACGTGGCCGCACTGCGTCACGTCCTCGAAGCAGACGAGAGTAACGAGGTTACGGTGCGCGTTCAAAAGTCGGGCGCCGAGTTTTACGAGGGCACCCTGCCGAACCGGCTCGAAGAGTTTGACCTGATCGTCTTTTCCGGCTATCCCGGACCCGGCTCCCTACACTCCGACGTCGAGCGGACCGCCAGTGCTGTGCGCGGTGACGTGCCTGCGCTCTTCTTTCTTTCGCGTCAGACGGACCTTTCGATGCTCCGTCGCTATCTCGCCCCGCTTCTCGGCGTCACTCCCGAAACGGCCCGACGGACTTTCTATGACGGGAGCCTGATCGTGACACCACAGGGGCGCCGCCATCCAGTTCTGGAAGACCTTCCCGGAACACAGATCTGGAATGAGCTCCCGCCCCTGGCGCACAACGGAAGCAGATGGACCGTGGCGCCCGATGCAACGGTTCTCGCGACTGTGCGCGTGCGGGGCATTCAGTTGACCGACCCCTCCATCGTAGTTCGTCGGATCGGACGCCGGAGGTCTGCAGCCGTTCTCGGTACCGGATACTGGCGGCTCGGCAATCTTCCGGAAGACCTCGCCGTGTATGAGAGCGTGTGGCCCACTGTGGTTTCGAACCTTGTGCGCTGGCTGTCGGCCGCCGATGACGACCGCCCGGTCCGCGTCCGCACTACACAGAACACGTTCGCCGGTGATGAGTCCGTCGGCTTCGTCGGCCAGGTCTACGACGAAAGCCTCTCCCCGGTTGACGACGCAACCGTCGAAGTGACGGTCGTCGCACCGGACGGTAACGAATACAGGCACCTGATGCGGCCGCTAGGAAATGGCCGGTATGTCATGGAGATCGACTCGCCTGGAGAAGGCACTTATCGTTACAGTGCCGAAGCCGTCAAGTCGAGTGCGCAGCTCGGAACGGACTCGGGTTCCTTCGCCGTTGGGAATCTGACGCTAGAGTTCGCCAACCCCACCGCCGACCCCGTACTGATGCGGCAGATTGCTGCACGATCCGGCGGCTACGCGTTGGCACCAGATCGGCTCGACGAGCTCGCCACCCGTCTAGGTGCCGACGATGAATTTGCTGCGGTGACCTCCGAAAGCCGCGCCGAAATCGAACTCTGGCGACACGGATCCTTTGCGATCCTCGTCATCACCCTGCTCACCGTCGAATGGGTCGCCCGCAAGCGCGCCGGGCTCAGTTGATCGATTTTGCACGAATCCGCGGCCTCCCCGAAACAATTGTCACGAATAGACCTATCTGTTTCGTTTTCTACGGCACAACGATCGCAACCCTCAATCTCCCCCGGAGCCCCGACATGTCCCACCGACAAAAGAAGGAGCGCCCAGCCGAAAGCCTACGCAGCTCCGGCGACGACGGCACGACAGGCGAGAAACCGACCTCCGGCCCCCCGCAGATTCCGTACTCCAGTCTTCGCCGATTTGCCCAGCCTATCTTTGACCTCTTCGGCATCGACGAGAGCGCGATGGTTTCCGAGCTGAGTGACAAGGAAGCCGATGATCACGTTGCTGCACTCGAGACGGCGCGTCTCTTCTGGGCATACTTCCGCGATGGGGGCGCCGAGGACCACCACATGACCTGCACGATGGAAGAGGTTCTTTTTGGACCCGCACCGTCGTACGAGGAGCATGCTGGTTTTTCCGTTCTTGTCGATCAGCTTGGGCACCGATGGCAAGCACTACCGCGGAGCGTGCGAAGGTGCACCACCGGCGGCGAGCTGCACTTCAGAGATCTTGTTTCGGCAATCACCGCAAGTGACGCCATCGATCACACGGTGTCCACGAATGGCGCAATACGGCACGACGCCCCGGTCGATTCGCCGGATGCGTTGGCGGCGTTCGCAAGCCCGTTGCTGGACGACCCGTCGATCGACAGCAATCCGGATCGAATCTCCGACGTGATGTCACGAGCTCAGGACTACTGGCTGCTCGCGCAGCTCAACGGTGACGCCTACGCCACGGCGGTCGAGAAAATCGGAGACAAATATTCCACGACCGCGGAAGAGAAGTCCGCCGTGATTGCAGAGGCGAACATGATGGTCGCCCGGTTTCACAAGCTTTTCCCCCATTGGAGCGGTTTTTGACGATCCCACCATCGAACGAAATCGTGTTGAACGGAATGAGTGAAGAAGAAAAATCGAGCGTGTGGACGAACGGCAGGCCCGAGCCGGTGCGCCTGCCGGACCTGACGGACATCCATCAGAACCTCGACAGCCTGCTCGGATCGATACGCCGCCATCTGCATGCCAACCCGGAACTTGGTTTCCAGGAGCACAAAACAGCGCAATTCATCCGCGAGATGCTCGAGATGCACGGGCTCGACGAGGTCGTGTCGATTGCCGACACGGGCCTGTACGTCGACATTCGCGGAGCGCATCCCGGGCCGACCGTCGGATTTCGGGCGGATATAGACGCGCTCGAAGCGGAGGATCACAAGACAGTCCCGTACCGGTCGACGTTTCCCAACGTGGCGCACCTTTGCGGCCACGACGCACACTCGGCGGTTGCTGTTGGCGTCGCGATACTCCTTAGCTCGCTGCGCGAACATCTCTATGGAACCGCACGCGTTTTCTTTCAACCGAACGAGGAAGGCGTTCCCAGCGGCGCGCCCCGGATGATCGAAGGCGGTGTAATGAAAGACATGCGCGCGGTCTACGCCGTCCACGTCGATCCGACACTCCAGGTTGGCCAGTACGGACTCATTGCGGGAGCCGCCACCGCCGCGGCCGACCGGTTCCGCGTCATCGTCAGGTCACCGTCCTCCGGTCACTCCGCGCGTCCGCATCAGTCGATCGACACAATCTGGATCGCCACGCAAATCACGGCGCAGTTCTATCAACTCGTAGGAAGGGTTTCCGATGCGCGCAATTCCGCCGTGCTGACGATTTGCCGATTCCTGGGCGGGCACGCGTACAACGTGATTCCGGAACACGTGGAGTTCGGCGGCACACTTCGCTGCATCGACGAAAACGAGCGCCAACTGCTCAAGAAACGCCTCCCACGCGTTGCTGCGTCAATCGCCGACATGTACGATGCGGCGGTTACGGTAGACTATGCCGATGGCGCGCCGCCGGTCGTCAACGATCCGGCACTTGTCAAAGGCGTTGCCGCCGCCGTCAGCGAACTGTACGGAGAGCAGGCAATCGTTCAGATACCACGCCCCAGCATGGGCGCCGAAGACTTCGCCCATTACCTGAAGTACATTCCGGGCATGCTGGTGCGAATCGGCACCTCCTCCGGTGCGGACACAAGCTATCCATTGCACGACTCACGCTTCGACGTGGCGGAGGAATCGCTGGCACCCGCGGCACAACTGATGGCCTGCGTCATCATCAGTCACCTCAAGAGTGAAGCCGTAAGGGAGGCCGCTGCCGTCTGAATCGTGCGTCGTGCGTGATGCACGGTGCATGAAAATACGGCTCTGCCTACTGCTGCTGCTCCTTCTCGCCGGCAACGAGTGCAGTGCGCAATGGAACGACGATTTCGAGGACGGCGAGTTACGTGTTGATCCCGCCTGGACGGGAGACCTACTCAACTGGGAAGTAGAGGCCTACGACCGGGGACGTCGGCTGAGAACTCACGGGCCGGCCCGCGCGGACACGCTTCTACTCACCACAACGTCCGGTCTTCCTTACGGCACATGGACCACGCGCCACGGTTATCGAGGCGGCCCCCTTACGAACTTCAATCATGTGCGACTCGTACTGTGGGCGTCAAGTGCCGACCTCCTGATCGCGGCCGGCTATATGCTGCAGGTGGGCGCCAATGACCGCTCGATCCGGCTGTATGAGTTCGGTTCCGGCATTTCGTCGCGGCGCTTGGTCGCGACAGCACCTTTCGACGACCTGGAAAGCGATTCAACCGATCTCGCCATAGTCGTCGAACGTTCGTACGACGATCGGTGGGCGATAGCCGTCAACGACCTGGCTGTGATTTCGGTGGAAACCTCGCCCGACCCCGACAGCTTGACGGGAATCTTCGGCCTGTGGGTAAAGCACACTGCCGCCCGCGGTGCTGACTACTGGTTCGACGATGTCGGGACGGATCCCGCCGTTCGCTCCGACACGACCCCACCCCGGGTCGTCCGAGCGGTTGCAACATCGCGGACCTCCGTGAGCGTCCGATTTAGCGAGCCTCTGTTTCGGAGTGTCGCGTGCGGGAGCGGTTCATTCAAGCTTTTGCCCGGAGACACATCGCCCGTTGCGCTCGACTGTACGCAAGCTCTTGTCGTCGATTCGCTGACCATGCACTTCGGCCAAGCGCTGCCAGAGGCGGCCCGCCTGGCAGCCTTGTTGGCGGATCCGTCCGCAAACACCTCTGCCGACACGGCTACAATTGACGTCTCGCGCATCGCCCGATTACCTGTAAGAGGCGACGTTGTGATCAACGAAATCAATTATGCCCCAAACGATTCCGAGAGTGAGTTCGTCGAGATTCTGAATATCTCAAATCGCGAGCTTGATCTCTCCGGGGTGGCTCTGACTGACGATCGTACGCGCTCCCCGATCGGTGACACGTCTCTGGCACCAGGAGCCTACCTGACGCTCACAAAAGACAGTGTCAGCATCGCAATGACGTTCGGTGATTTCGGCGCGGTGCAGCTTGAACCGTGGCCATCGCTGAATAACACCGGTGACCGCATCTCGTTGGTCCAGTTCGACGCCCTCGACAGTGTCGCTTATGAGCCCTCCTGGAACGACGGACCGAACTCGCTGGAGCGACGCGATCCCTACGCCCCGTCGGGCTTTCCCGGCAACTGGGGCTCCTCCTTAGATCCCTTCGGCGGAACGCCGGGCGCAAGGAACAGCATCTTTTCCCAGGATCGCACGCCACCGCAGCTAACGTTCGCGGGCCTGCTTCCGGGTCTCCCTCAACACGTCGCGGTCTTCTTCAGTGAAGACATCGATGTAAGCCGGCTCAAGCCGACGGATTTTCTCCTCAACGGTTTGCCGGCGCAACGCGTCGTTCGCGGCAATGAGATCTACTCGGACCGAACCGTGCTTCGATTCCCAGAAGTACGCGCCGGCACTCTGAGTGCGGCGAATGTCGCGGACCCCACCGGCAACATTTCCGTCTCGAGTGAGACGCGTTTGCATCTTCGCCCCGACACCGGCGCCATCGTGATCCACGAGATCATGTACCAACCGATCGCCGACCGATTCGATGGCCTGCCGGACCAGGTCGAGTATGTTGAGCTGCGTAGCCGTTCGTCAGAGCCTCTGGCGGTGAACGGCTGCGCCTTGATCGGACGTACCTCCGAGGACGGTGACACGAGCGCGTGGTTCCTGCCTGACGGACCTACCGGTCTCTCCTCTCACACTCCGACCGCGCTCGTCCGTGCCGGTAATGTGGCAACGCTGATGGAATCGTTTCACCTCGAGAGTGACGCGAGCATAATCGCGATCGACGAGGGTGGGCTGAATCTACCGTCGGAACGCTCGCCCTTGATTCTCGAATGCCCCGGTGCCGGTCGCATCGACAGTGTGACATATGATCCCTCGTGGCATGACGGTGCACTGCTGTCGGCGCGCGGCAGGTCACTTGAGCGTATCGACGTTCATGCGCCGTCCAACGAGCCAACAAACTGGACAACAACCAGCTCCCCGCTGGGTGGAACGCCCGCGGCCCACAACTCCGTGAGCATGATGTGGACGGTCAATGAGATGCGTACGGGAGACGTCGTGATCACCGAGTTGCTGTTCGAGCCGCGCAGCGACGACGGCGTAGCGCAACAGTACGAGTACATCGAAATCTACAACCGCAGCGATGCCGAGATCGACCTCAACGGTGCAGCCTTCTTGGAGGGGCATGTCGACTCGACGGTAGACGCTTCACGGTTTGTCTTCGCACCCACGCGCATGAAGCCCGGTGAGTACGGTCTTGCAATGCTCGTTCCCTCGAGTGCGGGCGAAGCGAATCCGGACGACCTGCTCGCGCGAGCCTTCCCGTCGACGGCCGACCACGCGTGGCCGCTGTTCGTGCTGCGGCGAAGCAGCTTGACGTTGCCCAACGACGGCGGAGTTCTCGCACTGTTGAACCGCTCATCCGAAGTCGTCGATCGAATCACCTATTCCCCTGACGCCCACCATCCCCATCTGGCCGAAACCAGGGGCGTCGCACTCGAGCGAATTTCTCCGAGCAGCTCGGGCGAGCACCCACTCAACTGGAGCAGCTCGGTGCATCCCGAAGGCGGCACACCGGGCCGACAGAATTCTGTCGCCGCGATTGCGGGCCGGCAGACACGCACGCTGTCGATAAACCCATCACCATTCACTCCTGACGGTGACGGCGACCGCGACCACGCCGTGATTACCTACAACCTCGGACTCACCCGCCCACTCGTTCGGATCACCGTATTCGACTCGCGTGGGCGCGAGGTGAGGCGCCTGACCGGCGGCCAGCTATCCGGCCCGTCGGGGAGCATCATCTGGGACGGCTTTAACCGACACGGCGGCCCCGTAAGTCCCGGTATCTACATCATCTACCTGCAGGCCGTCGACAAAACAGCCGGTCTGACGGAGGTTCACAAGCAGGTTGTGGTCGTTGCGCCACCTTTCGATTAGTCGGATTTTGCCGATAATAGGGAGGCGGCGATGAGCCGCCCGCGGGAACGGTGCGGAACTTGACTGATTTCGGCCTCGTTGCATCGGCTGAGTCCCGAATCCACGGAACCCCGGATCAGGTTCACCGTGAATGTCGCCGAGACTGCTGCCGCAATGGCCGAAGCTACTGTCATATCGCGCCCCTCTCCCGTCCGCCTGACCCCACGTGCTGCGGAGGAGATCCGAAAGCTGTTCGAGACAAAAAACGTCCCGGCCGGCTTTGGACTGCGTGTCGGTGTGAAAGGCGGCGGTTGTTCCGGCATGAGCTACATCCTTGGTTTTGACCGCAAGCGCGAGCACGATCTTAATTTCGACCTCGACGGCCTGCTTCTGCTGATGGACAAGCGCCACGGATTGTATCTCATGGGCACGACCGTCGACTACCATGATGGACTGGATGCCCGCGGTTTCACGTTTGAAAACCCCAACGCAGCCAGCACCTGCGGATGCGGTTCGAGCTTTGGCGTGTAGTCCGGGCAGGTCATCGGGCGCCTGACAGATTGTGATCTTCGGTCGCCTTGCTTCCGTCAGGAATACAGCAACCTGTCACGCGTCCCGTTCGTACCCCTAATAAGCCCGAACACGACCAAAATCGCTTGCCCGACCCGACAGCGGCACGAATTTGGCACGTTGACTAACCGACGCATACAGCGTAGACTTTAATTACCGTCCGGATGTGAATCTTCGTGATCACCCACGGTTGAACAGAATCCAATGGAAGGAAACTTCTCTAACAGGGTCCGCGATGTGATCTCGTACAGTCGAGAGGAAGCGATTCGTCTCGGCCACGATTACATCGGTACCGAGCACCTGCTGCTCGGCATCATACGCGAGGGTGAGGGCATCGCGGTCAAGATTCTGCGCAACCTCGGCTGTGATCTCTTCAAACTGAAGAAGGCAGTCGAAGACACGGTCAGAAGTACAGGCGGAACACTGACGGTCGGAAACATCCCTCTGACGAAGCAGGCCGAGAAGGTGCTGAAGATCACCTACTTGGAGGCCAAACTGTACAAGAGCGACGTCATCGGTACGGAGCATCTGCTGTTGAGCCTTCTGCGCGACGATGAAAACATCGCGGCGCAGATTTTGCAGCAGGGTTTCTCCATAACGTACGATGCCGTGCGTGCGGAGCTGGACTCGATCATTAGCGGAAAGAGCGGCTCCCGGAGCTCCGGATCTTCGGGCAGTGGCCGCGCATCGTCAGGTGCCCACAAAGAGCGAGGCAAAATGGAAAAGAGCAAGACTCCCGTCCTGGACAATTTCGGCCGCGACCTCACGAAGCTCGCCGAAGAAGGAAAGCTCGATCCCGTCGTCGGTCGCCAGCGAGAAATTGAGCGTGTGGCTCAGGTTTTGAGCCGCCGCAAGAAGAACAATCCCGTGCTGATCGGCGAGCCCGGTGTCGGTAAGACGGCGATCGCCGAAGGACTCGCCATGCGCATCGTGCAGCGCAAGGTCAGTCGCGTCCTCTACGACAAACGCATCGTCACGCTGGACCTCGCCGCCCTCGTTGCGGGCACCAAGTACCGCGGCCAGTTCGAGGAGCGCATGAAGGCCGTGATGAACGAGCTCGAGAAAAGCCCCGAGGTGATTCTCTTCATCGACGAGCTGCACACGATCGTGGGCGCAGGCGGCGCATCCGGCAGTCTGGACGCCTCGAACATGTTCAAGCCGGCACTTGCGCGCGGTGAGATACAGTGCATCGGCGCGACAACGCTCGACGAGTACCGCCAATACATCGAAAAAGACGGCGCTCTCGACCGCCGTTTCCAGAAGATCCTGGTCGATCCTTCCACACCGGAGGAAACGATCGAGATTCTCATGAACATCAAGGACAAATACGAGGAGCATCACAACGTTCTATACTCGGAAGAGGCCATCAACCTCGCCGTGAAATTGTCGGAACGGTACATCACCGACCGCTACCTGCCCGACAAGGCCATCGACGTGATGGACGAGGCCGGTGCTCGTGTCCACCTCGGCAACATCCGCGTCCCGAAAGAGATCGTCGATCTCGAGGACGAGATCGAAGAGGTCCGCGAAGAAAAGAACCGGGTGGTGAAGAGCCAGCGTTTCGAGGAGGCGGCACGCCTTCGCGACCGCGAAAAGAAACTCCAGGAACGTCTGGAGGAAGCCAAGACGGATTGGGAGCAGAAGGCCGAAACCGAAATCCATGATGTGACGGTCAAGGACATCTCGCAGGTGGTCGCGATGATGACCGGCATCCCGGTCGACAAGATCTCCGAGCCGGAGAGCAAGAAGCTGCTTCGCATGGAGGACGAGATCAAGAAGAACGTCATCGGTCAGGACGAACCGATCCAGAAGCTTGCGCGCGCGATACGCAGGACAAGGGCCGGTCTGAAGGATCCGAAACGCCCCATCGGCTCGTTCATCTTCCTCGGCCCCACCGGCGTCGGAAAAACGGAGCTGGCCAAGGTGCTGACCGAGTACCTGTTCGATTCGCAGGACGCGCTCATTCGCATCGACATGAGCGAGTACATGGAGAAGTTTGCCGTCAGCCGCCTCGTCGGTGCACCTCCCGGATACGTCGGCTATGAGGAAGGCGGACAGTTGACCGAAAAGGTGCGCCGCAAGCCCTACTCGGTCGTCCTGCTGGACGAAATTGAAAAAGCACACCCCGACGTGTTCAACATCTTGTTGCAGGTTCTCGACGACGGCATCCTCACCGACGGACTTGGCCGCCGGGTCGACTTCCGCAATACGATCGTGATCATGACGTCGAACATCGGCGCGCGTGACATAAAGAACCTCGGCAAGGGCATCGGATTCTCGCAGGCGGAGGTCGAGTTCGATTACCAGACGCTCAAGAGCACGGTCGAGGACGCGCTCAAGCGTGTCTTCAATCCGGAGTTCCTTAACCGCATCGACGACGTCATCGTTTTCCATCCGCTCGAGAAACATCATATTTTCGAGATCATCGATCTGATGGCCCGCGAGCTGTTCGGTCGGGCCCAGTCTATCGGCATAAGCGTCGAACTGACCAAGCCCGCCAAGGACTTCCTCCTCGAGAAAGGCTACGATCCAAAATTCGGAGCACGGCCGCTTCGGAGAGCGATCCAGAAGTACATCGAGGACCCGATGGCCGAGGCCATCCTGAGCGAAGATCTTGGAGATGGCGCCTCGATCGCAATCAGCCATTCCTCAAAGACGCCGGACGAACTGGCGTTCAAAACGAAGAAAGGCAAGAAGCCGCGTGTCGCACCACCTGAGGAATCGACCAACGGCGGCGAGGCGAGTGCAGGCGAGGAGCCGGCCGCTGAAGAACAGAGCACACAGGAGTAAAGATGCTCCCTTGAAGAAGCCCCGGTGCATCCGCGCCGGGGCTTCTTCTATTTTAGCACGTCGCGACAGACAACCCCCTGCGTAACAATCACGGATGGTATTTGACAAAATCACGGTCGTTGGTGTCGGCCTGATCGGCGGATCGCTCGCCCGCGCGTGGAAGAAGCACCGGGGCGGCAGCCTTACGATAACGGGTGTCGACACGCCGGAGGTTCTCGCCAGGGCGACGGTTCTCGGTGTTATTGACCAAGCCGAACCGGAGCTGCATGACGCGGTGACGGACGCCGACCTCGTTGTCCTCTCGACGCCCCTCACTCGGATACTGTACTTGCTGGATGAGGTCGCACCGTCACTCAAAGATGGGGCGGTCGTGACGGATGTCGGTTCGGTGAAGGCCGCGATCACCGAATACGCAGCGAAAAGCCTCCGCGACGATGTCCTCTTTGTTGGAGGTCACCCCATGGCCGGAGCCGAGAATGCGGGTATCGAGTACTCCGATCCTTTTCTGTTTGAGAACGCATCATACGCCATCTGCCCTCCTGACGACAAAGCAAACGATCCGCGGCTCCAACAGCTTATCGAACTGATCGAGGTCACGGGCGCACGTCCTCTGCAGATCGATCCCGTCGTACACGATCAGGTTGCCGCGTTCGTAAGTCACCTTCCCCAACTTCTCGCCGTTGTGCTGACCAACCTCGCGGCCGACCGCAACGAGTCCAACGCAAATTATCTCCGTTTGGCTGCCGGAGGTTTTCGCGACATGACGCGTATCGCAAGCTCAGACTACGACATGTGGCGTGACATCCTCAGCGCGAATCAAGGCCCCGTACTGGATGCACTCGCGGCACTCGCCGCGTCGGTGCAGGCAATTCGGAACCGAATGATCGAGGAAGACACCGATGAGATCGCTCGTCTGTTCGATCGTGCGCGCAGCACGCGCGAGACGATTCCGAAGGACTCGAAAGGGTTCATTCGGCCTCTTGCCGATCTCTACGTGCATGCCGACGATCGCCCCGGTTGGATCGCGTCCGTCGCTACACTTCTGTCCGAGGCCGACATCAACATCAAAGACATGGAGTTACTAAAGGTGCGCGAGGGAACCGGCGGGACGTTTCGTCTCAGCTTCGAGGATCGTACCACAGCGACGCGCGCGTCCGAGTTACTGGAGTCAAACGGGTTCGCCGCGTACCGTCTCGAATAAGTGACGGGAGAAAGCCGTCCGGCGGCGGACCATTCGGCACGCCCGACATTGCTTCTGCCGCCGCGCAAGTGTATAATATTCAGGTTCTTCCTATCGTCCCACTTCCCAGATGGCGGAACTGACCCTCAAGCGTACGCCGCTGTACGAGCGGCACGTCGCGGCCGGTGCAAAAATGATGTCCTTCGCGGGCTTCGATATGCCCGTGCAGTATGCGGGGATCATCGAAGAACACAATGCCGTGCGGTCAAAGGCCGGCGTCTTCGACGTCAGTCATATGGGTGAATTCCGGGTGCGTGGTGACGGAGCCGCCGCCGCCTTGCAGCGAGTCGTTACCAACGACGTTTCAAAACTGTTCGATGGCCGAGCGATGTACACGGTGATGTGCCTCCCGTCCGGCGGCATCGTCGATGACCTGATCGTCTATCGAATTTCCGAGAACGACTATCTCATGGTCGTCAACGCAGCGAACATCGAGACGGACTACGCGTGGGTCACGGATCATCTTTCAGGAGCCGTTTCACTGACCGATGTCTCCGACAACGTCGCTTTGCTAGCCGTGCAAGGCCCGCGGGCAATCGAGATCGTGCAAGCGACGACGACCCTCCCGGTTTCAGAACTGAAATTCTACCACTTTGTCAGGTCGGTCGACGGCTCCTTCTTCGACTGCGATGAGGTGATCATTTCGGCCACCGGGTACACCGGAGAGCCGGGCGTCGAGATTTACTGCGACACTGATCGTGCTCCCCTCGTTTGGGATGCGCTCTTGGAGGCGGGAAGCGAGATGGGACTCACGCCTGCGGGCCTCGGTGCGAGGGACACGCTTCGGATGGAAGCCGGATACTGCCTCTATGGCAACGACATAACTCACGAAACGAATCCGGTCGAGGCAGGTCTCGGTTGGATCTGCAAGACGGACAAAGGAGATTTCATCGGCCGCGACGCAATCGTTGCCGCAAAGGAATCCGGTACGGCACGCCGCCTCGTTGCTTTCAAGATGACCGAACGCGGCATTCCTCGTACCGGCTACGAGATCCTGGATGCCGCAGGAGCTCCGGTCGGTACCGTAACAAGTGGTACGCAATCTCCGATCCTTGACTGCGGCATAGGTCTCGGATATGTTCAGAATAAACCCACACTCACGACGCCCGGCGCGGAGCTTCAGATCGCCGTCCGTAACAGACGGGTGAAGGCCGTTGTGGCCAAGCCTCCGCTCCACAAGTCGTGAACCCACGATACATCCCACACCACGATGGAAGTCGAAGTTTACCTGTCTGGCTACCACGTAGACGAAGATGACGTCCGTGACAAGACGGTCGTCGTAATCGATGTGCTTCGGACGAGCACAACGGCGGCGGCCGCCTTGCACAACGGAGCAAGAGCCGTAGTCCCGGCCGCGGACATGGCCGAAGCCGGAAAGATCGCCGCCAACCTCGACCCGACGAGTTACACGCTCGGCGGTGAGCGCAGCGGACTAAAAATTGAGGGCTACCGTTTTGGCAACTCACCCCTCGAATACACGCGCGACACAATCGGCGGCAAAACCCTGATCCTCAACACGACGAACGGCACGCCGACTATTCGTCGGTGCCGCCATGCCGCAAACCTCGTCATAGGTGGTTTCGTGAATCTGAGGCTGGTGGCCGATTTCCTGCGCGACGATGGTCATGACGTTGTAATCGTCTGTGCGGGATGGCGCAACAGGGTGTCTCTGGAGGACACGCTGTGCGCCGGGATGCTGCTGCACGAACTGTGGGGCGGCTTCGAGCCAAGCGGCACCTCGGACACGGGCCACATCGCCTTCACTCTGTTCACAAACGAAGAGGCGGATATTCCCGGAGCACTTCGGCGGTCCACGCACGGCCGTCGACTGATGGCGATGGGCCGTGCGGATGACGTCGCATTTTGTGCCTCCGTTGACACCGTGCCGGTCCTGCCCGTGTATGGCGAAAGCAGGCTGACCGCGCGCGAGATACCGGAATCCGTAGTCCCGTTTGCCTAGAAAGCTGGATTTACAGTGTAAAACTTTGTTAGCTTTCCACTTAGCCGGGCTTCCCACCCGCCTGTCCCACTTAAGGTCTCCCTCCCGATGGCGTCGTCGACAGTCAACAAGAGGCGTGCTGCTCCGCCTCCGCTAGAGGACGGTCTCGTGTCCGCCCAGCGTAAGAAGGAAGTGCTGGGTCTAATTCTCATGGTCCTCGGCACACTTGTGGCGATCGCAGTGATCAGCTACAGTGTACTCGACAGCGGCCTCGCGCGAAACTTCACTGTGCGTGAAGCTGTGAACCCAGGCGAGAACAAAGCGGAGAACGCGCTCGGCTTGGTAGGGGCGTGGATCGCACACGGCCTCGTGTACAACCTTCTCGGTTATGTGGTACTGGTAGTGCCGGGCCTGGTGTTCGCGTGGGGGTACCTGATGTTCCGCGGCCGTCAGCCCGTGTACTTGCCGCTGGTCTCAGTGCTCGTTTTCATCGGCGGCTTTGTGCTCGCGGGAATATTCGGATGGATTGGGAAAGTCTTCGACCTCGATACGTTCGTCTGGAGCGGCGCGTGGGGTGTCGGCACGGCAGGATGGATGGTTCAGGTTTTTGGAACTGTGGGTGCGGTTGTACTGCTGGCGCTGGCACTCGTCGTCGTTATCCTGCTCCTGATCGACCGCGACGTGCAGAAATCCATCGACCGTCTCGAGGAAGGCATCTTCAATATTAGAGAGGGGATCAGGGATTGGAGGGCCCGCAACAAAGCGCATCGCCAACAGCGAAAACAGGAGTTGATGGAACTCGCCGACAAGAGGGCCGCGGCTCGCGAGGCGGAGAAAGAGCGAATCCTGGCCGAGGCGGCGGCAGCGAAAGCGGCGGCCGAGATTCAGAAAGCGAAGTCGGCGGCGGCGCCGATCGCAACGGCGGCGGCAACTGAACATCGTGTCTCACAGGCACGCATCTACGAACGGCCTGGGCGCGACGACCACGCACTCGGCCGGCCCGACATCCGACCCCTGGACACCAAGCCCAACGGCCCGCGCCCCCTCGTGGAAGCCGGTACACCGGACCTAGCGCTGACCGTCGAGCAACGCGTCGAAGAAGAACGAACCGAGCGCGTCCAGCGACCCATCGGCGAGCCGGCCGAGGATCGCGAATTCAGGATGCCCGCCCTCAGCCTGCTCGACCGCGTAGACGAAAGCAGCCTGCAGATCGACTACGACGAACTCGAAGAAAACAAGTCTATCCTGCTCGACAAGCTGGCCACATACAACATCGAAATCACCGACATCAAGGCTGTCGTCGGGCCGACCGTAACGCTTTATGAATTGACGCCCGCGCCGGGTGTGAAAATCAGCCGCATCACCGCACTCGAGGACGACCTCGCCATGGCAATGGCGGCGCGCGGCATTCGAATGATCGCACCGATTCCGGGCAAGTCGGCTATCGGCGTGGAAATTCCGAACCGGCACCGCGAGCTCGTGCGCATCCGGGATCTGATCGGTACGACGAAGTTCTCGTCCGCGCGTATGGAGCTGCCGCTGATTCTCGGGAAGACCATCGAAGGCGAGGTCTTTATCCGCGACCTGTCCATGATGCCTCACCTGCTGATTGCAGGCGCCACCGGATCCGGCAAGTCGGTCGGCCTCAACGCATGCATCGCGGGCCTGTTGTACGCGTGTCATCCTGCGAACCTCAAGTTCGTCATGATCGATCCAAAGAAGATCGAGCTGCAGCAGTATGCCAGGATCGTCGAACACTACGTGGCCATGCCTGAAGAGGCGATGGATCCGATCATTACCGATATACAGCAGGCACTGGGAACGCTCCGGAGTTGTGAGAAGGAGATGGAAGAGCGGTATGATCTCCTCTCCGATGCCCAGGTCCGCAGCGTCAAGGAATACAACAAGAAGTTTGCCACACGCAAACTCGGTGGCGATCACCGTCATCTTCCGTACATAGTCGTGGTCGTCGATGAGCTTGCCGATCTGATGATGACGGCCGGGAAGGACATCGAGGGGCCGATCGCCCGTCTCGCGCAGATGGCTCGCGCCGTAGGCATTCACCTGATCCTCGCAACGCAGCGCCCGTCGGTCGATGTCATCACAGGATTGATCAAGGCCAATTTCCCTGCGCGCATCGCCTACCAGGTGGCATCAAAAATCGATTCGCGGACCATCCTGGATCAGAACGGTGCTCAGGGCTTGGTCGGCAACGGCGATTTGCTGTACATGCTGGGCAGCAACATCCTCCGGCTGCAGGGCCCCTTTGTCTCGGTCGAGGAGATCGACCGTCTTACCCAATTCATCGAAGACCAGAAGGGCGGTGGTCCGTACATTCTCCCGTCAATCGAAGAGTCGGTCGACTTCGGGATCTCCGGCTACGGCGCCAGCGAGCGAGACGACCTCTTTGAGGATGCGGCCCGAGTAATCGTTCGGAGCCAGCAGGGGTCGGTATCCTTGCTGCAGCGAAAGCTCTCGGTCGGGTACTCGCGCGCCGCGCGAATTGTCGATCAGCTGGAAGACGCCGGCATCGTGGGTCCTTTCGAAGGATCGAAGGCGCGTCAGGTGCTGGTTTCGGACGAGATCGAGTTGGACGACTTGCTCCTTGAGGACAAGGAGAAAACGCGTCAGCTATAGGCGCTCTGTGCCGGGCGGCGCGCCCGCCAATCTTACAGTTCTACATCAAGAAAAGCAGATGACTACGAATGGAAACGCTGCACCAGTGGCGATCGTGATGGGAAGCGAGTCTGACCTGCCGGTGATGCAGGGAGCGGTGGACATATTCAACGAATTCGGAATCGGCTACGAGATTCGCGTGCTTTCAGCGCACCGTACACCGGATGCCACGGCGGCGTATGCTTCTGGAGCGCGTGACCGCGGCATCAAGGTGTTCATTGCGGGAGCCGGTGGGGCCGCTCATCTTGGTGGGGTCATTGCCGCCTACACGCCACTGCCGGTGATCGGCGTGCCGGTACCGAGCAAGAACCTCAATGGACTAGATTCACTGCTGTCGATTGTGCAGATGCCTAGCGGCGTCCCCGTTGCGTCAGTGGCTATTGGTGGTGCGAAGAATGCCGCCCTCCTTGCGATCCAGATACTCGGCATCGGCCGGCCGGAGCTGCTCGACCGCATGGCAAAGTACAAAGCCGACATGATCGCGAAGGTAGAGGCGATGGACGAACGCGTGAAGGCCGCGGTCAGTTAATCATTCGTACCGACCCGCGTTCGGTCAACCGACGACGGACAGGGCCAATCTTGTCCGCGTGGCACCGTGCGCTTGAAATCGAAGCACCGCTCGGGTGGTTCGTCCCTACCGTCGTCCGCTACTCGAGAAACAGGTCCTGCGTCCTCTCCGCCGACCTCCCCGAAATATTGTCCTTGACACGGACGCGGAGCGTGTACACGCCGGGCTCCTGATTCGACGCGTCGAGAATCAGATACTGATAGTCGTCACGTGCTGAACCGGACACCGGGACGGTGACGGAAACCCCTTTCTCACCACCGCCGAAGATCCCACGCACTACGCCGGCAATTCCCTTCCGCTCATCCTTCGGAGCCAGAACCGCACTGACTTCAAAATCGGTTCCCGCGTCAGGATTCTGCGCGAGGTTATACACCTCGAAGTAAAGATAGATCGGCTGCTCATGCCCGAATACGCTCCACGGTGCCGGCATCATCGCAAGCCCGTTCCGCAGCACCTCGGCGCCTCCCACCTTGTGACCGGCCCCCGCATCCTCGACACGATACGACAGCATTACATCGCTCAGTGAGAGGCGGTCTTCCGGGAACTCGGGAACGTCAACCGCACGCCGCTGAACCGCCACCGTACCCCCTGAAGCCGTCTCGAACTCCACGGAAACGTCGTGTGGACCGCTCGGAGCCGTCATCTTCTCAGTGGCAACCCACAGCCTCGATTCATCGAAATTCATGACTTGGGCGGTCTTCAACCCATAAAGCGTCTTGCGTCGCTCGACTACCACGTCACGCCTGTCGTTAATCAGAAAAGTGCCCACATTGGCCGTAAGCTCGATCAGATCCTCGTTCCCATCATACGACGCCACAGGCACACCGTAGTGCACGTATACGTCTGCGCGACCCTCCTCACCACGAAAAGACGACGTCAAGAACGGCAGGTCGATGCGCCGGCCTGGTGGCTCGTACTCGTAGTGATCAGGACGCTTTCTAAATATCTCCTTCGACCTGATCTCATAGTCGTTCAACCACGCCTGTCCCGCGCGGCCGTTTGAGATCGCGTCGGCCGGCGGACTGTAGAATCGAAACCGGCCGTTG
Organism: Rhodothermales bacterium; assembly: GCA_041589075.1. Classification (GTDB taxonomy): domain Bacteria; phylum Bacteroidota; class Rhodothermia; order Rhodothermales; family JABDKH01; genus JBFHWK01. The sequence goes on from JBFHWK010000001.1 coordinate 17,760, forward strand.
TTGAACGGGTCCTCAAACACAAACCGAAAGTCGCCGTATTCCCAGATGTTGTACCGGTTTGATTCCTCGACCAGATCAGCAGTGAAGTCGACGACCTCAATCGTACCGAAGAGAGCGGTCGAGATCACACGCCGGTCGTTTACGGAACCGGTTGCAATCCAGGTTACGTCAGCCTTGGGCACGCCGTATCGAATCAGGATGCGACCACGATCGGTCTCCCAACCTCGCTTGTCGACATCCGGAGCGGAGTACAGCAGATCCGCATACAAAATCCTCGAGTAGTGCTCGAGCTTGCGCTCGTTGAACGGCGTTAGATACCGTGGATCCTTCGACGTCCAGAAACGTGACGCGTACCCGTCCTTGTCCGCCAAGTACACTTTCTTCTCGTCATCGGGAAGAATCACATCGATGGACTCGTAGACGCTCCGCTCGTTATCGTCCATAAGTTCGAGCGCCTTCTTGAAGCTGGCAGCCGAGGCGGACGAGTTGCCGGCCCGGTAGTGTGCGTAGCCGAGATTAGTCCACAGGAAGGAGTCGTCCGGAAAATACTGGAACATGCGTGCCAGCAAGTCGAGCGCGCTTTCCGGGTCATTCCTCAGCGCGTACACACGCAGAAGATTCTCGTATACCGACCGGCGCCTCGGATCCGATTCCAGCGATTTCTCCATGTGATATAGAGCCCGAGCATACGCGCGGTCAGCTCGCCCTTTCAGGTTGTGCACGGGGAATCCCTGCTGGACAAAGGTGTCAATATCAAACCGATCGTCAAAATTGAACTCTTGGGCGTCGAAGTCAGCGAACGCGCGAACGGGTGTTGTAGGATCGATGGCCAGCGGTGGACCACCGGTCGTAGGTGCATTGGACTCGATGATTGACTGGTCGAACTCAGGCGCCTCCGGCATCGCCCGCTCGTAGTCGGGGTTCACGAAACGCAGGCTTGGTATGGAAATGGCATTGCGATACCTCCAGAAATCGCGGATATGAAGCAGCCCCAGCTCTTCATGTGCGAATGCGTTCGTGGAATCAAGCTTCAATATGTTGTTGGCAAGCCGAACCCGCTTGGCCTCCCGAATCTTCTCCATGATGAAGTTGGTCGACTCCACCCGAAGCTGCTCCAGCCGGGCTACCAGATACTGGACGTTGTCGGGATCGATGTCGAGGGCACGGTCAAGCTCGTTGCCGGCGCGCTTGACATCGCGAAGCGGTGTCTCGAAGTACACGCGGGCAAGCAGGAAGTGAGCCTCGGCGTTTTGAGGATCACGCTCGACGGCGCGCTCAAAGGCTCGTGCCGCCTCGTCAAAACGGCTTTCGCGGAAGGCGATCAGTCCCTCGGTCATCGGGTCGGATTCCTGACCGAGCACAGGCAGCGCAAAGACCGTCAGCCATAGCAGAGCCACGGTCCGGCCAAAAAGGTTCTTCGTGCACATTTTGTCAAACATGGCGCCTATTTCTATTCGAGAACGATTACGCGGCCGGTTCGAGCCACACCACCGGTTCCCAGGTCCGTTAAACGCAGTCCAAGCACGTAGGTCCCTTCTCGTAGGCCCTCCGTGTCAATTATTAGGTAGCGAGCGTCCTTTCCTGCCCGCGCCACTCCCACGTAGCGCACGGCGACACCCTCACCCTCGGGATCACGCAGCATATCCCCAAGCGCGTCATCGAGCCGCTGGCCCTTCCTATGCGGGTACAGTCGCGCTTCTACTTCGACCGCACCCTCACCACTCCCCTGCTCCTGAATGCCGTAGGTTTCGAAGTAGAGGTACACGGGCTGCCCTACCCCAAACACGCCCCACGGCGCGGGCTGAATAGCATGTCCTCCGCGAACGAGAAGCAACTCGGTGTTTTCAGTCGATTCCTCAGCCAGGTACGCCAGCAAAAGGTCACTCAAGACAGGTGCCGCCGCCACGTCTTGCAGAGGTGAGAAATTGATTCGCTGAACACCTGCGGCCCCGGACTCGTCCGCCTCAAACTCCACAGCGATGCTGCGCGTACCCGGCGCGACCATCATAGACCGCACGAGCAGACGATAACGCGTGTTCTCATGCGACACCAGAAATGAACTCCCCGGCTCGCTTCCCGTCTCGCGGCCAAGCACAAGCCCGCTGGAGTCCAGCGCAAACAACCCCGAACGAAAATCTTCGCGATTATCGGACCAGGGCACACCGAATGCGGCCACCACCTCCTGCCCACCACCGTCATCCCGAAACCTGCTCGCCAGAAGCGGAAACGCGACACGCGATCCATGACGATCATAAACAAAGCGTTCCGGGGTGCGTCGAAAGATTCGCTTGGAGACCAACGTGAAATCGTTGTCGTACGCCAACTGGATCTGATCGAAATCTGGGGCCGCATTTCCTGCTTTCGGCGAGTAGAACGTCAGCTTTCCGGACTTCGCCAGATCCATAAACTTGAAGAAGAAGTCGCCGTAGTGCAGGACCAGGTATTTGTCGAGCCGCGTGTTGTTCTGTGCCTCACCGAGCGGGAGACCATAGCGGACGACGACATCTCCGGGCTCGGTGTCCCATCCTCGCTGCCCCTCAAACATGTCACCGAAACGCAGATCCGCGTACACGAGTCGGCTATAGTGCTCCAGTTGTCGTTCGTTCTGGTTCGTCAGATGCATTGGGTCGCGGCGACGCCAGAATTCATCTGACGAGTAGGCCAAGCTTTCCTCGCCGAACCGGGCCGTAGACTCAAACACGGCGACGTCCCCTTCGGGAAGCAGTTCGAAAGCCGTTCGGAAAGAGGCCTCGGCAGCCGCCAGTCGATTCTCTCGAAAGTCGATGTAACCCTTGTACAGCCAGAGGTCAGGGCGGCTCGAGTTTGCAGCCACAAGCCGGTCGATGACGTCGCGCGCCATGGCGATGTCAGGCCTGAGCACGAGTACCATCATAAGCTCACGAACAGTGACCGGATCTACGTGTCCGGATTGCAATGCCTTCGACAGATGCGTCACCGCCTTTTCGTACCGCCGTGTCGCTTCGCTTTCCTTGACCACAAACTCAATTCGATTCGATCGAAGACGACCGGTCGCCTCGAATGCCAGGGCACCATCGTCCGACAGCATCGCCGGCTCGAGCAGGTACGCCGCATTGAAGAAGGCTTCCCTGCCGGCGGATACGTCGAGGTTGTCGAGGTCGGGGAAGCTGACGGACGCCCGCGCGTTCAGGTAATCGTCGACGGCGATCTCGCCCATCACTTTGTTGGCGTATGCGTGATCCGGATCGAGTTTCAGGATCTTCTCCGCCAGATCCTCCCGCTGGGCCGTACGCCACGCAGGCAGAAACGACGACGGGAATCTGTGCATCAGCCGCAGCCGAGTCCCGAGATACTCTGTGTTGTCCGGTTCGAGAGCTATTGCCTTGCCGATCGCGTCGCGCGCCTTACCGGGGTCCACATGCGGCTCCTGCAAGTGTACCCAGGCGACCAGGTGGTGGGCCGCCGCGAGATTCTGATCCGAGGAAAGGGCTCCGTCGGCCAGACGCAAAGCCTCTTCAAAGTGACCGCTATCGGCGGCCTGTTTCCCCTGAGCCAGCAGTGTCACGGCGTCCTGAGAATGCGCCGGCGGTGCCGACAAGATCGCAGCCGCAAAAGCAACGAGAACGGACTTGGCAAACGCTATCTGCAGACTGGCGGTCATGCGCGTGATCCGAACGGGGTCAGCCATCATGAAGTATCGGCAAACGGCTCTTCGCATGCCTGGGGCGAGCCGCGTTCGGTGCAGCGAGGACACCGAAACGGCGATACCCGACGCTCAACCGCTCCTCCGTCTTTCGCGCTGAATGCGGTCGAGCCTCCGCTTTGTCTCCTTCTCGGCGATATCGGCCCGCTTGTCGTACTGTTTCTTACCGCGAGCCACCCCGACCTCTACCTTCGCCCGCCCGTTCCTGAAGTAAATGCGCAACGGAATGAGTGTATAACCCTTTTGACGCACCGCTTTGTCCAACTTGGCGATCTCCCGGCGATGCAGAAGGAGTTTCCTGGGCCGTACTGGGTCGTGATTAAAGTGGGAGGCTTGCTTATACGGAGAGATGTGCGCATTCATCATGATCGCCTCTCCGTGTTCGATTGTGCAGTATGCATCCTGGAGATTCGCCCGTCCGTCACGCAGGGACTTGACCTCGGAACCGTGCAGCACCAGACCGGCTTCGATCTTTTCCTCGATCCGGTAGTCGTGGTAGGCTTTCCGATTAGACGTGACGAGCTTGATGCCTTCGGACATCGCTGATCTACAAGAGTGGTCTGCTCACCGAATCGTCCGAGTCGTCAATCTCCACGTGCGCCACCGGAAAATCGACAATCTCATCCGTGAAGTCGTAGTAGAAGGCGTAATCCAGAAGCTCGGTGATACTGGCGGTGGCAAGGTCGTCAAAACGCACGCGGACATCCTCACTGAAGAAATGGCGGAGCGCAGGCCCGTAATCTTTCGAGTCGGCCCAATGTGATCGCAGTCGTTCGGAGCGTTCGGCCATGTCACGAAGAAGCGCAACGGCGTTGGATGTGACCTCACCCTTGCGCATGACAAAGACATGCCAGACCATTGGGTAACTGGCCAGTTCGAACCACTCTTGACCGAGGTCCAATCGCGAACCGCGCCCGTCATCCTTCAGAAACGGAATCTCGTTGCCCACACAAATGGCGGCATCGTCCTCGGCAAAATCTTCGTCGGTCACAACGAGTTCCGGCTCCATCTTGTAATGCTCGCGAAGGACGACGAGCGACAGAAATGCTTCCTGAACGTGTGCTGGATGACAGTAGATCTTCTCCGGCGGCGTCGTAAGTCCGGCCGGCAGATAGACCTGCGCAAACGGGTAGTGCCACGACGAGAGCGCAACAGCCGGAACCACCTCCAGCCCTTCCGAATCCGCGACGACCGATAACGTCGACACGAGCGCGATGTCTACCTCGCCGCACCGTACCATCGACATCAATTCGCCCGATGCCGCTTCAACCACGGACACCGCGCCGTCGACACGAAGCCCCGACACAAAAAACTTGGTCGGAATACTGCTGGCGATTCCCAGTCTAAGGTTGGACACGACTGATTTCACCTCGTGTCGAATACATAAAAGCCGCCGACAAGTTTAACGCCGACGGCTTAAAAGGTGCGGTTGCCGGGTTGGCCCTCGCTCTTAATTATCGAACCGCTTTTCGCGGATACGGGCTGCCTTCCCTCGCAGATCCCGCAGGTAGTAGAGCTTGGCACGCCGGACGTGACCCTGTCGGACCACTTCAATCTGCGCAAGTTTCGGCGAGTTGACTGGGAAAATACGTTCAACGCCGACGCCGTTCGATATTTTGCGGACCGTGAACGTCTCACGTGCCCCGGCCCCCTTGCGCGCGATGACGATGCCCTGAAACTGCTGAATGCGTTCCTTCTCTCCCTCGACAACGCGGACATGTACGTTTACCGTGTCTCCCGGGGCGAAGTCCGGTATATCGTCTCGAAGTTGGGTCGCCTCCACCAGTTTTGTGAGATCTGTTGACATGGCAAACCTCCGACTTCTACGGGTTTGAAAATGACGATTATCGGGAGTTACGGCGAGCGCGCGTGGCCCGCGTGGTCTTTTTGGCTAACCGCCAAAGATACGGACTCAGCGGCCTTGCCGATACAGGTCAGGCCGGCGTTTCTTTGTTTTTTCGATTCTCTGAAGGTCTCGCCAGCGCTCAATCTCCTCGTGATTGCCGGAGAGAAGCACCTCGGGAACGGCCATGCCGCGAAAGATGGCCGGCCGGGTGTACGCGGGAGCATCCAGCAGGCCATCCTGAAACGAATCGGTCAGCGCCGAGGTGGCGTCACCCAGCACGCCCGGAAGCAATCGAATGACCGCATCGGTCAAGACCAGGGCGGGAAGCTCGCCGCCGCTGAGTACGTAGTCACCGATCGAGACCTCACGCGTAACCAGACCGTCGCGTACGCGTTGATCAATGCCCTTGTAATGACCCGCAATGAGCACGAGCCTGCGCTTGAGCGATAGCTCGTTCGCAAGACTCTGGCTCAGCGGTTCACCGTCAGGCGTGAGAAAGATAACTTCAACGGCGGACGACGCGTCCCGTTCAACGCCAATCAATTCCTCGACGCACCGGAAAAGTGGCTCAGGTTTCAGCACCATCCCCGCGCCGCCGCCGTACGGATAATCGTCTACCTGGCGATGCCTGCCGGTCGCATATTCTCGTAGATCGACAACGTTGATCTCAACAAGACCGGCATCAACGGCACGCTTGATAATACTCTGTCGCAGGGGCGAGTCAACCAGTTGCGGCAGTGCCGTGATGATGTCAATGCGAAGCATTCGCGTGCGCACCGCGTCAAATGTCGAGGAAACCGTCCGGCAAATCTACGACAACACGTCTCGTCACGGCGTCGCTGCTGGACACGAACGGTTTTATCGCCGGAATCAGTATTTCCGATCCATCTTGTCTGACAACGACGATGAGATCCTGTGCGGGCATTCTCCGGATCTCCGAGACGGTTCCCAACACTGAACCGTCCTGATCAACGACGATAAAGCCTTTGAGATCGACTCGGTGGTCCGTGGGACTCGCCTCTATCGTGTCGTCCCGCACAAACACCAGGGCGCCCGTGAGTCTCTCCGCGTCGTCTCGTGAGTGGATCCCGACGAAACTCACAATTAGAGCCTCACCACGAGAGGTCTGATGCTTGCGCACCGAATCGACTGCGCGCAGCATCACCGAGGACGCATCCAGCCCAACATACCACCGCTCGCGATCCACGAGCGTCTCCGCAGTTGCGCCATCGGGGACACACAGCAACGATCCATCCAGACCGTGGGGGCGGACAATCCGGCCGGCACGATGAAGTGTCACGATTTTGTCGCCGTTGCCTTGCGCGTCCGAGCAGGCAATATCACTTCTTGCCGGCTGCCTTCGATTCCTTTGCCGGTGGCTCGTCTTCGCCTTTGGTCTCTGCAGCAGCGTCGACGGGAGCCTCTTCCGTAGCTGCTTCACCAGAGGCCTCTTCCACTGCTTGCGGCTCGTCGCCGGCCTCAGCTGCATCACCGGCTTCAGTTTCCGGGGCTTCGGCGGCCGCGGCTTCAGCAGGCGTAGCTGCCTCTTCGGCGGCCTCCTCCGTGAGTGCGGCGTCGGCCTCGGCCTGTGCAACGTTCTTCTCCTCCTGCTCGAGCTTAGCCGTCTCGGCAGCGGCCTCGCGCTTCTTCTCGACCTCTTCGGCAATCTTGCGTTTCGCTTCCTCAGCCTCCGCTTTGGCCTTCGCTTCTGCTTCAGCACGCGCCTTTGCCATCTCCACTTCCTTCTCAGCCGCCAACGTGGCCTCCGCGACCAGTGCAGCGGCGCGGCGGTCCTTACGCGTCACTTTTGCGGACGCCGCCGCCTTCTCCCGACGCGCCTCGCGGTGCTCCTCCACGGCCTTGGCCACCTCTTCCTCCGATCGGCCACGACCCTGGAGATAATGCCGCAGCAGTACACCTTCCTTGCTCAGGATCGAACGCACCGTGTCCGAAGGCTGCGCACCCTGATCGAGCCAGTACAGAATGCGTTCGGTGTTGAGTTCCACCGTCGCCGGCTCCTGCAAGGGACTGTACCGCCCGAGATCTTCTATATACCGCCCATCACGTGGCGAACGTGAGTCCGCGGCCACTAGCCCGTAAATGGGACGCTTGGAGCGGCCCAATCGCCGCAGTCGAAGTTTTACTGACACGTTTAGCTGTTTCCTGTACGGTTGTTGATATTCAGTTTCTTCCCACCAAAGCACCGAGGTCGAGTGAGCGACCCTTGCCCATCAGTTTCGTCATCGTCTTCATCATCTTCTTCATCTCGCGGAACTGCTTGAGAAGCTGATTCACCTCACTTACCTCGACACCACTGCCAAGTGCGATGCGCCTGCGCCGGCTGCCGTTGATAAGCTCCGGGCGCATTCTCTCCTCCAACGTCATCGATTGGATGATTGCTTCGATGTGCTTCATGGCATCATCGTCAATCTCCATGTCCTTGACGTGCCGGCCCACACCGGGAATCATTCCCACAAGATCCGTCAGCGAGCCCATCTTCTTGAGGCGCTGAAGCTGCTCGTAGAAGTCGTCGAGATTGAAACTCTCCGACTGGATCTTTCGGCGAAGCTTGTCGGCCTGCTGCTCGTCGAATTGCTCCTGCGCTTTCTCGACGAACGAAACGACGTCTCCCATGCCCAGGATCCGCTGCGCGAGCCGGTCCGGATAGAATGTCGTCAGGGCGTCGAGCTTCTCTCCCGTAGAAGCAAACTTGATGGGCTTCTTCACGACCGAACGGATTGACAACGCTGCGCCTCCGCGTGTGTCGCCGTCCAACTTGGCAAGCACGACGCCGTCGAAGTCAAGACGCTCGTTGAACTCCTTGGCGGTGTTCACTGCATCCTGGCCGGTCATGCTGTCGACGACGAAGAGAATCTCGGTCGGCTTGACGGCGTCGCGGATCTGTTCCACTTCGCGCATCATTTCCTCATCGACATGAAGTCGGCCCGCGGTATCGATAATCAGGACGTCGCGCGCATTCTTCCGGGCTGCCGCTACCGCCTCCGAGGCGACACGGACGGCATCCTTGACCACGGTACCGTTTTCGCGCACGGCGTAGACGGGCACCTTGACCGACTCCGCCAGTGTTTCGAGCTGGTCCACGGCCGCCGGGCGATACACGTCAGCGGCGGCAAGCATCGGCGACCGGCCGACACTCCTGAGATGCTTAGCAAGCTTTGCGCAAAAGGTCGTCTTACCGGAACCCTGCAGGCCCGCCACCAGAATCACGGTCGGCGGATTCGGCGAGAACTGGACATCGACCTCCGTTTCACCGAGCAGAACGACCAGTTCGTCGTAGACGATCTTGACGAGCTGCTGGCCGGGCGCTATCGACGTCAGCACGGCCTCTCCCAGTGCCTGCTCCTTAATACGCTCCGTGAAATCGCGTGCCACCTGAAAGTTGACGTCCGCGTCAAGCAACGCGCGACGTATCTCGCGCATCGACTGTGCGATGTTCAACTCGTTGATGCGCCCCTGCCCGGACAACGTCTTCAGGGCGCCGTCAAGTTTTTCGCTGAGCGTTTCGAACATCTGTGGGAGGAGGTATGGGTGCAGAAAAGAAAAATTAGGCCGAAAAGCCGTAGAATCCAACGTTTCCGGGATTGGCCAATGCTGTGCAATGACCGGGTGCCGGCGTTTCCGCAGTATTTTCACCGTCACCGGAAGGCCTTCACATGATCCACGCCAAACCGCTTCCCCGCGGCCCTGTCTCCTTCGTGAATGCAGATCGAAGAAGCTAAAAACCGGCTCCGAGCGGCGCTTCGCGAGAGGCGTCGGGCCGTCGACGCGGATGGCTTCGCCGCGATCTCTGAGGCGATCTCCGGGGCGATGCTGACGCTCCCTGAGATCGCCGCAGCGAAGGCCGTACACACGTTCATTTCGGCCGCTCGCCTCCAGGAGCTCGACCTTGATCCGTTCATCGAGGCCGTCCACGCACGAGGAGTAAAGGTTCTCGTTCCAATCGTAAAGCGCTATTCACGCGAATGGAATCAGGAACGGCTCGCGCATAGCTACTATCGGCCGGGCATGGAGCTTAGTGAGAATCGCTGGGGCATACTGGAGCCCGTCCGTCCGGAGCCGGCCCAACTCACTGTCGCCGATGTGATCGTCGTCCCGGCCCTGGGATGTGATCTGCAGGGCAATCGGGTCGGATCCGGATACGGGTTCTATGATCAGCTGCTCACCGACGCGCGAGCGTTGTCCGTCTGCCCCTGTATGGACGCCACGCTGGTACAAGAAATCCCCACAGAGGAACACGACCGGCCGGTCGACATCATAGTAACCGAAACCCGTATACTCCGTCCAGGCGACCGCGATAGTGTGTAACCTCCACGACTGTCGGGCGTACATGGGACCGGACATGATGGAGCCCAATTGATGAAGACGAGAACGAGGCAAACCCGTCAGGAAGAACCTGTCGATTACCTCTACGATTCGGAGGACACGATCGATCTCGAATCTCTGTCCGAGGAGGAACTCACGGAGTTTCTCTTCGAGGAGGAGACAAAACCGTCAAGAGGCATCTTCAACCTGCCGACCATCGCGGGCCTTTCGATCATCATGGTCGGCGTTGCCTACATATTCCAGGAAGCCGGACTGTGGAGCGGGTTTGATCTCAGTGTGCTTGCCGGGATGCTCCCGTGGATCGCTGGCGTGTTCATCATCCTGCTCGGCTTTGGCGTCCTGTCATGGCGCCCGGAAAAAAAGAAGAAGCGCGTCAGGAAGTCGGTCGAGACCAAGGCCGGAAAGAAGCAGGTCGTCCTTGAGCCTATACAGGGGGACGCACCCACTAAAAAGCGCCGCCTTGAAAAGTCACGCAACAAGAAGATCTTCGGTGTGTGCGCAGGTATTGCCGAGTATTTCAACATCGACCCGACTCTCGTCCGCATTGCTTTCGTGATCGGCACGATCGCAATGCAGGGAACGTTCTTGGTTGCGTACCTGATTCTGTCGATGGTCATGCCCAATCCCAAGCCGCCCACCGTCGAAGAACGCATCACCATTCTTCGCGATAAGTAAAGTAGCAGGGGATAGCAGACCGGCCATGAGTCCTTCGACAAAACTGACACGCTCTTCATCCAACAAAGTCATTGCCGGAGTGTGTGGCGGCCTGGCCGAATACTTTGGCCTCGATCCGACTTTGTTTCGAGTGGGCTACGTGCTTCTGAGCATCTTGTCTGTCGGCTTTCCGGGAATACTTGTTTACATCATACTCGCGTTGGTGATGCCGCGGTATTGATGGGCTTGAGCGACAAGGTGAATTCTACTTCGGCTCGGACACGGCCAGTGCACGCGATCCACAAACCACCGTTTGCAGAGACGAAGGCGTAAGAAACTCCCGGATCGCATCGTTGACGTCCCCCAGCGTTACAGCCTCCACCTCTTCGGGAAAACGATCGAGATAAGACGCGTCAAATCCCTTTTCAATATTGTGGAGCAGCGCTCGGGCGAGGCCGGCCGTGGTCGCCAGGCCTACGCGGTATGACCCCGTAATCGTCGTCTTTTTCTCGTCCAGCTCATCCGCCGTCACGCCCCCGTCGACGAACGCCTCGACCACGTCGGCAGTGGCGTCGACACCGCGCTCTAGATTATCCAGCGACAACGTAACGTCGATTTCCCACAACCCTTCGTGGCGCCTGTCCACACCCGAAAGGCCGGATCGAATCCCATACGTGAGGCCCATCTGGTCCCGGACCGTGGACATCAGTCGTGCCGAGAAATTGCCGCCCAGTATGTAGTTACCGACAAACAGCGGTACGTAACGTGGATCGTCTCGTCGAATGCCTAACCCATGACCGAAAGCCACGTCAGCATTGGGTTTGTCGGGCATGGGTACAAAGATGCGGTCGGGTTCCAGTTGCAAGGCTGTTTCCGTAAACGCTTCGACCGACGTGTGGTCGGCCCACGATTCAAAAGACGGGCGAACACTCTTTTCGATGTCCGCCGCGGTCACATCGCCCACGACCACGAACTCGCAATTACGAGCACCGAAGTGATGCTCGTGGTAGTGCCTCACGTCGTCGGCGCTTATCCGGCGGTAGGCCTCGATCGCTTTTTCGGGCTCAATGGAATAGTTCGGGTGATCAGCCGGGAAAACACGGCGCCGTAGAGCTCCCGCCGCCTGATCCGCGGTGCTTTCAAGGCTGCGTTTCGCGGAAGCGATCAGCCGCATGCGGACGAGCTCGAGTTCGTGTGGGTCCAGCGCCGGCTCCCTCAACTGCTCCGCCACCAGCGAAAAAACGGTGCCTGCATCCTTGGCCAGACATCGTCCCACAAATCCGACTCGCAGACCATCACTGTAGAATCCGAGCTGCGCACCGAGGTCGTCGAGAAGTTCGGCGATTTCGTCTTTCGTATGATGCTTCGTACCCTTATCGAGCAGGGCGGTCACAGCCTCCTCAACAAGGTCTTCGTCGTTCGCCAGGTGCGGACAAGTCTCGAACGAGGCGCGGAATGAAACGACATCTTTGATCGGTGTCGGAAGGACATGAACGCGACAAGATTCGATCGAAAACGTCGTGATCCGCTCTGCGTACTTCGTCATGCTTCCTCACCCGCAATAGATCCGTTTCCGGAGACGTCAGGTATTACCGGCACATAGTACCCGACAGTCATAGTATCCGGGACGCAATATGCCCCAGCAACCCGCCTTACGGCGTCTTCGGTAACACGCTGGTACCTTTCGACCGCGGTTGTGTACAGCTTCCAGTCGCCCGCGGCAATGGCTTCGTTAAGTTGTGCGGCTATCGCGAAAGATCCGTCACGGCCATAGGCCTCCTGGGCGCGGAGCTGATTCTGAACCCGCTGCATTTCGTTCTCATCAACGCCTGACGATATCACGCGGTTGATCTCTTCCTGCACCACGGCTTCAACTTCTGCGTGCTTACTCTCCGGAGACAACATCGCGAACACGGTGAACAGGCCGGGGTCACGCAGCGAAGACGCAGATGAGAAGACACTTGTCGCAAGACCCGAGTCCACCAGGCGCCGATACAGGCGACTGCTCTTGCCGCCCGCCAGGATGACGGACAGAACGTCAAGAGCATCCGTGTCCGTGTTTACTGCGGCAGGTTGTTTGTAGGCGATCATAAGTGCACCCAACTGCCCTATCTGACGCACGGTCACTCTCCGCTCGCCACTCTGCTCCGGCTCGGCCGTATGAATCTCAGGAATGGACTGCGGAGCGGCTCCGATCGGACCGAAATGACTCGCGAGAAGATCAAGAGTTGCCATGCGATCCACATCTCCGATGACACTTGCCGTCGCGTTGTTAGGCCAATAGAATGTGTCGTAGAATTCTCGTAGTGCCTCAGCCGTCGTGTTCTCCACGTCAGAGCGCCAGCCGATAGTCGGGTGGTGGTAAGGATGAGCAACGAACGCGGCACCCCAGACGGCGTGATAGAGTTTGCGAAGCGGCTCGTTCTCACCGCGATCCAGTTCGTTCAAGATGACGTTCTTCTCGGATGCGACGTCTTCCTCAGTCAGGAGTGCCCCCCTCATACGGTCGGCCTCTATCTCGACGGCAAGGGAAAGGTGCTCGCGTGGCAGTGACTCGTAATAGTTCGTCCGGTCGAACCATGTCGTTGCGTTGACCTGCGCACCCAACCGTTGAAGCACGTTGAAAACCGTCCGCTTGTTGTCGCGATTGAAGTTCTCAGAGCCCTTAAACATCAGGTGTTCGAGGAAATGAGTGGCGCCCGTGAGTCCGTTCGATTCGTTGCGGCTCCCGACGCGATAGGTAATCATGAACGTGGCAACGGGTGCTGACTTCTCCTCAAAAAGCAGCACCTGAAGGCCGTTCGATCGCATCCGGTACTCTTCGATACCTCCCGATACGGTGACAAATTCAAAGTCGGGGTGTCGTGTCGGCTCCATCTTCCTCCTTGTCAGTGTGCGTCGAGCCAGTTATCGGCTACGTTGATGTCAACCTCGATGGGAACGTCGAGCGGCAGCGCGCCCACCATCTCCTCACGCACCAGGTCGCCAACCCCATGGGCAACATCCGGTGCAAGCTCAAACACGAGTTCGTCGTGCACTTGCAGGAGCATGCGCGCGTCGAGGCGTTCCTCGCGCAGTCGTCGGTGGATTCGGATCATGGCCGCCTTTATCATGTCGGCCTGCGTGCCCTGGATGGGCATATTGACCGCGATACGCTCAGCCGCCGACCGCTCGTTTCGATTGCGGGCGTCAATTCCGCGCACAAACCGCCGGCGACCGAGCAGCGTCTGTGCGTATCCCAACTCCCGCGCCTTCTCCACCTGCTGCGACAGGAACCGTGAGACCGACGGGAATGACTTGTGATACTCGCCGATCAGGTCCCGGGCTTCACTGACGGGACAACGTAGCCGCTGCGCGAGACCGAAGGCCGAGATGCCGTACGGTATGCCGTAATTGACCTGCTTCGACTTCGACCGCTGCTCACGCGTCACTTTGTCGGGGGAAACGCCAAAGACCCGGGCGGCTGTCGACGTGTGAATGTCCTCACCCGCAGCGAAGGCCTCGACCAGACCTTTATCGCCACTCATCGATGCGAGAATTCGGAGTTCGATCTGCACATAGTCGGCAGACATCAGGGCCTTGCCGTCCGCGGCAACGAATGCACGGCGTATCTCTCTTCCTCGCTCACTCCGGATGGGGATGTTCTGCAGGTTGGGATTCGCCGAGCTGAGTCGGCCGGTGGCTGCAACCGTCTGGTTGAACTCGGTATGTATGCGGCCCGTCTCCGGGTGTACGAGCTCAGGCAGCGTATCTACGTAGGTGCTCTTGAGCTTGGATAATTCTCTCCAGTCCAGGATGAGAGCAGGAAGTTCATGCTCGGTTGCAAGCCGTTCGAGTACGTTCTCGCGCGTTGACGGCTTGCCGGTGCTCGTTCGTGACAGGACGGGCAGGCCGATCTGGTCGAAAAGTATCTCGCCGAGCTGTGCCGGTGATCCGATGTTAAACTCACCGTCGGCCGCATCATAGATCTGCTGCTCCAGCGCCTGAATGTCGCGGCCCATGTCCTCGGAGATCCTGTGCAGAACATCGACGTCGAGACGAATGCCGGCCGTTTCCATATCGGCCAGCACCCGTATTAACGGGAACTCGATCTCGTTTGCGATCTGGCCGACACCTTCCTCCTCAACCGTTTCGTCGAGGATGTCGGCAAGCTGCAGGGCAATGTCCGCGTCCTCGCAGGCGTAAGGAGCCACGACGGCCGGTGCCAGATCGCGCATCGACTTCTGATCGCGGCCAGACCCGATCAGGTCCGTTATCGGAATCGTTCGGTAGTTGAGAAACCGTCTCGCGAGAGCATCGAGATTGTGGGCCTGTTCGGGAGCGATCAAATAGTGGGCGATCATCGTGTCGAAAAACGGCCCGGCAATCTCCAGTCCGTGTCGCGACAGAACAACGATATCGTACTTCGTGTTCTGCCCGACCTTGACGGCCACACTTTGGAATAGGGGCGCAAGCACATCGAGCACTTCTTGCGTGGACGTGCCGTCGGGCATCGGAGTGGGAACAAACCAAGCGTGAGCTCCCTCGGTGCAGACGGACACACCGACGAGCGATGCCCAGACCGCATGCACGTCCGTCGTTTCCGTGTCAAACGAGAATCGCTCCGCGGACAGCGCCTCGGCGACGCGCGTCTGCAGCTCCGGCAGACCGCTCACGAGCACATAGTCGACACTATCCTCGTCGTACGCGTCCAGCTCGTCCTGTTCGAGAACTGTCGGCCGCTCGTCCGCAGCATCCTCCTCGCCATCCCGCCCGAACAGGTCGGACTGCGGCCTGACACGACCGTTGTCTCCGATGACCTTCTTCAACCGATCGAAGAGAGACCCGAACTCAAGCTGTCCGAACAAATGGCTGATCGCGGCGATGTTCGGCCGGTCCCGTTTCAGGGCGTGCCAGTCAATAGATATGTCTACGTCGGTCTTGATGCGCACCAACTGCTTGCTCAGCAGAGCATCGTCCCGGTGCTGCGTGAGGCCCTCGCGCGCCCGCTTGCCTTTCACCTCATCGGCATGCTCCAGCAACTCCTCGACGGAGCCGTACTCACCGACGAGTTTCACCGCCGTCTTTTCACCGATACCCGGAACGCCGGGAACGTTGTCCGACGTGTCGCCCATCAGCGCGAGGACATCCACGAACTGCGGTGGCTCAAGTCCGTATTTCTCCCGAAAAGAAGCGGACGTAATCGGATCAAACGATTCCCCCCGGTAAGCGGGCTTGAACATCGATACGCGGTCACTCAGCAGCTGCTGAAAGTCCTTGTCCGACGACACGATCACGACCTCGGCGCCGTCCGCCTCCGCTTGTTTGCTGAGCGTACCTATAACGTCGTCGGCCTCTACGCCGTCAACCTCGACCACCGGAATGTCCATCGCCTTAACGACCTCCTTGATGATCGGAATATTGGCGACAAGGTCGTCCGGCGGCGGATCGCGATGCGCCTTGTAGTCCTCGTAAATCTCGTCTCTGAAAGTACCTCCTTCCCCGAGTGCATCGAAAACTACGGCCATGTGCTCGATGCCATGATCCTCGATGAGCTTCACGAGCGTGTTGGTGAAGCCGTAACTGGCCGACGTATTCTGCCCTTTCGAATTGATCAACGGCCGGCTGATGAACACAAAATGAGCCCGGTACGCAAGCGCCATCGCATCTAGCAGATACAGCGTCTTGCCGGAATCATTCGATGACTTTGCTTGCGCCATCCTTGTCGCCAGGGATTTGGTCGTTTGGTTGCCGTGCAATTGGCCTAAGCGTGCGTAGCGCCGCACCTCCGCGCTAATTCGCTGCCGGGCGGCTGGAACAAGATAAGCTAGGCCGAAGCTAAATGAAGTTGCGGAGAGTCTGGTTAAATAGGCGGAAACATTGACCCGTGAAGAGGTAACAGAGGTACCAAACGCAGGCTCATGAATAGACTCGTCCTCTTCGATATCGACGGCACGCTTCTGTCCTCGGACGGCAAAGCGCGAAAGGCGTTTCTCGACGCTATTCAGGTGGCGTATGATAAACCTTTCGACCCGGACGCGGTTTCGTTTTCGGGCAAGACTGACCCGCAGATTCTTTCGGAGATTCTGACACAGATCGGCGTACCCGCGCCTGCAGGCGAGTACCTATTTACCACGTGTCTCGACCTGTATCGCGACACACTTATGCAACTGCTCGAGCCCGCTCACATTCGGCTGTTGCCGGGCGTCCCTGAACTTGTTCGGCACTTGTCGCAGACCAGCGGGGTGCAGCTGGGTCTGCTGACCGGCAACCTCCAGGAAACGGCTTACCTCAAACTGCGTCTGGCCGGTCTCGACCGCTACTTTCCTTTCGGCGCCTTCGGTAGCGACCATCCCGACCGGTACATGCTTCCCGAGGTTGCACTCTCACGCGCGTACAAACACAACGGCATCAAGTATGGACCTGGAGAAGTCGTGATCGTCGGGGATACAGAGCACGACGTTTGTTGTGGGCGGAGTATTTCGGCCGTATCCGTTGCCGTTTGCACCGGGCGATATTCACGGGAGCAGTTAGAGCCCTTTGCTCCAAATGTTCTCCTGGATGACCTCTCGGATACCGCCGAATTTCTTGAGGCCGTTTTCGGGTAGCAAACTCGATGACGCCTTCGTTTGAACCCAAGAGTATCACCACCGACACGGGCGACATTGTTGTTCACGTAGCGAGGTCCGACGAGCCACGCTTCCCGCCGGTAGTCGCGGTTCATGGATTCGGCGTGAGCGGTGTGCGCACCTTCCGCTATATCGTCCCAGAACTGAACGCCGCGGGCGTAGACGTCTTCGTTCCGGAAATGCCGGGACTGGGGATTTCAAGTCCTCATGCTCCGGCCGCTTCGATTCACTTCTATGCGAGTCTCGTTGTCCGGGTCGTGCGCGAATTCACCGACGGCGCCTCGATACTGCTCGGCCATTCGATGGGCGGAAAGGTGGTCCTCGGAGCGGCCGTACTGTACCCCGGCCTCGTACAGGGTGTTGCCCTTGCCAACACGGGGGGATTTAGTATCTATGCGCCGTGGCTTCCCCGCATCGGGAGTCTGCGCGCTGTGAGCCGCGCTCTACTTATTCCGAAGCTGTCGGACGCAGTCATAGCGCGTAGTCCGCTTCAGGAATTCGTCAATGGCGGCCGTGGGCGGCAGCAATTGCTCGACCTGCGGCATTCGCACTATGAGTTCGATCTGGAGCACGCCGCTATTTGGGGCCGCCTCCGTGAGCTTCGTGCTCCGACGTTGCTGATCTGGGGAATCGACGATCCCATACTGCCGCGCTCCACGCCACAGCGGTTCCTCAATGCGGTGCCGAGAGCCTCGGTTCAGTTCCTCAAGGATGCGGGACACGCACCCATGAAGGACCAGCCGGAGGCGTTTGTCCGCACGCTGCTCAATTTCCTCGAGCTGGATATCATCGGCCGCGCAGCGTGATGCTAGTCACGGCCGAAATCGGCGCAAGACCCGTTGCACCCCGGACGCATAGGCATCGCCGAAGTGGTTCAAATGGTTGATGAGATGATAGAGATTGTAGATCTCCTTGCGCTCCGGATATCCGGGGTCCAGCGTCACGACATCCTGATAACCGGACCGGAACGCGGCCGCAAAACCACCGAATAGCTCCGACATGGCAAGATCCACCTCGACATGTCCGTAGTAGGTGGCTGGGTCGAACACTGCCGGTCCTCGAGTGGTCGACATCGCATTGCCTGACCAGAGGTCACCGTGCACGAGAGCGGGCACCGGATCCGCCGGCAACAACTCCTCGATATGCTTAAGTAACTGATCAAACATCGGTGTCCACACACTGTGCCACAACCCGTTATCAATGGCCAGCCGCCGTTGCGGCTCGAGTCGCATCTCGGCAAAAAAATCGGGCCACTTGTCCCTCCACTCGTTTCGCTGCGCTATCCGACCGATGAAGTTGTCGCTTTCGAAACCGTACGAGGAGCCTGATACGCCGTGAAGCGCAGCAAGTCCACGCCCGAGCGCAGTCCAATAGCTGGTAGTCGCCGGCGTGGGTTCTAGCCACTCCATCAGCAGTAGCGAAAACCGGCCTTTCGAATCCGCGACCAGCGAGACGGGCCGTGGGACCACGAGCGAGCTGCCCGCGCCAATGAGTGCCATCAGCCCATCATGCTCGGCCGTTAGAACTGCGGAGGAGTCCTCGGTCCACTTCACAAAGAGATCGGGGGGCTCCGCGAACGACAGTCGCCCCGAATGAGAAATGTCGCCCCCCGAGACTACGCTGAAGCCGGTGGGCTCTCTGCCGATCGCATCCCGGACCCTCCGGCTCACGGTCTCCGGCAGCGATCCTCTCACGACTTACCGAGGCCGTTCTCTTCAACGATGCGATCCAGAATCGCCGACGCTGTTCGCTCCACGATGCTGTAGACCTCGCGGAAGCCGTTCTTGCCTCCGTAGTAGGGATCAGGCACCTGGTAGTCATCGGGCTCCGGATCAAACTCTCGGAAAAGCCGCACCTTGTGCCCGTAACGATCCCCTGTATCCAGATATAGGGTGTCGTGCAGGTTTGACTTATCCATGGCGTAGATGTGTGTGAAGTGCTCGAGATCGGACTCGGTGAGCTGCCGGGCCGTCTGGTGGTCAAGAGACACGCCATTGGCGAGGGCCACCTCGGACATGCGGCCGTCTGGCGGTTCGCCGACGTGCCACGCTCCCGTTCCGGCTGAGTCAATCTCTATGGCGCCCCCAAGGCCGCGTTCGTCCACCAGCTTTCTGAAGACGCCTTCCGCGAGTGGGCTGCGGCAGATATTGCCCAGACACACGAAGAGGACGCGCACGCGTCGTGATTTCTCGTTTTGCTCCATCCACACCTCTACGGACTGTGTATTTCGAATGCCCGCCGCCTCGGGCAGGTTCTTCGCCAAATGGTGACATCCCGGTGAATAATCGTTCCGTAAGTTCCGTCAACAACGACCGCTTATGCCTGCGCCAGAATCCAGCCGACCACCTCTTAGCGTTTCGCAGCTTGTCGGCGTCATACGCAATACGTTGCAGACCCACCTGGGTCGAGTCCGCGTTGCGGGTGAGATCTCAAACTTCTCGGTGCACGGTTCGGGCCACTGCTACTTCACCTTGAAGGATGACCGTGCCCAGATTCAGTGTGTCATGTTTCGGTCCGACGCCCGCAAGCTTCAGTTCCGGCCCGCTGACGGCATGCAAGTTGAGGCAGTTGGCCGGGCGGATGTCTACGCGGCGCGAGGCACGCTGCAGCTTCGTACGGTCGCGATGAGGAGTGCTGGAGAAGGCGCGTTACAGAAAGCGTTTGAACAGCTCAAGCGTCGTCTTGGTGAGGAGGGGCTCTTTGATCCGGCAAAGAAGAAACCGCTTCCTCCCTTCCCCCGCGTCGTCGGACTGGTGACCTCCGGGAGCGGCGCGGCTCTCAAGGATCTGCTGACCGTGATCGGACGGCGGTATCCGTTGACCGAAGTTCTACTCTATCCCGTGTCCGTTCAGGGTTTTGGCGCTGCTGAGGATATCGCGCACGGCCTTCGCAACCTCAACGTACTCCACGCGAAGCAAGGGGCAGACGCGCCGGATGTGTTGATCGTCGGGCGCGGCGGTGGATCGGCGGAGGACCTCTGGGCTTTTAACGAAGAGGTTGTGGCCCGCGCCATCTTCGAATCGGACATTCCTGTCGTCAGCGCAGTCGGACATGAGACGGACTTCACGATTGCGGACTTCGTGAGTGATGTTCGGGCGCCTACCCCGTCTGCCGCTGCCGAGATGGTCGTCCCGGACCGCGTTGCACTTCGGCAGCGACTGCTGTCACTGATGCGATCCGGGCGAAGCACTGTCCTGAGTCAAATCGATGGCGAGCGCTACCGGGTGCGACGACTTCTCTATTCGCCCGGGATGACACAACCGTTGCGACGTTTGGAGCAGTACAGCCAGAGCCTGGACGAGCGCACGGCCCGAATGGGTCTCGCGATAGAACGCAGGCTAAACGCCTACAGAGACCGGGCGGCAGCCCTTCAGCGTCATCTCGAGGCCCTCGACCCCCGCCGCATTTTGGGCCGGGGTTACGTGTGGATCGAGAAGGACGGAAAACCGGTCGTACGGGCCGGCCAGACCCAGCCCGGAGACGAAGTATCGCTTCGCTTTGTGGACGGCATGAAAGAGGCCAGAATCCTGCCATGAGAACGCAACAATAGCGGTGATCTCGCGTTGAGAACAACGGCGCCGACGCTGGCGGTATGAATATGTTTGTCGTAATGCAAAACCGCTTGCTAAAACCGCGCTATATTTGATATCCTCGAGCTGAAGGCCTGTCCTACCCCACAGATTGGCAATGGCGCTTGCCGAAAAAACGCAGTTGTCTGTCGAGCCTACCGAGGTGACTCTGGAGCTGCTGCCGAAATCGCGTGTTGAGGTCATCGACGTCAATGCGCGCATTCTGGCTTCGAACGGAGGCTTCGGACGGTACGCAAAGGCTGTCTATGCATCACATCACACGACGGCGGGTTATCTGGAGCAGAGTTTCTGCTCGCGCCTGAACAACTCGGCGGACTCTGTCGAGACGTTCGTCGGAGCCTTCCGGAAGCTGTTCCCGCCGGATGCCGACTATCGGCACGACGAGCTGGATGAGCGGAAAGAACTCACCGAAGCTGAGCGTGAGGTCGAACCCCGCAACGCCGATTCCCATCTCACATACATCGGAGCCGGCTTACAGAATTGTGTCACGTACCAGAACGACGTGCACAGGCCCGTCTATTTCGTCGAACTCGACGGGATCAACGGGGCGCTAAAGAGGAAGCGTCGCACCACCGTGATCGGATACAATCGTGATGGTATTGTCGACCAGAGAGAACTGGTGATTCCCGTCTCGAGCCATCCGATGGACTCGATCAATCTGCGTGACGCGCGCCTGGGTATCTTCGAGCAGCTCGGCGAGCAGTTGCGCCGTCACGGCATTCGCAAGGGTCGCATCGATCTCTGGTTGGAGTCGGGTGAACGTCACGCGGGACTGACGGTCAACGAGTATGAGACGCTCCTGATGCGCCACGATTTGATCGAGGTCCTTAGGAACCCGATGAGGTTCATGGCGCAAAAGGGTTACCACATGTTACGTGATCCGCTTGCCATCCCGTCGAAGGCGAAGAACTACGCCAAGTATGACCTCGTGCAGATCGTAAACGAAGTAATCGACAAACTACGTCTTAACGAGTCGGTCGTCGAACGCATACTCGACAAGTTCCTTGAACTCCCGGCGTCGCGGTTCCTTCGGATGAAGCGTTCGGTCAGCCTTCTTGTCACGGATGGTGACGACGGAGAGGAAGGACTGATCTTGCAGGGTAAGTACCAGAGCCCGATTCTTGTGCAGTGGAAAAAGGCAGACGGCGGACGGAGAAGGCTCCGTGCTCGGTTTGTCCGATTCGACTGAACCCCGCGTTAGATGAGCGAGCGTGACTGACCGCCGTCCGCGTTTATGCATGCGCCGGTCACAAGGCTCGCCCGCTCCGAAACCAGGAACGTGACGACGTCTGCGATTTCTTCGGCCCGGCCGAAGCGTCCCATCGGAATGTTATCGGCCACGAACTCCCTCATTTCTTCCGGCTTCTCTTTGACACGACGATCCCAACTGCCACCCGGAAACCGGATCGATCCCGGCGCCACCGTATTCACGCGAATCGCCTCGCCCGCCAGCTCGACGGCCATGATCTTGGCGGCGCTGATCAGCGCGGACTTGGTCGTGTTGTAGATCGAGAGACCGGCACCGCCCGCTTCTCGGCCGAATATCGACGAAATAAATACGATCGATCCGCCCCCTGTCCGGCGCATTTCGGGGATCACCTGACGCGCAACACGGAGATGCGATACCAGGTTCAGCTCCAGCAACTCGAGCCAGTCTTCGTCGGTCGTTTCCGCAAACGGCTTTCTCCGATTTCCACCAGCGCTGCCAACGAGGATGTCGATCCGACCAAATCGTTCCACGGCGGCTTGAGTCAATTGCTGTGCAGCGGCCCGGTCCGTGATGTCCGCCTGCAGCGCAAGCACATCAACATCCGCCGCGGCCAGGTCGTTCTCGGCCTGCCGCAGCTGCTCCTCTCCTCGAGCACAAATTACAAGACGGCACCCCTCGCGACCGAGACCCTCCGCGACTGCCTTGCCGAGGCCCCGGCTGGCTCCGGTAACCAGCGCGACTCGATTGTTCAAGCCAAGATCCATGCGTGACTTTCGCTATCTTTGGATTAACGGACCGAAACCGGGCCGCAAGGTAATAATTTCAATCCGGTGCCACGCTCACCGCCGCAACGGTACCGGTAATTCGCGCAAACTTTGAAACAGCGCCGCGTGTTCGGGGCACCTTAACCGGTCACGGATGTCAAAGTGCACACCGCCGCACATGTACAAGACGTTGTGATGGACGATCCATCATCCGAACTTACTTTTGAAGAGGCATTGCAGCGCCTCGAGCAAATCGTCGGCCGGCTCGAGAATAATGAGACGGCGCTCGACGACTGCATCAAGTCGTACGAGGAAGGCGTTGCGATCGCCAGGCAATGCCTGGAAAGACTTGAGCGGGCCGAGTTGCGCGTCCGTAAACTGCGTATAGATTCCAACGACGACGACTAGTGTGTCCTGAGCCTAGTGCAGCAATGATTGAATCCTTCTCTCACCTCAGTCCCCAGGCACGATTGTGGATCTGGGTAAGCTCCCGTCCGATCATGACTGAGGAGGCACACGATCTTAAGACGGCGTTGGACAGCTTTCTGAAAACATGGTCATCCCACGAACGGCCGATTCGCGGAGCATGGAAGCTTGTGGACGACCGCATTCTGCTGATTGCCGGTGAGATTCCCGGCGGAGACATTTCGGGCTGCGGCATCGACAAGTCCGTACACCAGATTGAAAAGGTTGCGGTGAACCACGGCTTCGAATGGTTGCCTGGACTTGATGTCGTGTTTCGGTGTAGTCCGGAAGCTCCCCTGGAGTCGTTGCCGAGACCCGGCTTTAGAGACGCCATCAGCTCGGGGCAGATTGGCCCGAATGCAATCGTTGTCGATCGAACGATCGGAACGATCGAGGACCTGCTGGCCGGGCAGCTCGAACGACCCGCCCGGGACTCGTGGGCGCGGCCGTTCTTCAGCGCGACACAACAAAAGGCGCAGCTCTGAATCGTGCCGTCACTCGCTCGACTCGCGCGACCATTTGTTGACTGGCTCGCACGCACCGATCCGGCCCGGCGCGAAATCGTCCTCGCCACCGTCTTCCTCGCCGCGCTCATGGCGACAGGAACGTTCGGCTATGTCCTGATCGAAGGATGGTACTGGCTCGACGGGCTGTACATGACATTCATCACGCTCACGACGATCGGGTTTTCGGAAGTCAACAAGCTCTCGTCCGGGGGTCGAATCTTCACCATCCTGATAGGGCTCGTGGGAATTGGGGCCGTCGCCTTCATTGCGACACGCGCCGCACAAATCGTGCTGGCAAGTGAGCTCATCAGCAAACGACACATGAAGAAACGAATCGAGGCTCTGCAGGGTCACTACATCGTATGCGGTTATGGTCGAATCGGAAAACGCATTGCCCAGGATCTGCATCGGGCAGGTGAGAGGTTTGTCGTCGTTGAGATCGACGACGACACGGTCGAAGAGCTCGTCGAGACACACTATCTGTTTGTACACGGGAACGCCGAGCATGAAGACGTACTCCAGCGTGCGGGCATCGCGGAAGCGCGCGGCCTCATCCTGACCCTGCCGGACGACTCCTCCAATGTCTTTGTGACTCTTACGGCACGTGAACTCAAGCCGGGGCTTTTCGTGCTGGCACGAACCGACACGCATCACAACGAGCGAAAGCTTCGGAGGGCGGGTGCCGATAAGGTCGTCGCTGCCTACGAAATCGGTGCAGACCGGATGGCCCAGGTGATCCTCAAGCCTCACGTGGACCGATTCATGGAAGATGTCCTGCTGTCGGAGAGCATCAATCTGATCATGGAGGAAATCAAGGTCGGCGAAGGCGCCCCGTTGGCCCAAAAAACGCTCGTAGAAGGCAACTTTCGGCAGAACTTCAACACGATTGTCGTTGCAATCGTGGACGGCGCCGACGACCGGATGCACTTCAACCCCAGCGCGGACACCCGGATCAAAAGCGGCGACGTCCTGATTGTACTGGGAAGCCCCATGATGATCGAGAAGCTCCGGCAAGAAGGTTGCAGCAGTTGACAGCCACGGGAGCAATCCTCAACAGTTACAGTAGAAAGCAGCCAAAAACGCAGTTTTAAACGATTGATGAAGAGAATCTGCCACCACCATTGCATCCGGACTCTCATCCTTCTGTCCATTCTTGTAGCCACAGCTCCAGCTCAGGCTCAGAGTTTTATTAACCAGACGGCGGCAAGCAAGATCGTAAGCACCCAGAACGGGGCGGTCGACAATCTTCCCGAGGTTCACTACCGGTATTACGTACTCACCGATCGCAGGAACAACACCAACCTCGCCCGCAACACCATGTATAAGGTGCTCGGACGGGGTGACGTCGAGCTCGGCAAAGAGCGGTCCGTACTGGTGGGCCTGATGAACCGAGTCCTGATTCACGCGCTGGCCGTCGGTGACACCGTCGTGGTTCCTACCGAGTTCGACCTGGACTTCCGCGCGTACTCGCCATTTCCGCGCTACTACACCGGAGCTCGCGACTTTGCCAAGCTCTTTGTGATTGACAAGACACTGCAGGCCTTCGCAGCCTACGAGTACGGCAAGCTGGCACGATGGGGTATCGTCAACACCGGTGCGAAGGAGTCGCCCACACCGAATGGCCGGTTCAACTTCAATTGGAAAACCGACTATCGAATCTCTAGCCTTAGCCCGCCCGACGAACCGTGGGAAATGTGGTGGGTCTTCAACTTCCATCAGGAACGCGGCATACACATCCATCAGTTCGCCATGCCGACCGGCGGCCCAACCAGTCACGGATGTGTCCGACTTATCGACGATGACGCGATGTGGGTTTACAATTGGGCCGACTCGTGGAAGACCACACTCGGCAATGACTTCGGGTCAGAACAAGGTCGGATTATTTCGCAGGGTACAACCGTCCTCGTAGTCGGAGATGACCCCGCCTCGAAGCCACAACCGTTTGTGTGGAACAAGAAGATTCCGGTGCTCAAGATCGCGGAACTGCCCGAAGACCCGTACGACGTTCCGCCCGGAAGTCCCCAGCAGGCTTTCTACGACAGGGCGCGCCTGGCGTCTCAGTCGTCCCACTAGCGCCGTTAGTGGTATTTCTCGTCGATGGTGGTGAAGATCCTGCGGAAGCGCGGCAGATGAGAATCGCCATTCCAGGAGAAATACACCATGACGGCCTTTCCGACAATGTGACTCATCGGGACGAAGCCCCAGAATCGGCTGTCCTCTGAATTGTCCCGATAGTCGCCCATTACGAAGAAGTAGTCCTGCGTCGGTGTGAAGGAGGTTGAGATTTCACCGTCGATCAGGAACGTGCCCGCTTCGTCGCGACCCGTGTCCTTTCCTTCGTAACGACGGAGCACCGGCTCGAGATACGGCCAATTTTCCTCCGTCAGTTCCATCTTCAAGCCCTTCGACGGAATGACGAGCGGCCCGTAGTTGTCTGTGGTGTACGAACTTCCTTTGGGATACAGTCGCTCCCCGAACTCTGGGTTTGGCTGTGCGATCAGCGGCTCCGTCTTCTCGACCCAGGGCCAACTTTCGATCTGCTTGATGGCAGCCGGCGTCGCAACAACCTGCACCACCAGTGGATCGGGCGAGTTACGGACCTGCGTGGCGACATCAACGCCAAGCTCGCTCAGGGCCGAGGCCGAAAGGCGTATGCGCGGATCGGTCTTGTACACGTTCCACCACTGCTGCATTCCGGAAGCCAGTGGCAGCAGCTCGCCATCGATGTGGACGATTTTGTCCACGACACTGACGCTCTCCCCCGGCAAACCGATCACGCGCTTGATATAATGTGTCTTGCGATCGACCGGATGTTCGCGGTCGTCGGGCCAGTTGAACACGATCGCATCACCTCTCTTCACCGACGAAAAACCGGGTAAGCGCGTGTTCGGTAACCTGACCCCCGGCACGTAAATCTGAGTGAAGGGGATGCCAAGCGTCATGGGAGTGCGCGTTCCGTAGTGCAGCTTGGAAACGAATAGGTAATCTCCGACAAGGAGGTTCTTCTCCATCGACGGTGTGGGGATACGGAACAGATCGAAAATCAGCGTCCGCACAATCAGCATCACAACGACCGCGAAGACAAGCGCGTCGACCCATTCACGGAAGGTCGACTTCTTTTTTCGCGCTCGTCCGTTGGACTCGTGTGCCTGCCCGGGTTCTGCGTCCTTCTTCGAGGCGCGTCGAGACTTGCGTCGACGTTGGGACTTCAGGATTTCGGAGGCCACAGTGGCGGACGGCTGGTGGAGTGATTCGGGGGACTCGTTCTACGGCGGACGATGCACAACGTTTCGCGAGGTCACTCCTGCTGGGCGGAATCGGCGGGAGTAATTACAGGGCGATTTAGTCCCGGATTTGTGATGGTCTCGACGAAGAAGTCTGTGCCATCGAAGCCGGTTCGGTACCACTCCATCAGTTCGTCGTCGTAATAGTAGTCGACGTATGGGGATCGGCGGTCCGATTGTAGGACGACCGCGAGGAACGTGTCGCGCAGGACGCTGAGTACCTCGGCGTGTTCTACGGTCGTCGAGCTGACAATGCCTCTCTCGAAGGGGCCGTTCACGTCGGTCAGGACTAGGGGAATGGTGTCGTTGATTACGAACCAGTACTCAAATTCGAAGACGTCACCGGAACTCACACGTTCCCTTGCGTCCAGATCCCCAAGCGCACGAGTGGGTTTCCCGAAATGCGCCTCGAGGCGCGCGCGCACGTCCCGTGTCATCATGGTGTCGATGGCGCTGATTTGGCCGTTCCCGAGAAACGACCAGGAGCGACCTCCGAATTCGCTAAGGAACCACCGCTGGCCGAGCTTCGGGATTCGCTGCCACCGGCTGATCGTGAAGGTTGGAACGGTCTCACTCGAGGTATCAGGCGTGGCCATGCGTCGCGCAGCAATCGAATCAAGCGGCGCCGGCAGTGGCCGTGGTGGTAGCGTCGGCAGCCGCCCGCCGGACGCAGTGAGGATCTGGTGTGCACGCTGCCGCAACATTTGCGACCTGTACAGGTCGACCACGGATTGCGCATAAGCAGACAGTGGGCACGCCAGAACACAAACGAGAAAGATCCAGCGGACACGACGGTTGGAACCACGCATGACTCGCACGCTCCCTCAGTCGTTCATAGACAGCACCGCCAGGAAGGCCTCCTGGGGCACCTCGACGCTCCCCACCTGCTTCATCCTCCGCTTGCCTTCTTTTTGCTTCTCTAGCAGCTTTCTCTTTCGAGTGATGTCGCCGCCGTAGCACTTTGCCGTCACGTCTTTGCGCATCGCCTTGACTGTCTCGCGCGCGATGACCCGGCTGCCTACGGCCGCTTGCAGAGCGACCTCGAACATTTGCCGAGGTATTAGCTCCTTGAGCTTCTTCACGAGCTTGCGACCCATCTCGTACGCTTTCTCGCGGTGCACGATCGTAGACAACGCGTCGACCGGATCCCCGTTGATCAGTACGTCCAACCTCGATAGCTGGCTGGGCCTGAAGTCGATGATCTCGTAGTCAAAAGACGCGTAGCCACGTGACAGCGTCTTCAGCCGGTCGTAGAAGTCGAAGACAATCTCGGAGAGCGGCAGCTCGTACTCCAGGTTCGCCCTCTCCGTATCGAGGTAAGTCGTGTTGACGTACGTACCGCGGCGTTCCTGACAAAGACTCATTAAGCCACCGATATACTCCGAAGGAGTAATGATCTCGGCCTTGACGTAAGGCTCCCTGACTTCCTGGACCTCACCTGCCGACGGCATCTTGCTCGGGTTGTCCACCAGCACCAATTGCTCGTCAGTGGTGACGACCTCATACTTCACGTTCGGTACCGTCGTGATGATGTCCAGATCGAATTCGCGGTCGAGTCGCTCCTGAACGATCTCCATATGTAGCAGACCAAGGAACCCGACGCGAAATCCGAATCCGAGCGCCGCGGAGGTCTCGGGTTCAAACGTCAGTGATGCGTCATTAAGTCGAAGTTTGTCCAGCGACGCCCTGAGATCCTCGAAATCGTCCGAGTTCGTCGGGAAGACTCCGCTGAAGACCATGGGCTTGACCTCACGGAAGCCGGCTATGGCCGCACGTGCCGGTCTTCGCGCGAGAGTGATCGTGTCTCCGACTCGGGTGTCACGAACGTCTTTCACCGAACCGATGATATACCCGACCTCGCCGGCCCGCAGTGTGTCTGTAGGTTGCATCGACATCCGAAGCACACCTATCTCCTCGGCATCATAGTCTTTTTTGTTCGACATAAACCGGATGCGCTCGCCTTTTCGAATCGTGCCGTCAAAGATCCGAGCGTAGGCGATAGCGCCGCGATACGAGTTGAAGACGGAATCGAAGATCAATGCCTTCAGGGGAGCGTCCGGATCACCGTTTGGCGGTGGGACCCGGGCCACGATCGCATCGAGCAATTCCTCCACCCCGAGACCGGTCTTGGCGCTGAGGTGCAGGATGTCCTCCGCCGGCTCTCCAATGAGGTTTTCAATCGACTGTGCGACGAGGTCGGGGTGTGCGCTAGGCAGATCTACCTTATTGAGGACAGGGATGATCTCGACGTCATTCTCCATCGCGAGGTAGAGGTTCGAGATGGTCTGCGCCTCGATTCCCTGCGCAGCATCGACAACGAGAATCGCCCCTTCACACGCCGTGAGTGCTCTTGAAACCTCGTAGGTGAAATCGACGTGCCCGGGTGTATCGATCAAATTGAGCGTGTACTCCTCGCCGTCGGACGAGCGATACGACATCCGGATGGCGTGGCTCTTGATCGTGATGCCGCGCTCACGTTCGAGGTCCATGCTATCGAGAACCTGAGCCTGTAGCTGCCGCTGTGTAAGCGTGCCCGTTGCCTCCAGCAACCGGTCGGCAAGGGTGCTCTTGCCATGATCGATGTGGGCGATGATGCAAAAGTTGCGGATGCGGCTCTGGTACGACGACATCAGCAATGCGTGCGGCGGTTCGATGATGCCGGCCTCATGGCGGATCGCTTCCGTGCGCTCCTTCCGCGCCCGTGGCCAGATCGGGGCGCCACTCGTTCACGTCGGCAGCACCGTCGGTACGCCCGGAAAGATCGCTCTCCACCGGGACGTCCGGGCCGGCCGACGCGGAATCTACCGGCGGCGCCGCCTCGCTCGCCGCCGCGACGGCTGCCTCCTGCCGCCGATGAAAGGCCTTCTGGAAAACCAGAATTCCGACAACGCCCAGCACGATCGACATGTCTGCTACGTTCCAGATCGGAAACAGCGCTACATAATTGCCGCCGAGCAACGGAATCGTGTCCGGCAGATAGCCGCGCCACACGTTGACGTGAATGAAGTCCACGACGCGACCCTGAAAAAACGGCTCACCGTAGATGATCGCGCCGTAAAACACGCGGTCGATGATGTTGCCGAATGCACCGCCAAGCACCAGCGCAAGGCTGGCCCGGTACGGGCCGAAACCCCGACGAATGCTGACGAGGTATATAAAGATCACAACCGTCGCGAAGATCGAGAAGTACGTGATCAGTGATGGCGGTCCGAAGGAGATTCCAAAGGCCATCCCAGGGTTCTCGGTATACGTAAGCGCGAGCCAATCACCGATAAGCGGGATAGACTGCGAGCGATACATGGTCTCGACGACGAGCACCTTCGTGACCTGATCGACAAGCACGATGAGACCCGTAATCCAGAGTACCCGCATTGACCTAAAGGTGGTTTTGAAAGGAGTCAAAGGGCGGCCAGACGCTACGGTGTCGAACACGTCTCGCCCGGTTTCTGCTACCTTTTCTGCAGACGCTTTGCCGCGATCGAGATTTCGGTATGCGGAACAGCCTCAAGTCGCTCCTTCGAGATCGGGTTACCCGTCACCTTGCACACGCCATACGTACGATTTTCGATGCGCTCGAGCGCGCGGTCGAGATAGCCGACGTACTTCTGCTGTCGCGCTACCATCATGTAGAGCTTCTCCCGCTCCATCGCATCGGTGCCCGCATCTGCCATATGAAAGCTGTACGCCGTGTCGTTTTCGGCCTGCTCTCGCGAGTCCGCCAACTGGCTCCGCAGACTCTCGATGTCTTCTGTTGCGGACCGCCGACGTTCAAGGATGAGGTTGCGGAAATGCTCGAGCTCGGTCTTCGAAAACGGCGTCACAGGCTTTCGCTTTGGTGGCGGCTGCGATTCCGACTTCCTGCCCCCTGCACGCGCCTTCTTGGATGAACTTCGCGCCACTTTCCCCGAACCGTTTCTACCGGCCGCTGCTTGAGCTTTGCGGGCGACCGTATTCTTCGCCGTAGCCGCCTTCTTGGAAGCGGACGGTTTCACAGACTTCTTTGCAGCAGTAGTCTTTTTTGGAGCAGCCTTCTTCGGTGCAGCTTTTCTTGCGGTGGTCTTCTTCGGTGCAGCTTTTCTTGCGGTCGTCTTCTTCGGTGCAGCTTTCTTGCGTGTCGTTTTCTTGGCGACCGTCTTCTTCTGCGCGGCCTTCCGGACAGTGGTCCGCTTCGGTGTGGCCTTCTTGCGCGTCACACGCTTCGCCGCCGCTTTCTTAGTTGCAGTCCTCTTCTTCGCGGGCGACTTCTTGCCCGCGACCTTTTTGGTGCGTGCAGCCTTAGCCGTCGTCTTTTTCGTCGCTGTCCGTCTCGCGGCGGACTTCTTGGAAGCCGACCTTGTTGAGGCAGCTTTACGCGAGCCCGCCTTCTTTACCGAGGTCTTTCTAGTGGTAGCCCTCCGTGCAGGCTTCTTTGCAGATGACTTCTTTGCCGAACTCTTCTTTGCAGCTGTCTTGCGGGCAGTGGTCTTCTTTGCCGCAGTCTTCGCTCCGGCCTTCTTCCGTGCCGATGTCGACTTCGACGCCGATCGAGACTTTGCCGCCTTACTCGTCGTTGCCCGCTTCCGTGCTGACCCTGTCTTCTTTTTACGTGTCGCCATGAACCGCTCCTCTAATTCTTTCCGTCCGGCACGAGACGCCGGACTGCGATAGTCACAGGCTCGCCATCGATCTCGTACACCTGCACCATGTCGCCTTCTGGATGACTAGCCTCTTCTAACTCTAGTGCCAGAGTCTCGTTCCGAATCCATTCGGCATGCGCGGCGATGGCAGCGCGAACCAGATCCGAGGCACTGTACGCAACGCGTATTCGGTCGGTAACCTCGAATCCGGCCTGTTTTCTGAGATTCTGAATACGATTGACGGACTCCCGCGCCAGACCTTCCTTGATTAGCTCGTCCGTCAAGTTCGTGTCAAGGGCGACCGTGACGCCTTCCTCCGTACCAACCAGCCATCCCTCGATTCCTTCGCTGGTAATGACCACATCATCCGGTTCGAGTCGGACAGCTTCGCCATCAACCTGAAGATCGGTGCCACCCTCGCTCAGAAAGGCCTCGATATCGTCATCGCCCCACTTTCGGACCTCCACATTGACGGCTTTCATGAGCTTGCCGAGGCGCTTCCCAAGCCGCTGGAAGTCCGGCTTGGCAGACCGGCGAACAACGCCCGACGACGAGGGCACTAGTTCCATCTCCTTTACATTAACCTCGTCCAGGATAACGGCACGAACGGCCTCGATGTCCGCTTCGTCCACACCACTGCCCACTACCAAAAGAATCTTGGCAAGGGGTTGGCGCACGTTTATTCCGCTTTCATTCCGTAGGGCCAGGACTATCGAGGCGGCCGTCCGCGCCACTTGCATCCGCCGCTCAAGCGCGACGTCGATGATGTCCGAACGGCTTTCGGGAAACCGCGCGAGATGTACAGAGTCGGCACCACTCAATC
Source organism: Rhodothermales bacterium (assembly GCA_041589075.1). Lineage (GTDB taxonomy): Bacteria > Bacteroidota > Rhodothermia > Rhodothermales > JABDKH01 > JBFHWK01. The sequence continues at coordinate 50,152 of JBFHWK010000001.1, forward strand.
CCGTCACGCTGTTGAGACTCCGAAAGAGCCATTCGCCGAAGAACGGCGCGATCGGACTCATAAGTCGCGCGATCGTCTCCAGACACTCATAGACTGTTTGATAGGCCGCCGTCTTATCCGATGCATCAAGCTCGCTCTTCCAGAAACGGCGGCGCGATCTGCGGATGTACCAGTTTGAAAGGGCCTCCACCTGCTCTTCGATAGCGCGGGCCGCCAAGGTCGGGTTGTAATCGGTCAGAGCCTCGTCCACTTCACTGATGACCGAATGCAGCTTGCTCAGAATCCATCGGTCCAGCTCCGGACGTTGGCGAACAGGGATGACACCTCCCTCGAACGTGAATTCGTCGATGTTGGCATACGTGGCGAAGAAGCCATACACGTTCTCCAGCGTGCTGAAGAACTTCCTCAAGGTGTCCTGCAACCCGCGATCCGTAAACTTCAGATTTTCCCAGGGCGGGCTATTACTCATCATGTACCAACGCGCAACGTCGGCACCGTATTTCTCGATGACGTCGAACGGGTCAACAGCGTTGCCCTTGGACTTCGACATCTTCTCGCCATCCTCGTCGAGGACAAGTCCGTTGACGACGACATTCCTGTAGGCGACGTCGTCTCGCACAAGCACGGCGATTGCATGCAGGGTGTAGAACCAGCCACGCGTCTGATCGACGCCCTCGGCGATGAAGTCGGCCGGGAAACTCTCTTCAAACGCCGCGTCATTCTCGAACGGATAGTGCCACTGCGCGAACGGCATGGCCCCGGAGTCGAACCAGACGTCGATCAGGTCTTCAACCCGGTGCATCGTACCGCCATCCGGAGCCGGCCACGTTAATCCGTCGACGAATGGCCGGTGCAGATCAAGTTCATGGTCGGAACCGATCTGGTCGCCGGCTTTTTTGCGCAGCTCGGCGATCGACCCGATGACCTCTATGTAGTCCGAACCTGGTGCGTCCGAGACCCAGACGGGAAGAGGCGTGCCCCAGAAGCGTCGTCGGCTCAGCGCCCAGTCGACATTGTTCTCAAGCCATTCTCCAAAACGACCTTCTCCAATGCTCCGTGGGTGCCAGTTGATCTGTTTGTTCAGTTGTACCAGACGGTCCTTGATGGCGGTCGTTCGAATAAACCAGCTGTCAACGGGATAGCTCATCAGCGGCGTTCCCTTTCGCCAGTCATGGGGATAGTTATGCAGATATGTCTCCTGGCGAAACATCAGACCGCGCGCACGTAGGTCCCGGTTGATGACCTTGTCCGCGTCCTTGAACCACATGCCATCGACCAGCGGAGCGGCATTGGTGAATCGGCCGTCGCCAGCGATCGGATTTACCAGCGGAAGCCCTTCGCGATGCGCCGTGTCGAAGTCCTCGGCGCCAAAGGCTGGCGCGGTATGAACGATTCCTGTGCCGTCGGCGGTCGACACATAGTCTGCGGCTACGACACGCCAGCCTGAATTTGCCTCAGCGTCAGCAAGGAAGTAGTCATAAAGCGGATCGTAAAACATGCCGACTAGGTCACGTCCTTTCATCTCCGCTTCGATCTCATAATCGAGACCGACTACCTCAAGCCGATCGCGGGCGAGGATCAGCCGCTCCGACCTGTCGTCCGCTGCTATCCGGATCTGGACATAATCGATATCAGGACCGACCGCCAGAGCGGTGTTTGAGATTAGAGTCCAAGGCGTCGTCGTCCACGCCAGAAAGTAGAAGTTCTCCTGACCGCGCACGGCAAACTTGATGTACACACTCGGGTCCTGGACCTCTTGATAGCCTAGACTGACTTCGTGAGACGAAAGGACCGTGCCGGAGCCCGGACTGTACCACTGAATCTTGTGGCCTTTGTAGAGGAGCCCTTTCTCGTGTATCTGTTTGATGAGCCACCAGACGGACTCGATATACTCGTTTCGGAACGTGACATACGGGTGCTCGAGGTCGACCCAGTAGCCCATTCGCCGTGTCAGATCGTCCCATTGTTCCGTGTACCGAAGTACACTCTCCCTACAGGCCTTGTTGTAGCGATCGATGCCGAACTCGTAGACCTGCTCCCGTCCGGTCAGCCCAAGTTCCTTCTCGACTTCGATCTCTACGGGAAGTCCGTGCGCGTCCCAACCCGCCTTGCGCGTGACCAGATAGCCTTTCGCCGTCTTGAAGCGGCAGAAAATGTCCTTGATCGTCCGCGCCATGACATGGTGGATGCCCGGCCGTCCGTTAGCTGTCGGAGGTCCCTCGTAGAAGGAAAAGACCTGTCCTCCTTCCCGCTCCCGAATACTTCGGTGGAAGATTTCGTTGTCGGTCCACCACCGCAGGGTCTCCGTCTCCAACTGCGGGTGATTGAACCGCTTGACTTCGGGAAAGCGTTTGACCACGGCTGCGGCGGCGTTTAAAGGAATTACGTTTTGGATGCGTGCGGCACCTTGCGGGAGCAAAAAAGATACGGAACGCCGTAGGAACAGAGTCGGGCCTGCCAGGCAGCGCGCGTAATTAACCGATTGTCAACGGGGCGGAGACGCGGAAGCCGCCGAGTACTAACCGATCTTTGCTACAACACTCCTGAGGATTTGCGTCAACCGTGGTTCCGCTTCCGCTGCCGCAGCGAGCAGATCCGGTACAGAGATTTCCTCAAGCGCATCGGGGAAGCACTCGTCGGTGATGACCGAGATCGCCATACACCTCATGCCCATGTGGCGCGCCACAATCACTTCTGGTACGGTACTCATCCCCACGGCGTCCGCTCCGATGTACCGCAAGAACCGGTACTCGGCCTTCGTTTCGAGATTCGGACCCGTTACGGCACAGTAAACTCCCTGCTGGAGCTTGATACCGGCCTTAAGCGCTTCGTGCTCCGCGAGCGCCCTCAGCTCCAGGTCGTAGGGTTCGCTCATGTCCGGGAACCGCGAACCCCACGCATCATGATTTGGTCCGACCAGTGGGTTTACCCCCTGCAGATTGATGTGGTCCGTTACCAGCATCAAGTCGGCACGCCTGTAGTGAGGATTCATTCCTCCCGCCGCATTCGAGATCAGCAGCGTTTCGACGCCGTGGGCGCCGAGCACCCGCACGGGGAACGTGATCTGTCGGGCATCATAGCCCTCGTATAGATGAAAGCGGCCCTGCATGGCAACAACCGGTACATCTTCGAGCGTACCGATCAACAGCTTGCCGTGGTGCGTCTCAACTGTCGAGATCGGAAAATGCGGGATATCGTCGTACGAGCACTCGTCGTGAACGTCGATCTCATCGGCGAGCCGACCCAGACCGGTACCCAGGATGATTCCGATGGCCGGGCGCAGTGGAGAATGAGCGCCGATCCACGCTACAGCTTCGTCGACGTGGCGGACGTAGTTCTGCATCGCCGCGCGCGGCGCGGACATACTCTGGTTCATTCGAGCGCGAAAGAGCTGGACGATCCGGTCAGGACAACTCGTCCAGTATCTTACGAATCTTTTCCATTTCAGGCGAATCGCGCCGCCCGGCTTCGCGCGCTCTGTCAGGCGCTGGGGGGGTGCGCCCTTCCTCTGCCGCGTCAGGAGTACTGAACGACAGGTGATCCTCGGTGTGATAACCGCCGGCCGGGAGCGTCACGTCCAAGCCGTCTCCCTCACGAGCCTCGAACTCGTTCGCGGCCTCAGGCTGGACGGCAGACTCGACCTCCTTGGCAGCCTCGATCTCGCCGACAGCCTTCTCGCCGGCAGCCGCTTCGATCGCCTCCATCTCGTCCATTCCTTCGAGCTCGACACCAACCGCCTCTTCAACCTGATCGGCGAGGTTGACGACCTCATCTAGCTCGGCCTCGGCCGCGTCTTCATTCGGGTCCGGATACTCCTTCTCAAAATTTGCCAGTATCTCCAGCTCCGAATTGAGGAGCGCGCGCAGACGCGCAATGATCTCCGACTTTCGCTGGCGAAGGTCGTTAATCACACGCGTGAGGTCGTACTGTTCGTCGCGTGCTTTTCTCTGGATTCTCGTTGCACTGGAAACGGCCTCGTCTACCACGGCCTTCGCTTTCGCGCGGGCGGTCTCGAGAACTTGCTTCGAGTTCTCCCGTGTGGTTCGGAGAGCTTCCTGCATCGCCTCCTCGACCTGCTTGTAGTGAACGAGTTTCGCATCGAGTTCGATAATCTTCTTCTCGAGCCGCTCATTCTCCGTGAGCAAGTCCTGCCATTGATCGGCGACCATCTGGAGGAACGCCTGGACTTCGTCTGCATCGATGCCGCGCATCGCACGCTTGAAGTCTTGCTTCTTGATATCGAGGGGCGAAAGTCTCATGCCAGTCCTGCGATTGCCGTCATACTACTGTGATAACTGCTCTTGTTCAGTTCTTGAGCCTGGATCTTGCGCCGACCGCCGGGTCCTTTTCCGGGACGTCGGCGTCACCGATGAGCTTCCCGTCGACGGTCGTGACGATGGCCTCCAGATTCTCAATCCTCCTTTGCAGATCGGCGATCACTTCGGACTGGCGCTGGACCTCATCGAGAGCTGCCGTCGCGCTCTCGGATTCATACTGGCGCATCGTACGCACCAGCATGTAAACAAGCAGACCCGCCGCCGCCGCAAGAATCAACCAGATCATGTCTACAAGAACTACTGCTTAAATCGGCCTAATAAGGCCACACTCAAGCCTTTCATAGCATGAATTTAGCCGCCCGGTCAGTCGGGACGCTCGCCAAAGATAGCCGTACCCACACGGATGTGCGTGGATCCCTCCTCTATCGCGACTTCGAAATCGCCGCTCATGCCCATGGAAAGAATAGTAAATGGGTGGACGCCCACCCTGCGGATATGTTCGTAAATCTCACGCAATGTGGCAAACTCGGGCCGAATTTCCTCCGGATCGTCCACCGGCCGCGCCAGGGTCATCAGACCACGAATCCTCAGATTCTGAAATGATTTCAGCGCATCGAGCGCCGCACCGACGCTCTCCGGGGCGAGCCCGAATTTGCTTTTTTCTCCTGAAACGTTGACCTGCACGAGGCAATCCACGCGCCGACCGGCTTCCACAGCCCGCCGTTCCAACGCCTCCGCGAGCCGGAGACTGTCGACGCCGTGCACGATGTCGGCGAAAGCTACCGCATCACGCGCCTTATTTCGCTGAAGGTGCCCCACCATGTGCCACGTTATGTGCGCCCCGGGCCTCACACGCTGCCACGCGGCAACCTTCTCAACGAGCTCCTGGATGCGGTTTTCCCCGAAATGCCGCACGCCGGCGTCATAGGCGTGTCCGATGTCGTCCGCAGCAAACCGCTTGGAGACGGCAACAAGTGTCACCTCGGAGGGCGAACGGCCCGCCTTCACACACGCGGCCGAGACGCGGCTAAGCACACGATGAACGTTGTCACGTATCAGATTGCTTCTGCTATTAGGCATCAGCGAACACTCTCAGTCGACACGCACAGCTTCGAGGATGACGTGCCCGTCGTTGTCCCGCCCGATCTTGAACTCGATCGGCCGACAACACACTTCACAATCCTCGATGTATGACTGCTCGACTATCGTCTCATCGATCAAGACGGACACGCGTTCCCAGCAATAGGGACACTGAAAGAACCGTTCACTCAACTCAACCGCCGGCATAGCCGACCTCCTTTTCACATTCAGATTTCGACGCGAAGCACGTCTAGTGCAGGCCGAGCATACACTCCGCGTGTCGTTACGAGACCGACACCAACTGTAAGCAGGACTACTGCCAGTGCGACTACACCGAGCGACGGCAAGGGAAGCACGAAGGGCGCTTCGAAGACAAAACGTGCGAGTGCAAACGTGGCCACGGAGGAAAGAATGACGCCAGAGACAGCCGCGAGGGCGCCTAACAAAACGTACTCCGCCGTCATGATGTTGAACACCTGTCTCTTGGAGGCGCCTAGCGTCTTGAGCAGAACGCTTTCCTCAACACGACGGACCCTGCTGACGACGACCGCCGCACCCAATACAATGAAGCCCGTCAGAATGCTGAACGCGGCCATAAACCGAACGGCAAAAGCGATCCGATCAAATACCTCCTCCACGACGTCCAGTATCAGGCTCAGGTCAATGGACGACACGCCGGGGTATTCCCGGACGACTGCAGCTTGCGCACCACCCGATGCGGCCTCTGTTTCGGCACGCGTCACGATCACGTTGAAGTGCGGCGCTTCCTCGAGCACACCCGCAGGAAAGACAACGAAGAAATTCGTACGCACCTGCCGCCATTCCACCGACCGGATGCTTCCTACGGTCGTTTGAATCGGAACACCCTGCACATCGAATGTGAGCGAGTCCCCGATACCGACGCTCAAATCCTCGGCAATGTCCGCTTCAATCGAGACGGGAACTACGTCGCCCGGATTGTAGCCGCCGGTGGCAAACTCACCCTCGAGCACCTGCTCGGTATCGGTCAGGTACGAACGGAACGTCGACCTGTATTCGCGGCGGTGCGCCCACGTGACATGGGCCGTCGAATCCCGGCGCATCGCTTCGACGGTCCTGCCCTTGACCGAGTGCAGGCGCATCGTGACGATCGGGACCGTCTCCACGACAGGCATCCCGCGCGATCTGATAATGTCCTCTACTGCCTCGGTTTGATCGGGCTGTATGTCGAAGAAGACGAGGTTCGGACGACCACGTTCATCGGCCGCGTCTATCTGATTCAGAAGAACATGCTGCAGGGACAGAAACGTGGCAACGAGGAAGGTGCCGAGGCCAATTGCCAACAGCAGCATCACTGTCTGGTTGTTCGGCCGATACAGGTTGGCTATTCCCTGACGCGCGACGTAAGGCATCCAGTGTGTGGACATCCTTCGGAGCAGCTTTGTCGTGCCCAGAGCGATGGACGCCAGAATTCCGCACACGACACCGACTGCCGCTACATACGCCATCGAGACCAGTGGATGCGGTCCCTGAAGGATCGCAATGGCCGTGACCGACAGCACGAGCAAGGCGACCAGTGCGATCTTGAGCCAATCGATGCCACGACCACGGTCCACACCAGCGGCCGATCGCAGAGCCATCATCGGTGAGGCTCGTCTTACGGCTAACAATGGAAGCAACGCAAACAGGACGGTGACCGACGTACCTACGGCTATTCCGAACGCCACGGCGGAGACAGATACGGCAAACCGCACGTCGATCGGCAGAAAATCGGCCAACACCACGGGAAGCAGTTGCTGGACCCCCAGGCCGAGGATGGCACCGGCAATCGAGCCGACCAGCCCGAGAACGATCGCCTGAACGACATAGACGGCGAACGTCGTTCCGATCCGGGCCCCGAGACACCGAAGGACGGCTACAGTGGTCAGACGCTGGCTGACGTAGACATGGATGGCGCTCGCGACACCGACACTTCCGAGCAGGAGCGCCATAAGCGCGGCCAGCCCGAGAAATTTATAGAGGTTAGTGAGTGCGTTATTCCAATTTCGCTTTATCTCGTCGACCGAGTCACTCCCGACACTCTCCTCCCGAAGTCGCGGTTTGATCTTTGCGAGAGTTGCCTCGACATCTACCGTATCATCGAAATGAAAGAATATCTCGTGCGTGACCCGGCTGCCACGGCCTATCAGTGTCGTGTCGATTCCGCTGAGGGGGACATAGACGCGAGGACTGACGAGTGCAAACGCGGCGGACTCTCGTGCCGTTTTCTTCAGGATCCCCTCGACGGCGTACGCTACGTTTCCTACCGCAAGCGTGTCGCCCACCTTAACGCCGAACTGTGATGCGAGCGAACCGTCCACGAGCGCGGCTTCTCGCCGCCGATAGGTATGAGCGGCTTCGGGTGGTTCGGTGACGATGTCACCATAGAACGGAAAGTCTCCCTCAATGGCGCGCACCGACGCAAGTCGCGTGTTGTTGCCGGCCGGGAAATAGACCATCGAAGAGAAGGAAACTCTCCTCGCCTGCTCTCCTCCCAACGAATCGGCCAGGGCTTCAACAGTCTTGCTGAATGGGCGGCGGCTTTCGAAGCTCATGTCGGCGCCCATCAGCGCTCTCGCCTGATCGTCGACCGCGCGTCGCATGCTGTCACCGAAAGAGTGAATCGCTACCAGCGCCGCGACGCCGAGTGTGATCGAACTCACAAAAAGGAGGAGTCGCGCGCGGGAGCCGCGCGACTCTCTCCAAGCCATCGTAAGATGCCAGCGGAGATTCATCCCGCGTCACCTCCTCGAGTCGGCCGGACCCGCAACATGCCGCGCCGCTACGGCATCGCGAAAGGAGGCGGCACGCCCTGTGTCGGACTCGATGCGGCCGCCGCGCAGCTTGATCAGACGACTCGATCGTTCGGCCACTTCTTGATCGTGCGTGACCAGGATGAGCGTGGTGCGCGCCGTGGCGTTGAGCTCGAACAAGAGATCCACGATCGCCCGACCCGTGTCCGTGTCGAGTTCGCCCGTGGGCTCGTCGGCAAACAGGACCGTCGGTTCATTGACGAAAGCGCGCGCGATGGCTGTCCGCTGCTGCTCGCCGCCGGAGAGTTGCGCCGGATAATGGTGCGTTCGATCACCCAGACCCACCCTCGTAAGCAACTCGATAGCGCGCTGGCGTGCTTTGGTATCACCGCGTAACTCTGCCGGCACCATCACGTTTTCCACGGCCGTGAGTGTTGGAATCAATCGAAACGACTGAAAGATGAAGCCGACGTGTTCGTTGCGCAGAGCTGCGCGCGCATCCTCATCAAGCGCCGCCATATCCTCACCACAAAGGCGCACGCTTCCGGCGCTGCTTCGGTCGAGCCCGGCGCAGAGACCCAGCAGGGTCGTCTTACCACTGCCCGACGGCCCCACAATCGCGCAACTCTCTCCTCTTACAAGCGAGAATGTCACATCATCCAGGACGGTTAGCGTACGCGAGCCCGACCTGTAGCTCTTTGTAAGACCTGAGACTTCGAGAACCGTCTCCAACACTTCGTCGTTAGCAGCCGTCAACAATGAGCGCACTCCTGATTAGTCCACGTAACATGTCATTGATCATTCGAGGCATGCCGCTATACCGCCTAGCACTCCTATCTGTTCTTGTTGCTTTGGGATGTTCGAGTGAAGAGGCGAAGAAGTCCGATTCCGATACGGCTCCACAATCTGCGGCGGAAAGCTCTCCGGCACGGCCGAGAATTGTGATCATCGGGAACAGTATTACGGCCGGTTACGGACTGGCCCCCGAGCATGCGTTTCCTGCGCTTCTACAAAAGCGCATCGATTCCCTTGGGCTTGGTTATGACGTGGTCAACGCAGGACTCAGTGGTGAAACGACCTCGGGCGGAGTGCGGCGTGTCGGCTGGCTACTGCGCCAACCTGCGGACGTACTCGTGATCGAACTGGGTGGCAACGACGGCTTGCGGGGAATCGACCCCGCCCTGACCAAGGAGAACCTGCATACGATCATCTCCACCGCACGCGAGCGCAATCCGGACATCCGTGTCATTCTGGGCGGCATGCGGATGCCCATGAACATGGGCGAGAAATACCGTGATGAATTCGAGCGGGTTTTTGCCGAGGTCGCCGACGCGGACCGCGTAGTCCTTATTCCACACATACTGGAAGGTGTGGGCGGCGTGACTGCGCTCAACCAACCGGACGGCATCCATCCGACGGCGGAAGGCCAGCTAGTCATTGCGAACAACGTGTGGGACTACCTCGAGCCGATTCTACGTTCGCTTAAGTCGGCAGAACAGCCCGCGTGAAGAGGACTACCTCCCGCGACCAGCAGTCGCGGGCCAACGACTGAGGTTCCGACCCTGCGTGACCTGGCGGCGCACCACGGGGCAGCGCCTCGATCCCATGCGGCGGTCTCCTCTCCTACAGTTGCTTAACCTCGGACACGAGTTTTGTCAGCGAGTCCTTCGCGTCGCCGAAAAGCATCCGCGTGTTGTCACCATAGAAAAGCTCATTGTCGATGCCTGCGTACCCTGGATTGAGGCTGCGCTTCATCACGATCACGGTTCCGGAGTGGTCGACGTTGAGAATCGGCATGCCGTAGATCGGGCTTGCGGTGTCGTGCCGCGCGGCCGGATTCACAACGTCGTTGGCACCGATAACGACGGCTACATCGGTCGAGTCGAACTCACCGTTGACGTCATCCATCTCGAAGAGCAGATCGTACGGCACGTTGGCCTCCGCAAGCAGGACGTTCATGTGACCCGGCATGCGACCGGCCACAGGGTGAATCGCATACTTGACGTCGACGCCGTTTTTCTGCAGCAGCTCTGCGAGTTCCCGGACCTGGTGTTGAGCCTGCGCGACCGCCATTCCATAACCCGGGACGAAGATCACCTTCTGCGCATACGACAGGAGAATAGCAGAATCCTCCGGCGTTGTCGTGTGAACGTTCTTACCGACGAGTGCAACTGGTCCGGCACCCGGCGTGGGTGCTTCACCGCCGAAGCCCCCGAGCAGAACGTTTGCGAGCGATCGGTTCATCGCCTCGCACATAATCATCGTCAATATCAATCCCGCCGCACCGACGAGGGCCCCACTTACGATCAATGCAACGTTGCTCAATACGAACCCTGTCGCTGCAGCAGCCAGCCCGGAGTAGGAGTTCAGCAACGAGACGACAACCGGCATGTCGGCTCCTCCGATAGGAATCACCAGTACGATTCCGATGATGAACGACATGGCCCCAATCGCGATCAGTGACCATATTACCGGATCGCTGACCGACGGGAATTCCGGCGCATTAATGGCCATATAGACCGACGCCGCCACGATCCCCAGCGCAAGCAGCACCGAAAGCAGTCGAATCCCCGGAAAGAGAATGGGGTTCCCAGTGATCTTTCCGGACAGTTTACCGAACGCGACAAAGCTGCCCGAGAAGGTTACGGTTCCGATCAGCACACTGAGCGCGACCGTAATGGCTGTTCCAACACCGATGATGGCAGCCGATGGCTCTGCAGACGCCGACGGTTCGGCGAGGAAACGAACGACTTCGGCGCTCGCCACCAGTGCCGAGGCCAAACCCCCAAACCCGTTGAACGCGGCAACCAGTTCGGGCATACCGGTCATGGCAATTTTTCTCGCCAGAACAGCTCCGATCAGGCCGCCCAGCAGCAGGCCGCCAATCATCTCAACGGGTGTCAGGATCCGCGCGATGAATAACGTCGCGACGATGGCGATGAGCATTCCGATCGACGCAAGCTGGTTGCCACCCCTTGCAGTCGCCGGTGACGTGAGCCGCTTCAGTCCCAGGATAAACAGGACCGCCGCAAGCAGATAAAAGAGGTCGATAATCTGTGTCTGCATAGCTTCGTCTCTCCCTACCGACTAGGCGGCGGGACCCTTCGCCTCCTCGAGTTTGGCTTGCGGCTTCTTCTTGAACATCTGGAGCATACGGTCGGTGACCATGAAGCCGCCGACGACGTTTATCGTCGCCACGATCAGTGCCGCGAATCCGATCCACTTGGCCCACTCCTCACCGACCATTCCGGCTACTACCAGTGCGCCAACTACGGTGATGCCACTTATCGCGTTTGCACCCGACATGAGCGGTGTGTGTAGTGTTTGCGGCACTTTGCTGATCACCTCAAAACCGATGAAGCTGGCAAGCACAAACACGATCAGGTTCTCCAGCATTTCCTTTTCCTCAGTGTGACTCTTGTTGGTCTTCTGCGCATTCTGCGGGTCAGGTGGTGACCAGCGACTTCACGCGCTCGTTTACGATCTCACCGCCGTGGCACACGCAGGAGCCGGCAATGATCTCGTCCTCGAAATCGAGCTGTACCTCTCCCTCTTTTACAAACTCGGACACCAGCGCGAGCAGTGTCCTTCCGTACATCTCGCTGGCGTGCACGGACATTTCGGAGGGCAGGTTTGTCGGGCCGAAAATTGTGACGCCGTTGAGCTTCACGGTTTGCCCCGATTTGGTGCCGGCGCAGTTGCCGCCGTTAGGTGCTGCGAGGTCGACAATGACCGAGCCCGGCCGCATGGCCGCGACGGCGTCTTCCGTGACGAGAAGCGGCGCAGGTCTGCCAGGGATCAGCGCTGTTGTGATAACGACGTCTGCCGCGGCAATGTGCGGAATCAACAACTCCGCCTGACGTTGTGCCTTTTCGGCGGCGAGTGCCGTGGCATAACCACCCGCATCCGCTGAAGCCTGTGTCTCGAAATCCAATTCGACGAAGCGTCCGCCCAGACTTTGCACCTGCTCCTTGACCTCGTCGCGGATGTCATAGCCAGAGACGCGGGCGCCGAGTCGCCGCGCCGTGGCGATCGCCTGCAACCCTGCGACCCCGGCGCCAAGGACCAGCACACTTGCGGGCTTGACGGTGCCGGCTGCGGTCGTCAGCAGCGGGAAAAACTTCGGAAGGGCCTCGGCCGCGATGAGCACGGCCCGATAACCGCCAATCGAACCCATCGCGGACAGTGCATCCATGGTCTGAGCTCGCGAGATGCGTGGCACAAGCTCCATAGCCATCCCCGTCACCCCCCTCGCTGCTAAAGACGTCGCCACCCCCGGCGTGTCCAACGGCGATAGGAACCCGACCAGCACGGCGCCGCGCTTCATGAGTGCGATCTCATCATCCGTCGGCGGCGCAACTTTGAGTACGACGTCCGCACCTAGAGCCGACGCTCGATCCCCCACAGTGGCGCCCTGACTGGAATAGTCCTCATCGGTCGCAAAAACGCCGGCGCCGGCGCCCGCCTCGACAGTCACCTCGGCACCAATCCGTTCAAACCGAGACAAGAGCTCGGGCACAGTCGCTACGCGCCGCTCACCGGCAACTGACTCTCGAGGCACTCCAACACGAACTGGCATATCTGTTCTGTCCTGTTTATCCGTTTACGGCAAGCAGCCGGGGTCTCCGCGATGCTGCCGACATTTCTTCGTCTATCCGTTTCGGCGTTCGAACTCGTCCATGAACGCGACAAGCGCGCGCACGGCGTCCTCCGAACAAGCGTTGTAAATGGAAGCCCGGATACCCCCCACGGTACGATACCCTTTTAGCGCAACCATACCCTGATCGGCCGCTTCCTTGACAAACGCCGCCTCGAGTTCCTCCGTCGGCAGCCGGTAGGTTACGTTCATCTTGGAGCGCGAATCAGGCTGCACCGTGCCACGGTAAAAGTCCGTCCGATCGATTCGCTCGTACAGTATCTGCGCTTTCCGGGTATTGATGTCATCCATCGCCGCAATGCCGCCAAGGCCGTCAATCCACCGAAGCACCTTCGCAACGATGTAAACGGCGAAGACCGGTGGCGTGTGAAACAGCTTCGCAACGTGCGTTCCATAGTCGAGCAACGTTGGCAGCGGCTTATTCCGGCGCTCAAAGAAGTCGTTTCGCAACAACACGACCGTCACGCCGGCCGGCCCAATGTTCTTCTGCGCACCCGCATAGATCAGTCCGTACCGGTCCAGCTCTATGGGCCGGCTCATAAAATCACTGGACGCATCACAAACGAGTGGCACGCTGGCTTTCGGCGTGTAGCTGAACTGGGTGCCGTAAATCGTGTTGTTGGACGTGAAGTGCAGGTACGAAGCGTCCGGGTTCAGCTTCCAGTCCTTAGGCTGAGGAATGAAAGAGAAGCTGTCCGCCTCACTTGACGCGGCAACCGAGGGATGGCCGACAAACTGCGCCTCCTTTAAGGCTTTCTTTGCCCAGGATCCGGTGACGAGATAGTCGGCCGCACCGTTCTCGGGCAGGAAATTCAGCGGAACCTGGTAAAACTGCAGCGACGCACCGCCCTGTAGAAACAGAATGTGCCAGTCGGCACCGAGCCCGAGGAGTTTACGAAACATGCTGCGGGCCGCTTCGGCGATCTCGGTGTACGTAGGAGATCGGTGGCTGATCTCCATAACCGACGTGCCCAACGACTTGTAAACAGGCAGCTCCTCGCGGACTTCTTCAAGTACGGACTCGGGTAGAGCGCCCGGGCCCGCCGAGAAGTTGTAGACGCGGCTCGTGGCACCGCGGTCCTTTCGGGTAATCATGTCTGGGACTTGCATGGTTGGACCCTTGCGATTTATGAAGTTTGTGATCTTATAAGTCTATCAAGGTTACGGCGAGTACGTCCTCGTTCGATTCAATGCGCCGGACGACCTCCGGGTCGGTCTCACCGTCAAAACGGATCTTTGCACACGCGGCATGGGCTCCCTCAAATACGAGGTTCTCCATCTCCTGCACGTTCCAGCCGGCCTGTCGGCACTCGTCCAGAATCGCCGCAAGGACGCCCACCTTGTCCAGGTGGCGAACCGTCAGTGCATGCGTGGCCGGCGAGTGCTCGGCGATGTTAACGCAATTCTTTACGGCCCCGGTGCGGGCATACGTCTGAACCACATTCAGCGCCTCATCGGCAATGGCCGCCTGCGCTTGTGCAGTACTTGCACCGATATGATGTGTCAGGTAGACGTTGGGATGAGTGGCGAGTCTGTGCGAAAACGGCCCTACCTTGGCCGACGGCTCCTCGCTCAAGACATCGAGCGCAGCGCGGATGTTCTTATGATCGAGCGCCCACAACAATGCGTCTTCATCGACTGTGGAATGCCGCGTCGTATTGATGAAGAAGGCACCGTCTCGCATCTCTTCGAAGAAGCGGCGGTCCGCGATATGTTTCGTCTCCGGCGTTGCGGAAACATGGAGTGTGACGATGTCCGCGTGCGCCGCCACAACCAGCGGCGAGTCGGCGAAGGTGACTCCCTGTTGGCCTGCCGCCTCCTGCGTGAGAGAACGACTCCAGGCAATGACCGACATGTCGAACGCTCTTGCCCTGGCGGCGACCGCGCGCCCAATGTTACCCATACCGATAATGCCGAGCGTCCGACCCTTGACCCCCGTCGCCTTCGAGTACTTGGCCTTATTCCATTGCCCGGCACGTGCATCACCGATGTTGTCCGGGATGCTACGGTCGAGCGCGAGAATAAGCCCCATGGTAAGCTCAGCAACAGCCACCGCGTTCTTTCCGGGACAGTTCGCCACGAAGATGCCACGGTCGGACGCTGCGGTCACGTTGATCGTGTCGTAGCCGGCACCTGCGCGAACGATGAGCTCGAGCTTTTTCGAGGCCGCCATCGCCTCCGCAGGCACCTTAGTCGATCGGACAAGCAACACTTCCGGCTGCTCCTTCTTCAACAGCTCGATCAGCTCGTCACCCGAGGCCTTCGGCTCCACTATAACAGCAAAGCCGTCGTCTCGCAGTTGACGAACAACCGTGTCCTCGAGCTTGTCGGCAATTAAGACCTTTGGCATTTTCAATCGAATAAATGAACCAGCAGTCCGCTTCTCAATTTCGGTTCGAACCAGGTAGATTTGGGCGGCATTAGTTCCCCGGCGTCGGACACTGCCACGAGCTGCTCGATACTTGTAGGGTACATTGAGATGGCCATGGCCGCTTTTCCGCCGTCGACAAGTTTGACGAGTTCTTCCGTGCCACGAATGCCACCTACAAAGTCGACGTTTGGGTCGCGCCTCGGATCGGTGATTCCGAGATACGGCTCGAGGATGTGCTCTCCCAGACGCGCGACGTCCAGGGTGCTCGCTGCGCCGTCGCGTTTCGACGGCGGTAGCTCCAGTTGGTACCACGATCCGTCGAGGTAGAGACATACCGACCCGGGCGCGTCCGGGGCGGCAACTGACGTGTGCGCCAGATCGAAATCCTTCCCGAGCCTGGACAAGAACGCGTCGGGAGGCTCCGGCAGTTTTCGAACGATCCGGTTATACGGCATGATGAGCATGTTGCCCATCGGAAAGAGCACCGCTGGAAAGAAGTCGCACTCGCGTGTCGTCTCGTGGCCGTCTCGCGGCAGGCTGGCCGCCGCCCTGCTGGCCGCCTTGCACCGGTGGTGACCATCGGCTACATAAAGACGCGGTATGTCCCGGAAGGCATCGACAAGGGCGGACACCCGATCAACGCGCCAGATAGTGTGGCGCACGCCGTCGACCGCCTCGAAATCGTACAGCGGCGCGCCGGCCGTTGCTTCCTCGACAGCGGTGCCGACGCGGCGATCGTCCCGAAACGTGAGCATCACCGGTTCGGCGTGCGCCCGCTGCTCGAGAATGTGTCGGGTTCGATCGTCCTCCTTCGCCGGACGCGTGAGCTCATGCTTCAGAATCACGTCGGAGTCGTAGTCCTCTACGGACACGCAGCCGAATATCCCGGATTGTGAGCGGCCGTTCATCACGAGTCGATAGACGTACAGGCTGGAATCGTCTTCGACCACTGTGTGTGCGCTGTCCCGAAACGCGCGGAGATTCTCCGCTCCCTTCTGGTAGACGGACTCGTCGTGCTCGTCCGTGTTCGGCGGCAGATCGATCTCCGGGCGGATGACGTGCAGGAAGCTAAGAGCGTTGCCGTCCGCCATCCGCCGTGCTTCCGCGGCGCTGATCACGTCGTAGGGTACAGAGGCTATCTGCGGTGCAAATTCCGGCCGAGGACGCAGTGCCCGAAAGGGATGAAGCGTTGCCATGGGAAGCGTTTGCAAGCAGACTTTCACACTTTGTGGCACGCGGAATAGTACTAACGCCGGTGTCGATGGCACTCGAAAATTGTGTCAATACCTGCGGTGCAGAGGCGCCGTATCGAACAACCTTTGGTTAGGTGTAGAAGACGGTGCGAAGACACGCACGGACTGAGCACCCGGTTGTAAACAGCGCGCTAAGCCCGTATATTTTTAAGTCTATCGCGGGGTGGAGCAGCTGGTAGCTCACCGGGCTCATAACCCGGAGGTCGCGGGTTCGAATCCCGCCCCCGCTACAAGGGCAAAAGCCGCGTCCCGACATCGGGTCGCGGCTTTCTTTTTGCCGGATTTCTACGTGTTGTTTGTCAGGTCGGCGCCGACGTAACGGTCCGAGATCACGACACGACCTCAGCCGGCGTACCGTTGGTCGCCTTGTCCACCTCTCTTACAACCATGCCCAGCTTCTCTTTAACGAGCGCCTTCACTTCTTCGTGCATGCTGTCGTTTTCTTTCAACCACTGCT
The DNA here is from genome assembly GCA_041589075.1 of Rhodothermales bacterium. Classification (GTDB taxonomy): domain Bacteria; phylum Bacteroidota; class Rhodothermia; order Rhodothermales; family JABDKH01; genus JBFHWK01. The sequence goes on from JBFHWK010000001.1 coordinate 67,018, forward strand.
TGGCCGCCTCTCTTCCCTGCCCCACCTTGAGCTCACCGTAGGCGAACCACGACCCGCTCTTCTGGAGCACGCCGTGTTCGACGGCGAGATCGACAAGCTCGCCCAGCGAGGAGACGCCCTCGCCATAGATGATGTCAAACTCGGCGTTCTTGAAGGGCGGCGCCACCTTGTTCTTGACGACCTTGACGCGCGTTCTATTTCCGACGATGTCGGCGCCGTCCTTGATCGCCCCGATGCGCCGGATGTCCAGGCGAACCGACGAGTAGAACTTCAGGGCACGCCCGCCGGTGGTTGTCTCCGGATTCCCGAACATGACACCGATCTTCTCGCGAATCTGATTAATGAAGATGAGGCATGTCTTGGTTCGGTTGATCGAACCGGTGAGTTTCCGCAGGGCCTGACTCATTAGTCGCGCTTGCAGCCCCATATGACTGTCACCCATATCGCCTTCGATTTCCGCCTGGGGCACCAGTGCTGCAACCGAGTCGATCACGATGACGTCCAGCGCTCCGCTCCGGACAAGCGTGTCACAGATGTTGAGGGCCTGCTCGCCCGCGTCGGGCTGTGACACGAGCAGGTCATCGATGTCTACGCCCAGTTGCTGCGCGTAACTGGCGTCGAACGCGTGCTCGGCATCGATAAAAGCACAGGTACCACCAAGTCGTTGCGCTTCTGCAATAATGTGGGTGGCCAGTGTCGTCTTGCCAGACGACTCAGGTCCGAAAATCTCCACGACACGCCCTCGCGGGACACCCCCGATTCCGAGCGCGGCGTCGAGCGCCAGCGAGCCGGTGGGAATCGCGTCGATCGTTACGGCGGGAGAATCACCCAGGCGCATGATGGCCCCCTTGCCAAAGTTCTTTTCAATCTGCTTGACGGCGAGATCCAGCGCCTTACGCTTAGCGGGGTCAGGTGTCGACATGCTCGTTTTCTCGTTTTTGGGTTCGTACTACCAGTGGGACGGCCGAAAAACCGGCTTCCGGGACCAATTCAAACCTAATTCGACCCGATGCCAACGGTGTGTCACTCTACAAGGACACATATTGTGCACATAATATAACCCTCGTCGGACAATCGCACATGCCGGCCCCACTTTTTTGGCCTTAAGACGTCTGTCGCGCCCCGGTCAACTCCATGATCTGCAGTCGCAGCAGGTTTAGGGCGGCCGTCGTGGCCCGCTGCTTGTTCTTCACCCGATCCCTCCCCAGCCGAAGCAGCTTTACCTCGTCAACGGCCCGACCGGAACACGCGATCCAGACGGTTCCAACAGGCTTCTCGGGCGTGCCGCCGGTCGGCCCCAGGATACCGGTGACCGAGACGCCCAGATTCGCACCTGTCAGGCGCGCGACACCGACCGCCATCTGTCGAGCCGCCTCCGCGCTTACTGCACCGTCACGTTCGATCACGTCGGTGCTCACACCGAGAAGATCGGTCTTGACGGAGTTGCAATAGGCAACGATGCCGCCGAGCACGTACGACGAGGCACCGGGCACGTCCGTGAGGCGATCGCATACCGCTCCCCCGGTACAACTTTCCGCCGTGGCGACGCTCAAACCCGATGCCTTGAGCATGGCACCGACCACACCTTCCAGTGTGTCGTCGTCTGTCCCGTAGACGTATTCCGGCGCCAGGGCTCGCATCCGATCCACCACACGGTCCACCTCCCCAGGGTCACTGACGGTGCGCGGCCGGGTTTCAGAGATGCGAACTCTAACGCCATACAGTGAGGGTAGGTATGCCACCTTTACGGTCTCCGGCAGATCCGTGATGACGGGCGCAAGCAACTGCTGCAGATGTGACTCGCCGATTCCCGCGGTTTGAAGCGTGATGCTGCGGATGCGATCCCTAGCCATGGGCTGGAGCCGACGCGCCACTTCGGATCGCATCAACTCCTCCATCTCAAACGGTACTCCCGGAAGCACGGCGAGCGCCAACGTGCGATCGCCTTCCCGCCATGTCTTCCACAACCCCGGCGCAGTTCCTACCGGATTTCGCAACAGTTCCATCCCGATTGGAATCAGCGCTTGTACCCGGTTCCTTTCCGGCAGTGTCAGGCCACGCCGCGCAAACCTTCTTCGCATCAGCCGGACCCATGGTTCATCCAATAGAAGCTCCGTACCCAGATACCTTGCGACAGCGTCGCGCGTAACGTCGTCGTGTGTGGGACCAAGTCCCCCGGTAAGCACCACCGCGTCAGCGGCATCGAACGAGTGGCGGATCTCGGTCACGATCTCGGTGACATCGTCACCAACGGATGCAACGCGGACAGGCGTGACACCAAGACCGGAGAGGAACTGTCCAATCCACGCCGCATTCGTGTTTGTGACTTGGCCAATTAGAAGCTCGTCACCGATGGAGACGACGGCAGCTCTCATCCGCGCTCCTCGGCTTCCGCCCCCATGGTCGCAGCAAGTCCACGATGCCACTCTCTGATCCGGTCGACCGCATCCGGCGCGAGGGCCCGCGCCGCGACGGCCTCTTCGACAAGCGCGTCGAAGTCGGTCAGCGTTTCCAGGGACGCCTTCTCGGCTGCAAATCGTTCCAAAGCAGCCGGCAAGCCGTACGAAAAGATGGCAACTACCAGCGGAACCTCGAGTCCCGCCTGCCGGAGCACACGGACCGTCGCGAGCGATGACCCCCCGGTGGAGATCAAATCCTCCACGACGACCGCCGTCTGCCCCTGCGTCACCCTTCCTTCAATCTGATTGCGACGGCCGTGGTGCTTGGCGGAGGACCGCACGTACGCAAGCGGCAGTCCGAGCCGATCGGCAAGCCAGGCCGCGTGCGGGATCCCGGCGGTGGCCGTCCCGACAACGACGTCCGGCATCAACCGTCGCGCATCAAGCACCTCCTGGAATCCGTCTGTTATCTGACGGCGGACCTCCGGAAAGGCCATGGTCACCCGGTTGTCGCAGTATACGGGCGAGGTTATGCCCGATGCCCACACGAAGGGCTCGTCGGGAGAAAACGCGACCGCGCCGACACGCAGTAACTCAGCCGCCAGCGAGCGATGTGCGGCACTCTGGGTCTTATGAGAGCTCACGTTTGAGCACGGCTGTAGTCCACGTTATAGAAATAGGCCAGACCGGTCGCCGCCGTCACGAGGGCTACGACGACGGCCAGTCCGTACAGAATATCGGACTCAAGAATCCAACGCCCGACAGCACCGAGCACACCCGGCAATCGATCTATGACGAGGATAGTCAGCGTGCCGATGAGAAAGACCAGTTGCACCACCGTCTTGGCCTTCGCGGCACCG
>JBFHWK010000002.1:0-53074 GCA_041589075.1 Rhodothermales bacterium
ATGCACGATAGACTGGGGGTGTACGAGTACACGGATCTTGTCCGCCGAGAGACCGAAGAGCCATCGCGCCTCTATCACTTCGAGGCCCTTGTTCATCATGGTTGCCGAGTCAATCGTGATCTTGTCACCCATCGACCAGTTAGGGTGCGCGAGTGCCTCTCCCACAGTGACCTTGTGAAGCGTGTCCTGATCGCGATCACGAAAGGGTCCACCGGAGGCTGTCAACACGAGCTCTTCAACCGCCGAGATGTCTTCACCGACCAGACATTGAAATATCGCGGAGTGCTCGCTGTCAACCGGGATCAATGTGCCGCCGGATTCGTGCAAACATCGCCCCACGATCTCACCCCCCACGACGAGGGTCTCCTTGTTTGCGAGGGCGACCGTCTTGCCCGCCTCGAGTGCCGACAGCACGGGGCCGAGACCGGCAAAACCCACGACCGCAGCCATCACGATATCGGCCTCCGGGAGTGCGGCTGCATCGTGAAGTGCCCCCTGTCCCGCAGCCACGACAATATCGGTTCCGGCCAGCGCTCGACGCACATCACCGACACCGTGCTCGTCCATGATGACCGCCAGCCTGGGTCGAAACTCCAGCGCCTGACGCGCGAGTAGTTCAGCGTTGCTGTACGCAGTCAGCACGGCAACATCGAACGCCTCCGGAAACAGCCGAACGATTTCCAGTGTCTGACAGCCGATTGAACCGGTGGAACCGAGGATGCTCAGCGTACGACGGCGGCCGCGCGACGCCGATGGGAGGGATTGGGGAATCATAGGCTTATGAGACAGACGCGTCATTGACCTCCAACGCGTCTGATTCGAGACATGGGAAACTTACAATCGACCGATGCAATATTAAACCACCTGGATAGGTCAAAGGGGCGTCCCAAGAATGCATTTGCCATCGAAAGCCGCGTTTGGAATCATCGCGATCGTGCTGTTGTGCGCTCAGTACGCAGCACCGCCCGTGTGCGTTGCACAGGAGGTCGACGAGTCCCTTGCGGGCAAGTTTGAACTTGCCGAGTCCTACATGAGGGCGGGTCAGTTTGACCGTGCCATCGGTCTGCTCGAAGATCTCTACAGCCGTCACCCGGACACCTATGCCTTCTTCAACCGACTCAAAGACGCGTACGAGTCAACCAAGCGATACGACGACGCGATAGCCCTTGTGGAGCAGCAGATCGAACGCGAGCCGTTGCCGGTGGCGCGCTGGGCGGAGCATGGCAGATTGCTTTATCTGCAAGGCCACGAAGATCGAGCAGCTGCCAGTTTTGAGCGAGCAATTAACCTTGCTCCCGACTCGCCGGCCACGTATCAGACGCTGCAACACGTGCTGGTGGAACTCCGCGTGTTTGATAAGGCAGTCGCACTCCTCGAGCAGGGACGTGACCGCCTGGGGCAGAGCCATCTTTTTGCAAGTGAACTGGGCTACCTCTACGGAATCGCGGGAAATCATGGGCGAGCCATCGAGGAATTCTTGACGTTGCTCGAATCCGATGAGCGACAGCTGGGACTCGTTCGGAGTCGCTTAACGCGAACGGGGCTGTCTAGCGAGGTTCTGAGGCAGAGTATCCCAGTGGTTGAACGTGCTGTCAGGCGTACACCGCTGAACCGCTCCTATCGCGAGCTACTTGCATGGCTCTTCGAAGAGAACGAACAGTACGATCGCGCGCTGGAGGTGAACAGGGCCATAGACCGACTCGAGTCGGAGCAAGGACGCGTGCTCTTCGCGTTTGCCGCTCGCGCATCGGGAGCCGGTGCATACGAAGCCGCCCTGGAGGCGTATCGAATTATACTCGAGCGATATCCGGAGTCGACGATGGGGTCTGAGGCCGCCCGAGGCATTGGACAGATGTATATGCGCTGGGCTAGGTCGAGTGGAGAGCGGGGCTTTGATGGCGACTCGACGCACCCAACTCCTCATTACGACCGCGCGTTGGAGGCCTTTCAGTCTTTCCTCGACCGCTTTCCTCGACACGGACTCTACCCGTACGTCCTGCTTGACGTGGCAAGGCTGCATCACGAGGTCTACTTCAATCTCGAGGCAGCACAACAGGCCTTTCAGGGAATCGTCCGTCGGTATCCCGGTCACCCCGTTTCTAGTGAGGCACAGTATGAACTGGGCCTAATCGCCGTTTCCCGCGGGCAACTCGATGATGCGCGGCTGGTCTTTGAGCGTCTCGTCGAAGAGCTTCGTGTCGGCGAGTATGCCGAGACTGCGCGGTACCAGATCGCGCTGGTCCATTTCTACCAGGGAGAGTTCGAAGCCGCCGCAACGCTGCTGGGCGCCATGGAGGAGAATACGTCCATGGACGTTGCCAACGACGCAATCGAACTGAAAGTGCTATTGTTTGAAAACAAGGGCCCGGACTCACTGCAGACGCCACTTCGCGAGTATGCGCGCGCACGCCTGATGCTGCGTCAGCGCAAACTGAACGAGGCGGATGACGTTCTCGCTCGCATCAAACGAGATTTCGGCGGACATCCCTTGAGCGACGACGCCGACTACTCCCGAGCCCACATTCTCCGGGAGCGCGGACGGCATCGGGAAGCGGTCGCGGCCTTTGGCGAAATACCGCTGCTCTATCCTGGCAGCTTCCTGGCCGATAGAAGCCTCTTCAATGCCGCGAAGATCCTCGAGGAGGATCTCGGAGACAACGAGCCGGCACTTGAATTGTACCAGCGAATTCTCACCGAGTATCCCGGCTCTCTCCTGCTGAGCAATGTCCGTCGACGAATCAGAATTTTGAGAGGCGACGAGGTTTGATGGGTCGAGCGATCAGGTCACGTCTCGCGAAAGTTGCCACCGCCACGTTGTTGTGGGTGGTGTGGGCAATGCCTGTCACCGGCCAGGACATTCTGATACCTATGGACGCCTCGCAGTCCAACCATCTCAAAGCGTACGGTGTCGCGTTCTGGTCGCTGGAGCGAGGCGTGAACGTCGACTGGTTGCTCAACTACCGCGGAGGGTCATTCCTTCTCGCGTCCTCGGTGGAGCTCGAGAACGAGTTGCGGGTCCGCGGCGTCACGTACACACGATCGTCAGCGGCCACGTCTGCACAAATCATCGCGGAGGTTGAGAACCCGGACGTTAATGCGTCGGTCGTGCGACTCGAGAAGGCCCCGCGTATCGCCGTCTACGCCCCGGAACAAACATTGCCATGGGACGATGCCGTGCTTCTCGCGCTCACGTATGCGGAAGTACCATACACAATGATCTATGATGATGAGATCCTCGATGGTGAGCTTGCGGAGTACGACTGGCTTCACCTGCATCATGAGGACTTCACTGGTCAGTACGGTAAGTTCTACACGTACCGAGCAATGGCGTGGTACATCGAACAGCAGCGGAACGCCGAAGATACAGCGCGTCGACGCGGTTACAAGAAAGTCTCACGACTGAAGCTCGCCGTTGCCGAGACCATTCGGGCGTACGTTACCCAGGGTGGCTTCCTCTTTGCGATGTGCTCGGGTACCGACACCTTCGACATCGCGCTGGCAGCACATCAGACCGATATAGTTCCGTCCGAGTACGACGGTGACCCCGTAAACACGGATGCGATTGCTCGGCTCGACTTCGGACACGGTTTTGCATTCCAAGACTTCACGCCAAGCTTCAACGCGAACAAGTATGAGCATTCAGATATCGACGTGGGTCCCCCTCCGCCGGCACTCCGGAATCCGGCCGTAGACTTCTTCACGCTGTTCGACTTCAGTGCGAAGTGGGATCCGGTGCCGTCAATGCTGACACAGAATCATGTGCCGACGATCAAGGGCTTTGTAGGACAGACAACGGCCTTTCGAAAGAACCTTATTAGGCCGAACGTTGTCGTCATGGCAGAGGCGCCTGGACGAGACGAGGTAAAATACCTCCATGGAACGCACGGCGAGGGTACGTTCACCTACTATGCCGGCCACGACCCGGAAGACTACATGCACTACGTGGGTGACCCGCCAACCGATCTAGACCTGCATAAGAACTCCCCGGGCTACAGGCTTATCCTCAATAATATTCTTTTCCCGGCGGCAAAGAAAAAGAAGCAAAAGACGTAGTAGTGCCACGGATGTGCTGATCGTCGGTGCAGCTTTTTGGCGTCGTATATTAGCGCATCGGATCGGATCGCCCCACCGACCTCAGTCCGACCAAAGACGCACCGTCCTTCCCGGCCCGTAATGAACGCGTCCAAGAATCGAACAAAAACAGTGAGCCAATCTCGTTCGGTCATGAACGAGCTCGTGCTTCCAAACGACACCAACGCCCTCGGCAACCTTATGGGTGGCCGTTTGCTTCATTGGATGGATATCTGCGCGGCGATCTCGGCGCAGCGACATACGAACCGCGTTTGCGTTACCGCGGCGGTGGACAATGTCGAGTTCCACTCACCCATACGCCTTGGAGAGATAGTCACCGTCGAAAGTCAGGTCAACCGCGTCTTCCGAACTTCGATGGAAGTCGAGATCAATGTCTGGGCAGAAAACCCGCGCACGGAGGAGCGGCGCAAGTGTAACAGGGCCTACTATACGTTTGTCGCCGTCGACGACGATTTGAAAGCGGTTCCCGCACCGCCGATAACGCCGGAATCGCCGGAACAGGAGGCCGCGTACGAAGAAGCGGCGCGGCGTCGGGAATTGCGACTCGTACTTGCAGGCCGCCTAGAAGTGCAAGACGCCACCTACCTTATGAAGGGCCTCCCCTTCTCGCGGATAAAACCATGAGCCGATTAGTAACCAAGCAAGCCTCCGTCCTGGCACCGCTCCTTCTGCTGTTGTCTGCATCGCCATCCTTCGGCCAAACCGCCGAACACACCGACATGCAACCGCTGTCAGATAACGAGCAGCACGATCCTGCCGGTCGCGTCGGGATCGGCGCGCAGGTCGGGGATCCGACCGGACTCTCCTTGAAGCTATACCGGCGTACGACGAGCGGCGGACTGTTCGAATCCGCAAAAGCCTTTTCTTTCTTGGCCGCGTGGGACCTCGACAACTTCTTCTTCCTCAGCGCGCACGCGCTCTACGAACGCCCCATTCCTGACTCGCCGCTCAATTACTACCTGGGGCCGGGAGCGGTTGTCGGAATAGATGACCGCCGCGCGGGGGACGATTTTGTCCTCGGTATCAGCGGCGCGTTCGGACTCAATTTCTTTACGGACCGATTCGAGGTTTTCCTCGAGCTGACCCCCTGGATTAAGCTGATCCCGGAGACCGACGGGTCGCTGGGCGGAGGCATCGGGGTCCGATACTACCCGTAATGCTCTTCAATCGCATTCTCATAACAGGGGCCAACGGCCTTCTCGGCCAATCACTTGTCGGCTTACTCAGCCGCTTTCCCGAGTACGACGTTCTCGCGACGGCGCGTGACGATGCACCACGTTATCGGGGTGGCTCCGGGGGCTATACCACGCTGGACATATGTGACTACGAAGATGTCCGCCGAGTCTTTGCCGACTTCACGCCCGGCGTGGTTATTAACTGCGCCGCAATGACGTCTGTCGACGCATGCGAGGTCGAACGCGAGCAGTGCTGGCGGATCAACGTAGACGCCGTCGAGAACCTAGCACGCAACTGCCTCGGTAACGGAAGTCGGCTAGTACAGCTATCGACAGACTTCGTGTTCGACGGCAAGTCCGGACCGTACCGAGAGTCCGACCGGCCCGAGCCGGTGAACTTCTACGGCAAATCGAAGCTTGCCGCAGAAAACGTTGTCCGTGGGGCTGGTCTCGACCGCTGGTCGATTGTGCGTACCGTCCTTGTCTATGGAACCGGCGTTGACCTGTCCAGGGCCAACTTCGGACTGTGGGTGATCGATGAGTTGCGACGCGGTCGTCCGATCTCAGTCGTTACCGACCAGATCCGCACGCCTACGTTCGTAGATGACCTCGCCGCCGGTGTAGAACGCGTGGTTCGATTCAACAAGACGGGCGTCTTCCATATCTCCGGACGCGAGCAGATCTCCGTGCACGATTTTGCCGTGCGAATAGCCGAGAACTTCGAGCTGGACACATCCCTGATTCAGCCGGTGGATGCTTCAACGTTTACGCAGGTCGCGCGGCGACCGCCGGTTACGGGTTTCATTATTCTCAAGGCGGAAACCGAACTCGGCTTTAAACCGCGACCTACCAACGCCGCGCTGACCGAGTTGAGACGGCGCCTCGAGGTCGACGTTTCTACATAGAGTGCGGAAGTCATCAAGTCATTGTACTGCAAATAGTTACGGATACAACTTGATCGTGCTTATCACTTCAGAACGACCGGATGATAGAACTCCAATTCATTCGTGAACACCCAGAGCGCGTACGAGAGGCCATTCGCCGGAAGGGTCTCGAAGATGTAGCGGTAGTGGATCGAGTGATCGAATTTGACCGCGATCGGCGCAACCACCTGAGCCGTCTCCAGGAGTTACAGTCGCTCGCCAATGACGCTTCGCGTGAGATCGGCGAGCTGATGAAGGCGGGACGGCGTGATGAAGCCGAGGCCAAGATCCAGGAGTCTACCTCGCTCAAGGAGGAGATCAAGACGGGCGAAGAAGAGGCCCGGGGAATGGAACGGGTGCTCCGTGACCTGTTGCTTGAAATCCCAAACATCGCACACGAGTCTGTACCAGCGGGGAGCGGACCGGAGGATAATGTTGTTCTGGAGGAAATAGGCAAAAAGCCTTCGTTCGGCTTCGACCCGCTGCCGCACTGGGAGGTCAGCGAGCGCCACGGCCTCGTGGACTTCGAGCGGGGCTCGAAAGTCACAGGTGCCGGATTTCCGTTCTATGTGAGAGACGGCGCGCGCCTGCAGCGCGCGCTCATCGCGATGATGCTCGACATCGCAGTCGTACGGGGATATACGGAGGTTCAGCCGCCACTTCTGGTCAACGCGAACTCTGCTACCGGAACGGGCCAACTGCCTGATAAAGAGGACCAGATGTACGAGGTCGGCCGAGACGAACTCTTCCTCGTCCCCACGGCCGAGGTACCCCTCACAAACTACTTCCGGGACGAGATCCTCTCGGAGAACGACTTGCCCGTCAAATTCTGTGCGTACACGGCCTGCTTTCGGCGTGAAGCCGGCTCCTACGGCAAGGAAGTACGGGGGCTGAATCGACTACATCAGTTTGATAAGGTGGAGCTTGTGCAGTGGGTCAAGCCTCAGCACAGCTACGACGCGCTCGAAGAGATGCGTGAGGACGCCGAGCATGTAATTAAACAACTGGGACTCCCTTACCGAAGACTCCTTATGTGCACCGGCGACATGGGCTTCAGCCAGGCGAAGAAGTATGATCTCGAAGTTTGGAGCGCCGGTCAGGAGAAGTGGCTAGAGGTCTCCTCTGTTTCGAACTACGAGTCATTTCAGGCGCGGCGTATGCGGATTCGATACAAAGAAAAGCGACGCCAGAAGAATGAGTTCGTACACACGTTGAACGGAAGTGCGCTCGCGCTGCCTCGGATTGTCGCAGCTCTCCTGGAAAACAATCAGACAGAAGACGGGACGGTGTCGATCCCATCTTCGCTTCGTCCTTATTTCGGCGCGGACACGATCGCCTAATAGTGCGCTATCGTACAAAGTGTTGTATCGGCTCGACGACAGTGTATAGTCGAAGCGGCTCGTTTTAGGCACATCTCCCCCACCGACCAACCGTCGGGACGATTTAAAAGAACTTGGCCGCTGGTCGATTTCTGTACAAATAGTCCAACCACTCTCCCAGGTCCAGCGCCCCGAGCCAGAACGACGCATTTGGCTCGGCTCCATCAGGTATTCGTGCGGCGGCAGTATGGCGATGTCGGGACGACACCCAAAACATGCCACCTTCTTAGAGAATGCCCAGCACTGCCGCAGCCACCGCTGTCCCACACCGCCTACGCCCGAACATCAGCGCCTCACTTGCCCCGTACTCGGGTCCGTGGACACGTCGTGAAGCACGACACCTCGTAGCGCGCACTCACTTCGGCGCCCTTAAGCGCGACGTCGACACCGCCCTCAATGACGGGCTGGCTGACAGGGCCGTCGACCGGATCGTAGATGACGCCATCGGATCTCCGTTGCCGGAAGCACCTCAGTGGTACGGCACCAACGGATCGACGGGCGTCAACGAAGTTTACGATTTGCAGCGGAGCTGGCTGCGCGAAATGCGGTCGGTTGGATTGAGCGAAAAAATGACCTCGCTATGGCACAACCACTTGCCCACGCAATGGGGAATCAATGAAAACAAGACGCCACTCTCGATCGGACACCTTTGTTACGATTATTACAAACTCCTGCGGCAGCACGCCCTAGGCGACTTTCGCGAACTGATCGCGCGAGTCGGTCAAAATGCCTCGATGCTCCTGTATCTGGACGGTTATCTCAACGAGGCAAGCCACCCGAACGAGAATTACGCGCGCGAGCTGCTGGAGCTTTTTACGATGAGTCAGTATGGACCGGACGGCAGCACCAACTATACCGAGAATGACGTCAAGGAGATCGCAAGGGCTCTCACAGGATGGGTGGTGGCACCGAATCGGACGGCATCCTTTGACCCGTCGCGCCACGATGGAGGCGGGAAGACCTTCCTCGGACAAACGGGCTCGTTCGGCTACGACGATGTAATCGACGTCGTTTTCAGTCAGCGCTCGGCGCAGATTGCCCACTTCGTCGGACTCAAGCTGTACACGTTCTTTGTTCATGCCGTGCCCGACGATACGACCGTTGCCGGCCTCGCGGCCGAGATAATAGCGGCCGATTTTCAGATTGCCCCCGTCCTACGGAAGCTGCTCAAGAGTGAGCACTTCTACCGCGCAACCGTCATGGGAGCGCGCATCAAGAGTCCGATTGAGTATCTGATCGGATTTATTCGCGAGGGCGAGGTTGTGGCCACCGACGCACTGTGGGAGCGGATCCGCGATGAACTCAGCGCAATCAAGTTGGGCCAGGAATTACTGAACCCTCCTAATGTAGCTGGATGGCCTGGACTGAATCCGCCCGACAGCAGCGGCAACCCCGGTCACCACACGTGGCTGACCACCAGTACGCTGCCGGATCGCTGGAAAGTCGTCGCCGACATGATATACGAGCGCGGCGGTGCCTCATACGATCCTTTCGATCTCGCCTCTAAAGTCTCCGACCCAACGGATCCGTTTCGCTTGGCCGTCGACTTGGCGAGCACGCTGATCCCGATACCGCTTTCAGAAACCGGCATCCGCGAGATCGAGGAGCCCTTTGCCGGCGACCCGGCGACGATACCGGACTACGTCAAGAACGCTCCGGCGCACGAGCAGAACCTTGCGAAGATCCTGCTCGACGGAACGCCCTACCACGAGTGGCCTGCCTCCATCGAAACTCAGACTGCACGTGTTGACGAAGCGCGGCAGCTCATCCGCGCCTTCATAGTCTATCTCGTTCAACTGCCCGCTTACCAGCTCACCTAGCCGCCGACAACATCGAGAGCGAACGCTGATGAACAAAACGATATATAACGAACACCATCGACACGGAGCCTGCCTCCACCACGGGCACGCTCACGAACAGGATCACAGGCGCTGGTCGCGCCGCGACTTCCTCAGCTGCATGGGGCTGGCTGCCGCCGGTACGATCGTGAGCGTCGGCGGCCACACGGTACGCGCGTTCGGTCAGACGCCACTGATGGCCGCGCTTCAAGGCGCCGCCACGGACCGCATCCTTGTCCTCATTCAGCTAAACGGCGGCAACGACGGACTGAACACGGTCATTCCGGTCGAAAACGACATCTACTACAACAACAGGCGGACCATCGCCATCCCAAAAAACGCCGCTCTCTTGCTCGACAACGAGACCGGACTTCACCCGGCGATGACGCCCCTCGAAAGCCTGTGGCTCGACGGCAAGATGGCGCTCGTTCATAACGTGGGCTACGAGCGTCAGACGCGGAGTCACTTCGAGGGCACGATCAACTGGTCGACCGCGCGTGACCAGGGTTCGTCAGAGAGCACCGGATGGCTCGCCCGTTACCTGATGGAAGAGCACCCCGACTTTTTCACGAATCCCCTCGACTACCCGCTGGCTGTACGTGTAGGCGGACCAGCTACTCTGTTTCAGAGCACCTCGGGCAACCTGGCCGTCACGTTCAGCGATGCGAGCGACCTGGAGCGATTCGTGCAGCAAGGCGGATTCTATGACACGGACAACGTACCCGCGACGGTATACGGTCAGGAGTTGTCGTTTGTCCGAAATGTCACCAACGCATCATTCCGATACGTCGCGGCCGTTCAAGACGCATCGGAAGCTGGGACAAATCTGGCCGCCTATCCTGGTGGTAGTCTTGCATCCAGTCTGTCGGTCGTTGCGCGGATGCTGCGCGGAGGACTCCCCACGAACCTGTACACCGTAAGCCGGAGCGGCTTCGACACGCACTCCAGCCAGGGTGGCACGGAGGGCAGTCACGCCGGGCTGCTGGGTGATCTGGCCGCCTCCGTCGCGGCGTTCATGGCAGACCTTGCTCAGGATGGACTCGACAGGCGCGTGGCCGTCATGACGTTTTCGGAGTTCGGCCGGACGCTTGCCGAGAACGGCTCCCGGGGAACAGACCACGGCGCCGGCGCGCCCCTCCTCCTCTTCGGCGCGGGCCTAGCCGGCGGCATGTACGGCACGGCGTCGAATCTCCTTGACTTGGACGGCCGCGATCCCCGCTACACAACCGATTACCGATCCGCATACGCGACGCTGCTGCAGGACTGGATAGGGCTGCCGGCAGCATCGGTGGACGACCTGCTCGGCGGATCGTTTGAAAGGCTCGGATTCGTGGAGGATCGCGCGGCGGTCGGTACTGAGCGTACCGAAACGCCCGAAGGCTTCGAACTGCATCAGAACTACCCGAATCCGTTCAATCCGTCGACAACCATCCGCTTCGAGTTGCCCACGGCGACACACGCTTATCTGGCCGTCTACGATGTGCAGGGCCGCCGCCTTGCCGTGCTCGTCGACCGCACACTCGGTGCCGGCAAGCACGAGGTCGGATTTCGAAGCGGACAGCTCCCGTCAGGAACCTATACGTACCGGCTTCAAACGGAGCGCGGCTCTTTTGCACGCGCCATGGTCATCACCAAGTAAGTAGTACCTGCCTCTTTCCCAGCTCGTGAATACAACCGACATGAAACGAAAGATGTTGTTTCGCAGTTCGCTGCGCCGTTCGCGGCCGTGCTCGCCCCTGATCGTGGTAACGGCCGTCGTGCCCGCGCTCCTGCTGTCGGCGTGCGACTTCTTCGCCGCCGGAGACTCGCCCACAACGGGCCCCGGCAACCTGCGACCCGTCCAGGTCGACGGCAAGTGGGGCTACGTCAGCAGTGAAGGACGCATCACGATCGTGCCGACGTACGAGGCCGCCGCGGATTTCTCCGAGGGCATGGCCGCCGTACGGGTCGGCGTGGACTGGGGATATGTGAATGAAGCCGGCGAACTGACGATTCCTGCGTCCTACCGAGCAGCCGGTCGTTTCTCCGAAGGCCTTGGCGCCGTAAGAGGAACGGAGGCAGGCGCGCTATACGGCTACATCAACGCCGAAGGCGTTCAGACCGTCAGTGCCCAGTTTGAGTTTGCCTTGGCTTTTTCGGAGGGTATGGCGGCTGTGCGTGTCGCCGGTCAGTGGGGCTTCGTCGACGCCGCCGGCACCACGGTCATATCTCCACAGTACAGTGATGCCCGGTCCTTCTCGGAAGGACTCGCTGCCGTCGAGGGTCCGGACGGATGGATCTACATCGACCGCAATGGAGATGTCGCAATCGATCCGTCCTTCGCGATCGAGTTTGCCGGCGACTTCTCCGGTGGCATGGCGGCATTCGCAACGCCGGCCGGCTGGGGCTTCCTGGACAGAAGCGGAAGGCCGGCGATAGCGCCACAGTACGAGGCGGCCGGCCCTTTTTCAGGCGGACTCGCGGCTGTGCAGAACGAACTGTGGGAGTACATCGACACCGAAGGGCGGACGGTAATACCTCCGCAGTTCCGCGAGGCCGGCCCATTCTCGGAAGGCCTTGCGGCCGTTCGGTTCAACAATAAGTGGACGTACGTCAGCAAGAAGACGGCGACGATAGCCATCGACCGTGAATTCTTGACGGCCGCGCCTTTTGAGGGCGGGGTAGCCCGCGTCAGCACTGGCAGCGCCGAGTCGGAGAATATCGGCTACATCGATACCGGCGGCAGATACGTCTGGTATCCAACCAACTGACATGCGAGAAAAGACAATGAACCGCAAGAACGCAAACATGAGGTCCGGCCGGATTCTGTTCGCCGCCGCTGTCGTACTGCCACTCCTGTTGACACTCTCTGCATGCGACATGTTGCCGGGAGTCGGCGACGACGAAATCAGTCAGACAGCCTTACTGCCTGTGCGAATTGACGGCGAGTGGGGTTACGTAGATTCTGACGGCCGCATCGCGATCGAACCTGACTTCAGGGATGCTGACTATTTCTCAGAGGGCGTGGCAGCGGTTCGGCAGTCGTCGCGCTACGGGTATATCGACGCAAGCGGGACCTCTGTCATCGACCCGCGTTTCGAGTATGCAGGTCCGTTCTCGGAAGGACTGGCAGCTGCTCGAATCGACGGACGCTGGGGATACATAGACAAGTCCGGGGCCGTTGTAATCAATCCGCGTTTCGTTCACGCCGGAAGATTCGTGGATGGGCGGGCGTTTGTTCGCACCGTCGAATACGACTATGAGTATATCGACAAGTCAGGCAACATCGTGCGCACTTCCGATACGCCGGAGTTCGACAGCAACGAGAACGCCGAGTTCTCCGAGGGTCTTGCACTCTACGAAAGCCGTGATGGGAACTACGGGTTCATCGATCGGAGCGGCAACCCCGTGATACCGGCTCGCTATGTGGCGGCCCGCGGATTCACGGAGGGCAAGGCAGCCATAAAGATCTCGGACCGCTGGGGGTTTATCGACCGCGCCAGCGTGACCGTGATCACTCCTCAGTTCATTTCAGCGGGCAGTTTCGGAGATGGTCTGGCGCCGGTACGGCAAGACGCCAACACGTGGGGCTTTGTGGACGACAGGGGCAACCTAGTCATCGACCCGCGCTTCGAGGACGCACGAGCCTTTCACGACGGCGCCGCGGCCGTGCTCCTGAACGGCAAGTGGGGGTACGTAAATACCCGGGGCGAAATGATTACGGCTCCAGAATTCGACGAAGCGGCCGATTTCCATAACGGGTCCGGCCGCGTGACCGTGTTCGTTGGTGAGCGAACCAAACACGGCTACGTCGATCGCGAAGGGCGATACATCTGGTATCCGACGGACTGACAGACGGTTCAGGATGCTTTTGTGACGATTTCGTGACACGAGGGGCCGCGACCGCACGTACTTCTGATAAGCCGCCTCCGCGACGCGCTCCCGCAGCTTTCCGCGCGTGCGCGTGCCGTCCCCGCGGTTCACACCGAAGACACTTCGGCACTGTGTCAACGACAGTTAGATGACATCAGAGGAAAGACGATCGTCGTACGCGGCTCGTATTGCCGAGCTCCTTGACCCCACAGCCTCTGCGCCGCTGGCGATTGAGGCCGGCCTGGAGCCGTACAACACCGCTCTCGACTCCCGCACCGCCGCCCACCTCCTTCGCCGGAGCGGCTTCGGTGCGGACCCTGTCGAAGTTCGCAACCTGATCGGTCAGACGGCCGCAGCTGCCGCTGACGCGATTGTGGATGCTGCCGTCACGCTGCCGATGCCGGATCCTCCTTTCTGGGCCAATACGCCACCGCCGAACCGGGACCCCGGCTCGCCCGAATTTCAGCAGTACCTCGCCGACAACAACCAGTGGCTCGTTGACTACCGGTACGACTGGATCGAACGAATGTATGCCTATGGACTGAGGGAGCGTCTAACACTTTTCTGGCACAATCACTTCGTTACGTCTACCGGGTCCTATTTTCTGGCGCCGTTTGCCGATCGCTACATAACGCTGCTTCGACTGCGCGCGCTCGGCAACTTCCGAGATCTGGTCTTTGACATCGGTACTGACCCGGCGATGCTGCTGTACCTCAACGGCACGCAGAATGAGGTCGGTGCTCCGAACGAAAACTACGCGCGCGAGCTACTGGAGCTGTTTACGATGGGCCAGTTGGATTCGCAGGGCGCCAGCAACTATTCGGAAGCCGACATACGCGAGATCGCACGAGCACTGACAGGATGGAAAGTGGACTTCTTCACACTCCAGTCCTCGTTCAATCCTTTCTTCTTCGACGGCGGCACAAAGACGTTCCTCGGACGGACGGGATCGTTCGGATACTCCGATGTAGTCGACATCATCTTCGACGAAAGAAGACTAGAGATTGCCGAGTTCGTGTGCGCGAAGCTCTATCGCGAGTTTGTGTACGAGGTACCGGACCCTGTAATCGTCTCCGAACTCGCGCAGATCTTCCTCGTCAACAACTTCGACGTTGCTCCCGTCATTAGAACACTGCTGACGAGCGCGCACTTTTTTGACAACGCCGTTGCCGGAGCCCGGATCAAGAGTCCCGTCGAGTTGGCTACGGGACTGCTCATCGAGTCGCGTGTCCCGCTGCCGGAGCAGATTTTCACCAATGTCGGAAGGCTGACGTTCTTCATGGAGCAGGTAGTCCTGAACCCACCGAACGTTGCCGGATGGCCCGGATACCACACATGGGTGTCCACGACCTCGTTACCGATTCGCTGGCTTTCGCCCGACTTCATTCTGACAAACGGAGGCGGTCAGGAACTCCTTGATCTCCTGCCTCTCGCGGAGTCGGTACACGACCCGGGCGATCCACACGCCGCGTTCCGTTTGCCGTTGGCGCTTGCTGAACATTTCATCCCGGTGAGCATCGACGAACTTGATCTGCCGCCTGTCGAGGGGGAATTCACCGGCGACCTGATCACCTATCCGATCCCCGACGAATTCCTGAACGGTCCCGCGTATGTCCTCGACCTCGCGAAGCTGTTTCTGGCTGGTCTTCCGTGGCACGACTGGTACCTATACGCCACCGGCTCGAACGCGCATGTGTATCGCTACATCCGCTTCCTTCTCCAGTTACCAGAGTATCAACTGTCGTGACAATGGACCGAGTGACGGGCAAAACTCGACGAGCAAGGCTGCGGCACGGCAGCTGTCTTGAACACGGTCACGCCCACGGCGTGGACCACGCTTCGTGGTCCCGGCGTAGCTTCCTGTCGGCGATGGGCATTACGGCCGGGGGGATGTTCGCCTTGAACGGAGTGCCGATGGTCTCCTACGGACGAACGCCGTTGCTGCGAGCGCTTGGCAGCATCGATACTGATCGAATCCTTGTTCTGATTCAGCTCAATGGCGGAAACGACGGGCTTAACACAATCGTCCCGATACAAAATGACATCTACTACAATGCACGCCCGGGTCTGAGCATCTCTGCGGCCCAAACCGTCCCTCTTACGCCTGAGCTTGGGATGCATCCCTCCTTTGGGTCTTTTGAGACGTTCTACGGCGACGGTAACATGGCCATACTGCAAACCGTCGGTTACCCGTCCCCCAATCTTTCACACTTCCGATCCACCGACATCTGGGTCTCGGCTAGTGACTCGGACGTCGTACTGGAGACCGGATGGGCCGGACGATACCTCGATACGGAGTTTCCCGACTTCAGCGAGCAGCCCCCGGGTTTCCCGCTTGCGGTTCAAATAGGCGGCGTCTCCTCCATGCTGTTCCAGGGACCTGATGCCAACATGGGCATGAGCCTGACGAGCGTGGAACTGTTCTCGCAGATCGCGGCGACCGGACGGGTTTACGACGAAGAGTCGGTGCCGCAGACCTCGTACGGCAACGAGATGCGATTTGTGCGAGGTGTGGCGAACGACTCCTACCAATACGCAGATGTTGTGCAGACTGCTGCTGCACAGGGATCGAATGACGTGGTATACCCGTCGCCCAATCCCCTTGCGGACAACCTTGCGGTGGTTGCGCAGCTCATCAAAGGTAATCTGGGATCCAAGATCTACGTGACCTCACTCGGGAGCTTCGACACGCACGCAAATCAAGCCGGCGCGCACACGACCCTGCTGCGGTACATCGCCGAGGCCGTTACAACCTTTTACGCGGATCTGGACCTAGGCGGCCACAAGGACCGGGTCATGGTCATGACGTTCTCGGAGTTCGGACGGCGAGTTGCCCAAAATGCGTCCGGGGGAACCGACCACGGTACCTCAGCGCCCCTGTTTGTCTTCGGCGGCGGCGTAACCGGAGGGCTGTACGGTGATACACCCGATCTGTCCGACCTGGACCTAAATCAGAACCTCAAGCACAGCATCGACTTCCGCAGTGTATATGCCACGGTTCTTGCGGACTGGTTCGGGCTGGGTCTGACGAACACTGCCGCCGTTCTTGGTGGCGAATTCCCGCGAATCGGTTTTGTAACCGACCCGGCTATGCCAACGTCGAACGAACCCAATGCCGTGCCGGATCAATTCACGCTCCGGCAGAACTACCCCAATCCTTTCAATCCCACGACCACGATCTCGTACACGCTCGCGGCGCCGTCCCACGTACGGCTATCGGTATTCGACCTCCAGGGCCGTCTGGTTCAGAGGCTGGTTGACCACCCGAAGGCCGCAGGACCGCATTCGATACCGTTCGACGCCGGAAACCTCCCGAGCGGGACCTACATTTACCGTATCGAAACAAATTCCGGCAACAGTTCGAGGAAGATGTTGTTGGTTCGGTAGAGGAGTTGATTCCTAACGAGAAGTCACAATGCGTTGTACGTATTCAGCCGGCGTACTCGTGCTGGCGGCCCTCCTCTCAACGGGGGCCCGATGCAGTTCCGACGGACCGCCGGCGAATGACGAAGACCTCGTTCGGCTCGAGAATGAGATCCTCGAAATGATCGGCGATGCCGAGGCGTCGGACGTATCGTTTTGTAGTACTATTGCGTTCGGTTCGAAGCCCTGCGGTGGTCCGTGGCGATACCTGGTGTACTCGGCTGAGGTAACTGATCCCGACGCCCTCGAGGCAAAGGTGGCGGAGTACAATCGGCTTCAGGCACGCATCAATCGAGAGAAAGGCCTGGCGTCAGACTGCTCGCTCGCCGTTCAGCCCGTCGTTGAGCTTCGCGACAATGCGTGTGTTGCAGCCGCCGGTAACTGAAGTTAGATCGACCGGTACAGTTTATCGAACGCGTCCGCGGCCGCGTCCCACGTGAGTTGTTCTCGAACGTGTTTGCACCCCGCCTCGGCCACAGCTCGCGCGAACACATCATCTTCGAGCAGTCTACGTATTCCGTCGGCAAGTTGTCGCGGGCTGCCCGGTTCTACCAGGAGACCGGTCCGTTCGTGATCAATGATCTCCGGGGTACCACCGACGCGAGTGCTGACGACTGGAGCCCCCACGGCCATCGCACTCAGTACGGCCAGACTGAAGTTTTCTTCACGCGAGGGTAGTACAACCAGACGGGCACCGGTCAGGACCGTCGCGAGCTCGTCGTGTGTCATCCAGGGCATAGTGGTGATCTTCTCGGCGAGGCCGAGAGCCTCAATCCTCCGTAGCAGCGACTCGCGGTCGGGTCCGCGGCCGATCAGCAGAGCGGCCGGGGCCGAGTCACCCATCAGGCCCAACGCCTCGACGAACGTGTCAGGACCTTTGGTCTGCTCGAATCGCCCGAAGAACACGATGGGCCCGGAGCGCGCCTTCTCAACGTCGTGGCGGTACGGGAGGAATTCCTCGGGAA
Source organism: Rhodothermales bacterium (assembly GCA_041589075.1). Taxonomy (GTDB): domain Bacteria; phylum Bacteroidota; class Rhodothermia; order Rhodothermales; family JABDKH01; genus JBFHWK01. The sequence continues at coordinate 17,648 of JBFHWK010000002.1, forward strand.
CGCCGTTGTGCACGACGCGCACGCGCGCGGAATCCAGCTTGTAGGCGCGCCGTACCAGATCGGCGGCGAACGTACTGGGCGGCACGCACAAGTCGGCGTGACGGGCCGCCCGCCCTTGCATCAAATATTTCCCTTCGGTCAGCGCCAGACGAATCAGGTCCAGTCGCGACAAGGTGTCGCTCTCGAGCAATAGTCGTGGGTAGCGTGGATGTCGCGGTGTCGCAACAAAGCGAAACTTGTGTCGCGGCCGAAGCCGACCCACCATTCCCCCTTCCTCACCGTTGCTGTGCACTACCGTCTCCCGATCCTCGATCAGCCTCCGAACGACACGCGCGACCGAGAACGCGTTCAAGGGACGGAGTGGAGCGGCCCGACGACTTCTGAGGTCGTGGAAGATAGCCCAGTGTATCTCATACGGAAGATCGCCGGGGACCTCCACCCGTTCCCAGGGCGGTTTGGTGTACACTACCGACACGCGGTGTCCACGACGGCACAGGGCTTTGGCGAGGTTATGCGTGGAACGCTGCGCACCTCCACCATAATCCGACCACGGTGAGAAGTCTATGGTAAGGATTACATGCACCGCGCGATATGCTCGTAGAGACGTCTGGCGGTGTGCTCCCAGGTAGCTTCTTCGACGACGCGGCGGCGCCCGTTCTGACCAAGGCGAGTCGCGAGATCAGGGTCTCGAAGCAGCCGCAGCAAAGCCTCGGCTAGTTCGGTCTCGTTGTCCGGCTCGACAAGCAGGCCCGTCTCGCCGTCACGAACCGCGTCCGGTATGCCGCCTGAATTCGCGCCGACCACGGCCTTGCCGCAGGCATTGGCTTCCAGAAAGACAATCCCAAAGCCTTCGACAAACGGTCGAACCTGCCGCGAGGGCATGACGAAAACATCACAGGCGTTGTAATAGCGAGGCAGGTCCTCGTAGGCAACCTCTCCAAGAAAGCGGGTCCGATCGGCCACCTGCAGGTCGCGAGCGAGAGTTTCGAGGCGCTCGCGATCCGGACCCTCTCCGCATATCACGTAGAGCGCGTCGGGCATTTCGCGGGCGACACCAGGCAACGCGCGCAGCACGGTATCGATACCTTTTCGCGGCACAAGTCTGCCGACGGTTAAGAGGACCTTGCGGCCATCCAGGCCGTGCGTGCGGCGGATGTCGCTTACGTCCAGCGGAGAAAAACGGGTGGGGTCAGTGCCGTTATGCAACACCGCGATTCGTTCCGGGCGCACGCCGAGTTCGTAAAGGAGAGAGCGGGTGTAGCGGCTTACTGCGAAAACCCCGTCCGCACGGCGCAACAGATTACGGCGAATCCGGTCGTATAGCTTTCCCGGCACACCACTGAGTGGTTCGAGGAGCAACTCACGACCGTGCGCGGCCACGAAGATTCGCCGGGGCCCGCCCATGGGCTTGATCATCCGCGAAACCAGTACTGACGGCCATTGGACGTGAAAAGCGGCATCGAAAGAACGCGTTCGAACCAAGCGCAAGACTGCCGGCAGCGCCTTCAGCGATATGGCATTCTTGGTCGCAGGTACGCGCAGCACGTCGAATGGCAGTTGTGCGTCTACACTCGCGTCCGCGGGCTGCTCCGGGGCAATGACAGCGAAATCATCGCAGTACATCGTGAGGTGTCTCGCCAGCTCGAGCGCGTACGTCTGAGTTCCACCCACGTCCGGCGGGAAGTCCTGACTTATCAGCAGAATGCGCATGCACTAATCCCGGTCGTCGCCTTGACACAGCAGCACTGGCCGCGGTGGCTACGCCATCCAGAGGCGCAGCCTCCTCACCCTCTCACGCTGCGCTTCGTTGAGACGCGACAGCCCCGCCTCGAACAGCGCTTCCCACCGATACGCCAGGATGAAAAGCAGGTAGGTGTTGGCACTGAAAGTTAGCTTCATCACGGCCCAGATGCCAAAGTGCATGCCAAACAGCAACGTGCCGATGTACGCGCGGAAGCGCTTAAACCAAAACAGAAACGCGAAGAACTCGGTCAATAGGCCAAAGGTCAGGATGGCAGTGGCAATCAGGTGGTACCGCACCGCCAACTCCTGCAGCCAGTTGTAATCGACAACACCAGTGTTAGAGAATGTGTCGACCGTACGCTCCTGGATCCACATCCACAAATGCCGGCCATCCGGCCAATTCGGTCCCGTGCCGATCAGTTTGCACCACGCCGCGGTCGTATATCCCAGACCAAAGAAGAAATAGCACAGACCTAGTGCGGTACGTCGTACCAGCCGTCGCTCCTTGAACAGGACCGTGCCGACAGCTATCGCGAGCACCGCCATTCCCACAAAATTGGAGCCGTGGGATATCTCGCCCTGACTGAAACGAGCGACGTAATGGAGATGAAAGAGCAATAGGGCCACCAGGTAGGCCGGTCGCCATAGCCTCAAGAAACCGACCGCCATCAAGAGCGTCATCCCGACCGCGTTGATCACACCCGCGGGCGATGTAAACATGAAGGTGATGTCAACGTACTCCGCGATCCCAAGCGGCAGCACGACGTCCCCGAGCCGTTCCAGGTAGGGCCCCCACCGCCAGGCGTACTCAATTGTCCAGTAGACCACCACAAGCTCGAAGAGTCGATACAGTGCAATCTCGCCCGAAGTCTCCTCGCGCTCGAAGTCGAACAGGTTTTCAAGAAATTTCTGCCACATAGAACATTCAGTGAGTCGCGTAGACCAGGTGGGGGTTGAGATAAGTGCTGTCCGGTGCCAGCAGCAGAAACGGAGTGAAGACGACCGACACGGAGTCGCCCGTGATCGAACCGTCGGCACGCATGATCAGCAGATGCTTGCTGGTCAACTCATCGCCGAAAACTTTCCTGAGTCCGTTGATCCGCCGCTCGTCCCAGGTCCGCGACTTCGAGATGAAATTGGATATGTCGTTCTGCAGAATGCCGACGCGCTTCAACGCGTATGGCTCACCCGGCAGGTCGTTGATCGAGTAGGGTTGCCATAGGTCTGGATCCGCGGCATCCGGCACTTCTCGGACCAGAGACCGAACCCAGGGGTGAGCACCCCGGGAGAACATCGGATAGATACTGAACGGCCAGAACTCGCCGAGTTCATGCCGCCGCTCCATCGGCCGGAAGTCGCCGAGATGCGTTGTCACGAGTACTCCCTGGAGTACGAACAGACCCACGAGTACCCTAGCGGCCGCCTTGTACGTCGCTTCCATTCGGCATACCCACAGGGACGGGGTGTCCCTTTTCACCTCGTATACCTGAAAACATCGTCGGGGCGCACGGGCACTAATGATTATGTGTCCGCTTTTCCCGACTTTCCAACAACATTCAAGTCAATACTGGAGGTACGATAAGAAAAAAACGCTTTTGGCAACAGTAGACGAAGACCCAAAAAATAGGGACCCGGCAGAGGGATGCGGTTGCCCGTGCGTTCTATTTTGTTTTAATCACCCGGACAAGAGAGATAACCCGTCATGAGAAACTTCAACAGAACCCCGTTCCGCAGCCTTAAGCCCGTGACGGTGCTTGCGTTGGCCTGTGCGTTTGTGGCCACCGTGTTGATCACCCCGACTTCCTCGCAGGCGCAGAAGGTTCGACTTGATGAGAAGGCCTCCCACGGCGCCTCAATGACCTACCACAACGGCAAGTATTATATGGCCTGGGCAGGCCGGAGTAACGCGCTCTACGTCATGCGGTCGGAAGACGGCGTCGACTGGCGTGCCAAGATCGCGTTGGACGAAAAGAGCGGACATGCACCCGACCTTGCGAGCGACGGCGAGTACCTGTACCTGCTGTGGACCGGCGAGAACTCGGAAAACCTCTTTGTTATGCGCTCCAAGGACGGAGTCGACTGGGTTAACAAAGTCCGCTTCGATGAGAGAACGGATGCGCGTCCCGCCATTACGGGCTCCGACGACGGACGTCTGCTGATTGCCTGGAAGGGACAGAAGAGTGACCAGCTGTACGCCATGCAGTCGCGTGACGGCGTCGACTGGGCTGCAAAGGTGGCCCTGAACGAGGCCTCGAACAACGGACCCACGGTGGCCGACTACAAAGGCAAGTTTGTCTTGGCCTGGACCGGCCTGAGCGACAACCACATCTACGTCAAACAGTCAGTCGAAGGTGTAGACTGGCGAACGAAGATTCGGCTCGACGAAAAGAGCCGCAAGGAGCCGTCGTTAGCGGTCTACGATGAAGACCTCTTTCTCGGCTGGATCGGCGAGTCTAACGGTGACGTTTACGTAATGTCGTCCGAAGACGGCATCGACTGGCGTGGCAAGGTCAAAACCGGCGAGCGCACCTTCAAGGGAATCAAACTCGTCGGGGGACACAAACTCGCCGTGGCCTTTCAGGGAGAATCGAGCGACAACCTCTACTGTCTGATGTCTTCAGACGGAGTCGATTTCTAGACCCGCAGGGTCGCCGTAATGCCCAAGGGGGCGGGTGCGGGAACGGAACCGAACGTCGTCTTGTCTCGAAGAACCTCCATGAGACAGGCTCCTGGAAAGGAGTCGTTGCCGACCTCTGCCACATCGCACGGCTCGTCGCCGGGCTGGGCTCCACTTGCGCCTGACGCATGACGCTGGCTGCTTTTAAGGCTCGATGGTCCGCCTTTTCCAGCACCAATCGGGGCCGGCGCGTGCTGCGACTGGCGCGGTGGCTTTTCCTGGTAGGCATTCTCCTATACCTGGCATACGACCTGACCAAAATCGGGTGGACGGAGATTGCGGCAGCGCTGCCGACAAACCCTCTTTTCTATCTGTTCTTTTTGCTCCTCTACTTCCTTCTGCCCGTTGCGGAGATCGTCCTCTATCGCCTCACCTGGAAGTTCGACGGCTGGAAGAGCCTGCCCGCATTTGTCAAGAAGCGCATCTATAACAAGGAAGTACTTGGCTATTCGGGTGAGGTCTATTTCTACGCGTGGGCACGAAAGAACATAGATCGTCCCGACCTTGATCTTCTGAAAACGATCCGCGACCAGAACATCATTTCCTCGGTCGCTTCAACGACGGTTGCGCTGGTACTCGTGGCCGTGTTTCTCTACTCGGGTCAGATCGGAATCACCGACCTGTTCGGGCGCCAGTCCGCTTACTATCTAGCCGGCGCGGGTGTCGCTGCGGTCGTACTCGTGGTACTCGGCATCCTTGGCGTCCGGGTGCGGAAGTACGTTTTCTCCATGTCACTGAAAATGTCGCTCCTGCTTTTTGCGGTCCAGAGCCTACGGCTCGTCGTTGGGCAGGCTCTTCAGATAGCGCAGTGGGCGGTGGCGATGCCGGAAGTGCCGTTGCGCGTCTGGTTCACCTACGCGGCTCTTTCGATCGTAATCAGCCGAATTCCCGTGATCCCCAATCGCGACCTGATCTTTCTGGGCGCCGGCGTCAGTTTGTCAACGGCGGTGCAGATTCCCGAAGCCGCCGTGGCCAGCATGCTCGTTGTGATCACCGTTCTGGGCAAGCTGCTCAACCTCCTCCTCTTCGCCGTCGTCTCACTGTCGGGCAAGGAGGCGTTGCCGGTTGATTCGGACGTCCGGACAAAGTCTGCGGCGCGGGAGCCGAAGAGGGTGGCATAGTGTTTGATACCTGTGAAGGATGCTCAAATTTCGCTCAAGAGGCTCCGACAAGTGTTTCCAATGCGTCTCCGAATGTCAACAGTGTGTCACGATAGAATGTCTGATATGTCGATCCGGGTTATCTCGCGCGTCGGTCTCTTGGGTCTACTGGCAACGGGATTCACTTACACGGACGTATGCGCCCAGTCCGCCGCCATGCCGATTGTAATCGAGGACTTCCAGCAGTATACGGGTGGCGATTCGCCCTACACATGGAAGCGCGCGCATAAGAGCTCACGCTCCTTTGTTCAGGTGCCACGTGAACTCGAGCGCGACCGGGATTACTTCGAGATCGTGGACGAGGGTGGAAATAAGGTCGCCCGTGTGTACACGCGAGACGAAAGCACGCAAATCGTCAAGCTCAACGGTGAGGGCTACCACTGGGACGTGCGCGTTCATCAGATCCTGGCATGGAGCTGGCGCGCCACTCAGTTGCCGACCGGAGCGCGCGAAGACGTTGGGAAGCTCAATGACGCAGGTGCAGCGGTTTACGTAACCTTCGGGACGGATTGGCTCGGACGACCACGAAGCATTAAGTACACCTACAGTTCGACGCTGCCCGTCGGAACCACGAAGAAGTACGGCCCCTTGCGTGTCATCGTCGCAAGTAGTGCAGTCGACGGCATCGGCGAGTGGGTAAACGTCGTGCGTGACATTCGCGCCGACTACCGTCAGGTGTTTGGCGGCGATCCGCCTGATGAGCCACTCTCGATTACGCTATGGAGTGACTCTGATGATACCAAGTCGATCTCAGAAGCGTATTTCGACAATGTCGAGCTGCGACCACTTCGGTAGGCCCTCCCGCCCATCGCGGGTGGGTGTGCAGCCTCCGCCACGCCCATGTCGAGACCGAGTTGTCTCCTCCGCCGTTTTCTAATTCAACCCGTAACCCTCGGCGCGCCTGCCTTTACTCGGCGGCGCCCGCCTCCTCAGCCGTCGGCGTCGCTCCGTTTCCCGCCGTCAGTGCAGCCTCGTCAGACGCACCGTCACCCAGGGCGGCACGACCGTCTCCCGGAAACTGCCTGATGTGTTGTCGCGGTATGGCTTTGCCGGTTCCCCGCGCGATGGGTGAGGACTCATGGATGTAGAAGTCGGAGTTCGGCAAAGAGTCGTTGTGCCTTCTTGCTGCAGCCGCCGCGGCCCGCATGGAATCATCCGCGTTCCGCCTTAAGGCGCGCACATTGTCGAGAATTCGGAGCTCTAGCATATCGAACACATGTTCGAGGGCGCGACGATCGCGATCGTACTCCAGACCGTATATGCCCATTCGGACCTGGCGGTCCATCCGTGACAAAGACGTCGACAGTGCGAAGAGATACATCGCACTATCGGCCAGGCGAGCTTGCACGACCTGCCGCTTGATGATGTCCTCCCGATGCCACTTGCTGGTCATCTTGAAATGATGCGAGTGACCACGGACCAGCTCGGCAAGACGTCGCGCGTACGGACGCAGCGAAGGATGCACACCGTAGATCTCAGGAGCGGCCGGCTTCAGGCTGAGGTACAGTTGGGCAGCCAGCGACAACCCGCGCCGCAACACCGTCGTGTTCATCCCGTTCTCCAGGATACGGTTCAGGTTCCTGGAGACGGACTCCTCACGGTTCCAACCGAGACTCGACTGGATCGTCAGCATTTGTTCGGCAAGCTGCTTGCCGCCGTAGGCGAAGATGAACGACTGCATCACTTCGTTCGAACCTTCCACGATTCGGTGAATGCGGTTGTCGCGCCAGAGTCGCTCAAACTCGTTTTCCGTGACGTAGCCTTCTCCTCCCATAACTTGCATCGCGTCGTCGATCACCCGCCACCCCATCTCCGAACAAAAGACCTTGCAAATGGCCGTCTCGACCATGATGTCCTTATCGCCGCGATCGAGCATACCGGTGACGGTGTAGAGCATCGCATCCATGGCGTAGCACAGGGCGGACATTCGGGCAATGCGCTTTTGCACCAACTCGAACTCTGCCAGGGGGCGTTCAAACTGAAAGCGGGTCTGCACCCATTTGATTGCCTGATCGCGGGCGCGTTTTGCCGCACCAGTAACGCCGGCAGACAGTGTGCATCGGCCGTAGTTCAAGCATGTGAGTGCAACGTTCAAGCCCTTGCCCTCATGGTGCAGAAGGTTCTCCTTCGGCACGCGCACGTTCGTAAACCGAATTCGTCCCTGCCACGTACCACGGATACCCGTCTTCGACCGGTTCTTTTCGAACACCTCAACGCCGTCCATGTCGGGTGTGCAAATAAGCGCCGTGACGGCCTCGCGTCCCTTCCCGGTGGCAGGATCCGTGATCACCTGTGTACACATGACCGTTAGAAGACCACTCATCGACGCCGACGTGCTCCACTTTTTCTCCCCGTTCAGGATAAAGTATTCTCCGTCCTCGCTCTTTACGCAGCGTGTTTCCTGCCCGGCCGCGTCCGAACCGACCTGCGGCTCCGAAAGACAGAACGCCGAAAGGTACTCGCGGGCAACTTTCGGCAGAAAGCGACGCTTCTGCTCCTTTGTGCCGAAAAGCATCAGTGCCTTGCAGCCGATCGACTGATGTGCGGATACCATGACGGCGGTCGACCCGCAATAACTTCCGATCTTCTCAAGAACGCGGTTGTAACTGGTCACACCGAGTCCGAGTCCACCGTACTCTTCCGGGATCGTCATCCCCATCACACCGATTTCAAACAGACGTTTGAATACCCATTCCGGGATATACTCCTGCTGATCGATTTCAATCGCCGGGTGCTCGGTCGAGAGATACGCGTCAAGCCGATCGAGCAACTCATCGCACCGTAAGCGTTCCTCCGCGGTCTCGACCGGATATGGGAACACAAGCTCGCTGCGGAACCGCCCCCAGAAGAGGTTCTTGACAAAGCCCATCTCCGAAGGCTCGGGGCCTAACATGACCTCGATGTCCTCGATCATCTTGCGGTCCCTCGCGGAGACCGTCTTCAGTTCTTTCAAGGTGGTCGACATGTGAATCCTTCAATTTCTATTTGAGCCGTTAACGCCGTTGCGCAGGCACGAACCGACACTGCGAAACGACTTTCGGAAGCGCTTTTTTGGACGCTTTGTCTACATTAGCCACTGAGGGCTGTTCCTTAATGATCGTCAGCCCAGGCCATTTCACAAGAAACAAGTCAAGCCGTTTTACGCCGTGTCTATCTTGCCCGCCGAACTCAGGCCGGGACCGAGCTGAGACCGACTCGTCACTACGTTCATACGCCGCACAATGCCCACGATCGAGTCTTTCGAGAAGAAACTCGCGCGCGTACAGGATGAGGCCGGTACTCTGCTGTGCGTCGGGTTAGATCCGGACCCGAATCGCATGCCCCCCTCGGTCAGGCGCGGGAAGCATGTGGCCGATGCGGTCCGTGAGTTTTGTATCACAATTATTGAAGCTACGGCGCCGTGGGCGTGTGCGTTCAAGGTGAACTTCGGCTTCTTTGAGGCGCTGGGAGATGAGGGTTGGCGCGTTCTCTCGGATGTTGCCGCCGCAATCCCCGAGTCGAAGATTTCGATCGCCGATGCCAAGCGTGGCGACATCGGCAACACAGGCCGCTTCTACGCGCAAGCAGTGTTCGAAAAACTCCCCTTCGACGCTTGTACCGTTACTCCGTATATGGGTCGCTCGTCCGTCGAGCCATTTCTCGCGTATGCGGGCAAGGCAGCCTTCGTCCTCGCGCGTACGTCGAATCCCGACTCCGACGAGTTCCAGCTTTCGCCGAGCGGCCGAGATCATCTCTACCGGCACGTTGCGATGAGTGCACTCGATTGGGCACGGGAGTCCCCGGGGTCGCTGGGACTTGTTGTCGGTGCGACCGACATCGAAGCCATGCGACGGTTGCGCGACGATTGTCCTGCAACGCCGTTTCTGATCCCGGGCGTGGGCGCCCAAGGTGGACGGCTCGAAGATGTACTGCAGGCAGGACTCACCGCAGAGGGAGCGGTCATCATTAGCGCCAGCCGAAGCATACTCTATTCATCGGGCGGTGAGGATTTTCGAGAAGCTGCCGGCGATGCAGCGCGCACGTTGACGCACACGATCGCAGCCATCCAGTCAGATTCGTAGACGCCCGGGTTACGTATTCGGACGATCGTGTGTCCTTTGTCTGGAGCAACACTGAGTTGCCTAAGACACCTGGTGCATGAGCAGCCTTAACCGTCACTCTCCCCACCTACTGCACGACCCGGAGGTACGCCTGGCCGAATTACCCGAAGCCCTGGTTCAGGATCTCTGGCATCACACCAACTATGGACGCGCAAATCTGCGCACGACCGCAGGTGCGCAGATCCATGTCGAGAGCACCGGACTTCCGAACACCAACGGCGGACCGGATTTCCTCGGCGCTCACGTCCGTCTCGACGACACACTATGGGTCGGCGACGTCGAAATTCATCGGACCTCGGTCGAGTGGTTTCGTCATGGCCATCATAGAGACGACAGGTACAACTCGGTAATTCTGCATGTAACACTGCTTTCAGATCTGTGGACTGGCACGGTCGTCAGACAAGACGGTACGGTGGTCCCCGAGCTCGTTCTCAGCGGCTATCTAAACAATCGCTTGCGGACGCTGCTATACCGGTTTCGCAATGATGTGCGTCCGGACCCGTTGTGTCGAGCCGAACTACCTTCCGCTCCGACGTCCCTTCGCCGAGAAACCGTGCGCGGCATGGCCCGAGCACGGTTGAAAAGGCAACGTGACGCGTGCCTATCCACGCTTAAGCACGCATCCGACATCGACGAGTTGCTATACCGGTACGTGTTCGCAGCACTTGGTCACGCGAAGAACGCACAGCCAATGCGACTTCTTGCCGAGAGGATACCGTTAGCGGCGGCCCGAGCACTGCATAATCCTCAACACTTGGAGGCTGCCTTTCTTGGGACCGCCGGTCTTATCCCGGACAGCCGAAAGTTAACCGGATCGGAGGAATCGAAGGCATATGTCGCACGACTTCGGTCGGCGTATGGCACTGGTGAGCCAATCCTGGACGCCACACCGATGTCGCCCGTACAGTGGCAGTATTTTCGGCTTAGGCCCGCCAACTTCCCGCCGCTTCGAATTGCGCAGGGTTGTGCCCTGATTCATAACGGCTTGCTACAGCGTCCGTGTTGGCTGCAGAACACTCTCGAGTGTGCATCGTCTCCGACGGAGTTCCTTGCCGCCTGTCGTCGCGCACTGCAGCCGGGACTGCATTCGTTCTGGACGACGCACTATCGGTTGGAGCGAGAATCACCCAACCACACCGGATCGATTGGTGGCAGCAAGGCCGATCACATAATCATTAACGCGATCCTGCCGCTGGCAGCTGCCGTCGCAGAGCAAGATTGGCCGATTTCAGGACGTCTTGACGACCTGTTAGCGCTGTTGCCGCCCGAGGATGACGAGGTGACTCGCAAGTTCGACGACATTGGAATGGCCGCCCGAACAGCAGCCGATAGTCAGGGCGTGCACGAGCTGTACGGATCATTATGCACGAAGCACGGCTGCCTGCGCTGTCCAATAGGCCGTCATATATTACGTCGACCACCCATAACAGACGAGTAGGCAAATGGATAGTATTGTGCGGCTGGTCACGATGACATTCGATCCTGAGAACATAGATACTTTCCAGAGGATCTTCGACGAAGTCGCTCCCCGGATCCGGGCCAGCGAAGGCTGTACAAGTCTGGTACTCCTTCAAGACGCGGATGACGACGCCGTGTTCACGACCTACAGTGTCTGGGACTCGCCCGCCCATCTCGACCGGTACCGTTCCAGTGATCTTTTCATTCAGACGTGGGAGGCAACCCGATCACTTTTCAGCGGGCGCCCCTTCGCACGCAGCCTGCGCGTGATTAGTACAGTTCCCGGACCGGCCGACTGAGAGAACGCCGCCTCACCCGTCCGTGCGATTAGACTCATGCCCGGCGCGTCGCGATCGAGAAGTCACCCTACGAGGCGCTCCGAAGGATATCATCCAGTGTCGGCTGTACTGCGCGAAATCTGATACGCTCGTAGTATGGCGGCACTTGTCCGTAGTTGGACGCGTCGCGAGGCTCATCACTGCCGGTGGCTTCTAATTGTCGCGCCGCACCCCGCACAATCTCAGCGTACGCGTTTCTGACGGACTCCTGCTCACTCACAATGGCTCCCAGCAACTGATTGGCTGCCGTGTAGCCAAAAAGACCGCCGCGCACGTTCTGGGCAGCTCTTGCGTGCGCATCGACCAACCGCCCATGCCTTTCCACAATCGCACCATACTGGTTTGCGTAAGACGCCAGTTCCGGCCGTCGGGCGGCTGCGCCGGAAAATGCGTCACGTTCACCCACGGCGCGGTCATACGCTCGCGCAAATGCCTCGTTAATCTCGACGATTTTCGCGACAGTTTTTTCCTCGCCACCATACCGGCCGTAGTACCGGCAGCCCGACGATAGCAGCAGGACGGTGACAACTGCGACGACACTCCCTACCGTACGTAGCGCTTCAGTTCGCATGTGGGACACGTGGACTCTTGTGGATAGGAAACACGATGTTAACGAATCCCACCGAGACGTTGCGATACCGCGGCACGGTTTTGACAACAATTCGCACGGTTCTACAGTACGGTTCCCGCCGGAATGGTCACGTTCTTGGGGATGACAATGATACCGTCGCGGATGTAGTAGCCGTCGCCGTCCAGCTCTTGAACGCCGGCCTCGTTTGTGAGTGTACTCCCCTCTCCGATACACACGTTGCGATCGATGATGGCGTTTTCGACCCGAGAACCGGCACCTATGCCGGGATTGTCGGGTCCGTCGCTGACCTCGCGTGAACCCGGCTCCGACCACGGGTAATAGTCCGCGCCCATAAAAACGGTGTTACTGATCACAGCATCGGGCCCCACAAACGACCGCAGCCCAATGACCGAGTTGTGGATCTCCGCATTCACGATCACACATGCTTCGGCGATAATGCTCCGGGACACGGCTGCGTTCTCGATCTTTGCCGGTGCCAGCATCCGCGCGTTCGTATAGAGCGGCCTCTTGGGATTGTACATGTCGAACTCGGGCTTCTCCTGTGCGAGCATGAGGTTCGCCTCGTAGAAGGACCGGATCGTTCCGATGTCACTCCAGTAACCGGTGAAAGGATAACTGACGACCTTCATGGTGTCGATCGCCGACGGAATGATCTGCTTGCCGAAATCGTGAGCGTCGGGGTTCGAATCGAGAAGCCTTCGAAGGATGCCTCTATTGAAGACGTAGATTCCCATCGACGCCAGATACACTCGGCCCTGGTTCGCCATCTCATCCGGCACCGGGCTATCCTTGTCGGCGAGTTTATCGGCCGGCGGCTTCTCGTGGAACTCAGTGATAATAGAGTTTGCGTCCGTCTTCAGAATGCCGAAGCCAGGCGCTTCCTCAGCAGTAACCGGTATCGTCGCGATCGAAATATCCGCACCAAGTTCCCGATGCTTCTCGAGCACTTCTCGATAGTCCATTGAGTACAACTGGTCTCCGGACAGCACCAGAACAAAGTCGTAGAGATAGCTGCGCATGTGCTGCATGCTCTGCCGGACGGCATCCGCCGTACCCTGAAACCAGTCCTTGGAAACCGGTGTCTGCTCCGCCGCGAGGATGTTGACGAAGCCGTGCCGGAAGTGGTCGAAACGATACGAGCGCGATACGTGCCTGTTGAGGCTAGCCGAATTGTATTGCGTCAGGACGAATATTCGATTGATGTCCGAGTTGATGCAGTTGGATATCGGTATGTCAATCAGTCGATACTTGCCTGCTAGCGGGACTGCGGGCTTCGACCGAAGCATCGTGAGTGGGAACAACCTACTGCCGGCACCTCCTCCGAGGATTACACTAATCACCGCGTCCATGCGTTTACCTCATCATGAATCCACGTTCCGTTGACGTCTTAACAGTACTCAATGGTATCACAACACGGACCAATATACGGTGTCCTACTGCAGATTCTTGTGGCCGGGCCCGGCGGACGAGGTCAAACCTGCGGCCTCTGAAACTCCGGATTGCGCTTCCGGTACACTCGACCTAAGACGCCAGCGACATTGAGCGACGAGACGCTACAAATCATTCGAACAGTCCGCGACCGCCTGCGATCGACGGGCCGCAAGATACTTCTGGCACGGCTTCTTCGCGGTCTCTTCCTGACAGCAGGTGGTGCCGCCGGGCTATGGGCAATCCTTGCCGCCGTTGAAGCGGTCTTCTGGATGGCGCCGACAATTCGAACCGTCTGCGTATCTGTGGCCGGTCTTCTTCTTCTAGGTGTCGTCGCAGTAACCGTCGTGATTCCACTGCTCGGCCTAGTCGGTGTTGCGGGACTTCCCGATCCGGAGCGTGTTGCGCATTCCATCGAGAGAGCGCTTCCCGCCACACGCGATCGCCTCGTCAATTTCATCCACCTGTCGAGCGGCAAACACAGCGATAGCCCTCCCGAACTGATCGAAGCCGCGCTGGAAACGCTATATGCAAACTTCAGAACAGCGCCGTTTGAGAGCGTCGAGGATTATCGAATCGTACGGCGAAGTCTCAAAGTGTCCTTGGGGCCGCTCCTGATGTTGGTTTTGTTTGCGCTTATCCTGCCATCCTCGTTTCGAGATGCATCGAACCGACTACTACATCCGCAGACGGCATTCACGGCACCGACTCCGTTTTCGCTGATCGTAGAACCCGGCGATGTTGCAATTGTAAGAGGGGATTCCGTGAGAATCGTGGTCGATGTTCGGGGTACTGCGGCCGGCAGGCCGGAGCTGCAACTTAACGCTCCCGGCATCCAACCCACTGCTCGGCTTGTCGGACCCGTCGATAAGAACGGGACCTACCACCACACGCGTACCAACGTCAGAGGTGACTTTCAGTACCGTGCGGCGCTTCAGGAAGTGACGTCGCCGTGGTACTCAGTTACCGTCCTCGACCGCCCAATCGTTCGGGATCTGCAGGTGTCTGTTGTGACACCACGCTATTCCCGGCTGGGAACGTTTGATCTCGAGCCGGATGCCGGTGATGTGACGGCCCTTGTCGGTTCAGACGTTCGTCTTGATGTTGGACTCGGCGGTGCCGACGTTACCGAGGCCTTTGTCGTGTTTGACAAAGCCGAGAAGAAGAGACTCTCGATCGAGGGTGGACGGGCACGAGGATCCTTTCGGCTCACGCGTGAAGACACCTACCGTATCGCCCTCACCAGTTCCTCAGGTGTCGAGAACGACAGTCCGATTCGTTACCGCCTCCATCCAGTCGCCGACCAGGATCCGACGATCGAGGTAACCCAGCCCTCACTCGTCGAGAAACTGATTGAGCCATTCGAACCGACAATCTCTTTTCGCATCACGGACGACTTTGGCTTCTCCCGTGCGGTCCTGTTCTATCGCCTGGCGGAAAGCCGGTTCGGTGCAGTTACGGAAAGCTTCTCGGAGCTGGATATTACGATTGCGGAACCGCGTCGATTGGATCAGTTGGTCGATCAGGTCTGGAACATTCTCGGTACCGTTGGGCAGCCGGTTCCCGGGGACGTGATCGAGTATTATCTGAGGGCCTGGGATAACGACAGCTATGCCGGCTACAAGCCTGCCTCCTCTCGCGTACACCGATTCATCATGCCGTCGCTGGCTGAGCTGTATGAGCAGATGGATCAGTCGTCCGACGACGCGGCCGACAATCTCGAGGAGTTGATACGCAAGGCGAAGGATGCCAGTGATCGCTTCCGGGAGTTGAGGGATGAAGTGCGCCGCAAGGCCGAGCCGGATTGGGACGACCAGCGAAGCCTCGACGAGTTGCGCCAGGTGCAAGAGGAAATGGAAGATGGTCTTGGTGAGGTCGCTCGTGAGTTGGACGAGTTGTCACAACAGATGCGTGAAAACAGTCTGGTCAGCGATGAGACACTGGAGATGATGGAGGAGCTGCAAAAGACTGTTGAAGAGATACGCTCACCAGAGTTAATGGAGGCGCTGCAAAAGCTGCGAGAAGCCATGCAGAACCTCGATCCGCAGCTAATGCAGCAGTCATTGCAGAACTTCGAGTTCGACGAGGAGCAGTTTCGGCAGCGGCTTGAGCGCGCACTCGAGCTGTTCAAGCGTCTGCAGATTCAGCAGGGCCTCGAGGAGGCTGCGCGGCGGGCACAGGAACTGGAGGAACTTCAGGAGAATCTGCAACAAGACACGCGCGAGTTGTCCGAGCAGCAGGAGCAAAGCAAGGAAGGCCGCGAAACGAGAGAATCGGACGCCGCGAACGAGTCAGAGCGTCTCGCTAAAGAACAGGATCGATCGGCGTCCGAAATGGAGTCGCTGCAGGAAAGGCTGCGTGAGCTCCAACAGCAGATGGAGGAAATCCCGCGCACAAGTCCCAAGCAGCTAGAGGAGCTGCGCTCGCGACTAGAGCAGCAGGATCTGCCGGAGCAGATGCGGCAAAACGCGCAGGAGCTTCGGAATCAACAGATGGATCCCGCCATGCAAGGGCAACAACAAATGCAGCAGCAGCTCGGGCAGTTGCGAGAGAGCCTGGAGCAGATACAGAGTGCCATGCGCGGTCGACAACTGCAACTCAACATCGCCGGTCTTCGACAGGTTCTCAATGACGTACTGATCCTCTCGCAGGACCAGGAAGGGATGCGGCACGAGGTGTCCGAGACCGAGACCGATAGTCCCTCGCTTCGGCCGTTGGCACGGCGCCAGATCGAGCTCGGCGAGGGTCTGCGGGTAGTTAGCGACACACTGCTCAAGCTATCGCGCGAGATCCCTGAGATGTCGCGTGAAGTCCAGGTGCAGACCGGCGCCGCTCTCCGCGAGATGCAACAGGCCACCGAAGCACTCGCAGGTCGTTCCGCACGACGTGCAGCAGGACATCAAAAAGCGTCAATGATGCATCTCAACGAACTCGCCTTGCTGCTCAGTGATTTGCTCAGCCGCATGATGAGTCAGCAGATGGGCATGGGTATGCCATCGATGCAGCAGCTCCTCGATCAACTGCAACAGATGGGCGGACAACAGGAGCAGCTCAACCAGCAGATACAGCAAATGCTGAACGACATGCAGGGTCAGCGGTTGACCTCAGACATGCAGGCTCGCATGCGCCAGCTTGCTCAGCAGCAGGAGCAGTTAAAGCAGCAACTGAAGGAACTCTCACGCAACCGCGAGCTTCGCGGCAAAGCACTTGGCGACCTTGACAAAATAGCCGAGCAGATGGAAGAGAGCGTCCGCCAACTGCAGCAGACCCGCGTCGATCGTCAGTTAATCGAGCGGCAGCAACAGATCCTCACCAGGCTGCTGGAAGCTTCAAAATCGATTAATCAGCGTGGCAGGGAGCGGCGGCGCGAGAGCCGCACGGGGGATGACCAGGTACGCGAATCGCCCGATCCGTTGACGCCGGACGAGCGCGCTACCCAGCTTCGCCGAGACCTGATTCGCGCCTTGGAAAGTGGCTACGCTCCTGATTATGAAGAACTTATACGGCGTTATTTCGAACTTCTTCAAGAAAGCGCATCACCGTCGATTCCCGAAGGCGCTGGACGGTAACACCGCCGATGCGGCCGTGACAGTGAGCCACGACCGACCACTCGGGGTCCTGCCGGTCTTTTCAAGGGGCGCCAGAATTCGTATCTTTTCATCACTGACGGTGTGCCTGATGGAAACATGTGAGTAGGTGCCGAACGGAGCGGTGGCGACTATTTATTCATTGCTCTTCACCTCGCCGGCCCGTTTATCTCGCCGCACACAACTCGGGTGACGTCCCGTACGTCCACAGGACATCGAGACCGTACTTCACTCAAAAAGGCAAGCAACAGGTATGGCAGACGCGATGAGGGTTCTTTTTATCTCGGGAGAGGTAGCTCCTTTCACGGAAGAAAACGACGTTTCGTGGTTGGTACGACATCTGCCGGAGCAGGTCCACGAAACGGGTGAATACGAGACCCGCATCATGATGCCTCGCTACGGCATCATTTCGGAGCGAAGAAATCGCCTCCATGAGGTGATACGCCTCTCCGGCACCGAAGTCGACATGGCCGGCGAGCGGCACACGCTCAAAGTCAAGGTGGCCTCGATACCCGGCATCCGGCTCCAGGTGTACTTTATGGACAACGCCCACTTCTTCAAACGCAAGGGCATTGTCGCGGACCGTGACGGCAAGATGTTTACCGACAATGCCGCTCGTGCCCTGTTCCTGGGGCGTGCTGGATTGGAGACGATCCGCAACCTGGGCTGGGCGCCTGACATCGTCCACGCGTTCGGATGGGCCAGCGGCTTCGTGCCGCTGTTGCTGGCCACCGAATTCCGCGGCGACAAGCTCTTCGAAAACACGAAGTGCGTCTTTACGCCCGACGACGTCGATCCCGAGGCATCGTTCGACGAGCACATGGCATCCGAATACGGCCTGGAGGCCGACGAGGATCTTGTCGGATCCGGCCTTTGTGAGCTCGGAATAGCCTATGCCGACGGCCTCGTGTATCCGCCGAACGTCGACCCGCCGTCGGCTGATATCCCTCAGTTTACGCGTGACCTGGAGCACGTCCGCTCCCTCGGTATGGAGATCTATGAGGCGGTCGGCAGCGGCGTCGCCGTCTGACCGCACAAAGGGCTCAACCTAGCACACTACACTACCCCAACGGCGCCCGAGCCGTTGGGGTTTTTCAGTGAAGTCGAAACCCGGCGGATACGAAACGGCTACCACCACACGTTACCCCTTCCTGCCGAGCGATTCCTCGCGCCCGCAACCCCATCGATGAAGTCCTTCCGTCTCCTTTACCTGTTCGTCGTCGCTGCACTGTTAACCAGCTGCGATGATCCGTCAAATCTTGGCGTCGACCTTGTCGACACCACCACGGGCACGCCGGAGATCGTGCGCATTTCGGCAAGCGGCGTAGCGACCGGTGAGGTACGCGACGTAACCGGAAATGCCCGACGCTCACTGGTAGGTCGCGTCACAGATCCGCTCGCCGGAACGCTGGTCGTATCCGCTGGTCTCGATTTCGCCAGCCCCGTCACCCTATCCGACAATTTCGAAGCGGGCCCGGTGACGGAGGCAGAACTGCGCCTCGTGCGATCCTACCAATACGGCGACACGACATCTGCGCTGGCGATCAATGTCCGGTCTATCAATCTCGAATGGACCGCATCCGGATCCGACTCGAAATCAGATATTCCCTTTGGTGAGGTGGTTACTACGGTTGGTGCGATCGCGCAAGATTCACTCGTAGTTGTGCCTCTTCCGTCGTCGTGGATCGAAGCAAACGACGTCCTCATTCGATCCACTGACTTCGTCACCGACTTCCACGGCTTTCACCTTGAAGCTGCCGAGGGCAACGCTGTCATCGGCTTTAGTTCGCAGAGCAGCGTCATGCGCGTCGTGTCCGGTGCGGACACGGTAGACTTTGTGGTCACCCGAAATCTCACGCGCGTCGAGCGTACGTCCACGGGCGTACTGCCGCCGGGCACTTCACTCATGCAGGACGGAGTCGGTGAGGGCCTCGAGGTCGCTTTCGACTACGAGGGAAACAAGGCCATCGGCGCGGTGCTCAGCCGCGCCGTACTGCGCGTCGCCATCGATTCCGTTAGTGCCCCTGCGCCGCCCAATTTCGCACGGCCCTTACCCTCTCAAGTCGCCCTAGCCGGCATAACCGCCGACTCTCTTGTTCTTTCTCTGGCGGTTAGCAGACGCGAAGGCGAGTACCTGATCTTTGACTCCACGGTACTCCGCGGTGCGCTGCAGGACTTGCTTTTTGGTCGTTCCATCTTCGAGCGGTACGTGATCACCGGTCACACTGATATCGCGCCGTTCGATAACACGATCGACGTGGTGCTGATTAAGAACGGCTCGTCGGGAACGACTACGCCCGAGATGACCCTCACAATCATTAAACCGTGAAAGCGCTCGTGGTGACTCGTGTGAAACGTCGTCAGTTTGCATCGTGCCTGCGAATGTGCCTTGGCGTGACCGTGTTGCTTCTCGCCACGATCGGGGAGGCGTCGGCACAGCGTGGCAGCCGCGGGTCGTTGTATTCGCGTCTTGGTTTGGGAGAGCTTAGGACATTCGGGTCGTCGCAAGCACAGGCGATGGGAAGTGAAGGATTTGGATTCACCTCGACCGCGCGTGCGTCGACCGCCAATCCGGCTGGACTCGGTGATCAGGTTCTCACCTGGGCTGCGGCAGGTTTTCGATATGAAACCGTGTCCGCCACGGACGCATTCGACAACTCGAGCAAGGTCGGCTTCGGCACTCTGGACCACGTGATGTTCAGCTTCCCGATTCTGACGCGACGCCTGGGGCTCGGCGCCTCGTTCGCGCCGTTCTCGAGAGTCGGATATACGGTCCGCGTCGAAGGCGAGTTGGACGGTATCGAGGGCGTACAGGATACAACGAGGTATGACATCGACTACAGCGGTACTGGCGGACTGCAGAAAGTAGATGTCGGCCTCGGCTACAATATCAGCCGTCACTTGGCCATTGGTGCAAACGTAAACTTCGTCTTCGGGCTCATCGACGAGTCCCAGGAGACAGCCTTTGACGACCCGGACTTTGTCGCAACGCGCCTTTCAAACACAACACGCGTGTCGGGCATTACGGGTACCTTCGGCCTGCAGATCCGAAACTCAGGCACACTTCGCGAAGGAGATGATCTGGCTTTCGGTGTCACGTATTCGCTTCCGACGGTACTTGACGGACGCCGCGTACTTACGGCCGGGCGATCTCTGGATCGGGATACACTCGGCACGCCGCAGGACGTGCGCATGGAATTGCCCTGGAGACTGGGTGCCGGCATTGCCTACGCACCCAGCAGGAAGCTGACGTTGTTGTTTGAGGGACGTTTCGAGCCTTGGACCCGCTTCGAGAGTGACGTTCCCCTCCCCGGCCTTGAAGGGACAGCGGAGCGTCTTGAAGACCGTCTTCGCCTCTCGGCCGGCGTTGAAATACTCCCGGCAGGGACCGATCTTTTCGCCTCTTACCTTAGCCAGGTCGCCTACCGTGTGGGATTCTTTGTGGACAAATCATACGTTCAACCCTTACCCGGTGAGATATTAAGGACGTATGGTGCGGCAGCCGGCCTTAGCCTGCCAACGAGGATCCCTGGCACGAGGATTGATATAAACCTAGAAGTAGGCCGCAGAGGACGGGCGGAGCAGGGGCTGATCAGAGAGACATACTACAGGATCGGCGTCAACGTGAACATTGGGGAGCGCTGGTTCTTCACGCGACCTTTAGGTTGATTCACCGGCTTGCCCGTGGTCAGAAAAACGACTTTCGTGATGAAAATGAAGATGCTACTCCCGATACGAGCTATCGCTTGCGCGCTGGCGGCCATGGCGCTCCTGCCGCTTGTCGCATTCGGGCAGGCTGCTAACGCGCCGGATCAACAGGAAAAGGCGACGTATTACAGCCTCTATTACGAGGACTTCAAGAACGAGAACTACGCGAGCTCACTTGAGAATCTGCGCTGGATACTTCGTAACGCTCCGGCCTTCCCACGCAACAACGACCGCAATTTCGAGCGCGCGGTGAAGGTCTATCGTGAGCTGGCCGTGGCCACCACGGATGCCGACCAGCGAAAGACGTACTTTGACTCCGCATTGGTCATTTTTGACACCGCCGTGTCCACATTAAAGGACGCCGGTGCGGAGGTCAGCGAGTTCGATTGGGTATTCGGTAAGGGCAAGTTCATTCAAGAGAACGCCGAGTATTTGCCGGAACTGCAGCCACAGACCGGCGAGCTGTACCGCCAGGCGTTCGATATGGAACCGGACAAGCTCCAAGCTTACTATGTCCAGTACATCGTTGCCGACTATGCGCAGAAGGGAGACAAGCAGGCAGCCATTGATTTCCTGGAAGTCGTCGAGCAGACGCATCCCGACGACGAGGAATACATCTCGATTGTAACTAGCTGGCGCAACTCGCTCTTCAAAGACCCGGAAGAACGATACGAGTTCGTTTCGGATCAGTTGAGCAAGAACCCAAACGACTCGGAACTCATCGTGGAGAAGTTCGAGCTTGCCATGGAGCTGGGATTCCGCGACGATGTATATGAGCTCGCGGACCGTGTTCTGCAGCTTGAGCCGACGGCAAAGACATTCCGGTTGATTGGCAAGATGAAACTGGAGGACGGCCAGGCCGAAGAAGCAACGGGACTTTTGGAGAAGGCTCTCACGATGCCAGGCGGCCAAGAGAATGCGCGTGAGATCTATTACAACATGGGCATTGCGCAGCAGCAATTGGGCCGGTTGTCACGGGCACGCACGCACTTCCGAAAGGCCCTCGAAGTCGACCCGAACTTTGGCGCAGCCTACATGGCCATCGGCGATCTTTATGTAACGGCGATCGCAAACTGCGGAAGCTTCGAACGTGAAGACCGCGCCGTGTACTGGCTCGTCACGGATTACTACGACCGCGCACGATCCGTCGACCCGTCGGTTGCCAACGCGGCACAGCGAAAGAGTCGACAGTACCGAGCCTACTTCCCGAATCAGGAAGCGCTGTTTTTCAAGGGTTGGCAGGCCGGGCAGCAATACACGGTTAATTATGGGTGCTACGGCTGGATCGGCGAAGCCACGACTGTCAAAGCTCCTTAGCACAACGCGCTTGGCTTACCAAGGGTCGGTGCCGTTGGGTGCCGGCCCTTCTTTGTTTGTCGGAAGTACGCTCCATTTGTTATTGACACCGCCAGTGGCGAATTTTCCAGCCCCTCCAACTCCTCCCACCACATCTGTATGCCTTTGATCGAAGAGGTTGTCGCACGCCAGATTCTCGACAGCCGAGGCAATCCAACTATCGAGGTCGATATCCTTACGAGCGACGGCACGATGGGCCGAGCCGCCGTCCCTAGTGGTGCCTCTACGGGCGAGCACGAAGCTGTCGAGTTGCGTGACGCGAACCCGAACGAGTACCTCGGGAAAGGAGTAACCGGTGCCGTAAAAAATGTAAACGAGCTGATTGCTCCCGAGATTGTCGGCAGCAACGTTCTCGATCAGACGGCCCTCGATAGCCGGCTCATCGAACTGGATGGAACGCCGAACAAAGGGAGACTCGGAGCGAACGCAATTCTAGGTGTCTCACTGGCTGCCGCCAAGGCGGCCGCGGCCTCCGCAGGCCTGCCGCTGTACCGCTACATCGGAGGCGCCAACGCACGCACGCTGCCAGTGCCCATGATGAACATCATCAACGGCGGGCGGCACGCCGACAACAACGTCGACATGCAGGAGTTCATGGTCATGCCTGTGGGCGCCGACACGTTCTCCAATGCACTTCGTGCGGGGGTGGAGATTTTCCACCACCTCAAGAAAGTGCTGCAACAGAAAGGCTACAATACAGCGGTCGGCGATGAGGGCGGTTTCGCTCCGAACCTGAATTCAAACGACGAGGCGATTGAGGTTATCCTCGAAGCTGTCGAGAAGGCAGGTTACAAACCGGGCACGGATGTGTTCATCGCACTCGATCCGGCTACTTCGGAAATGTTCTCCGACGGATCGTACGTGTTCTGGAAGAGCGACAGTGGGACGCAACGAAGCCCGTCGGACATGGTGAGTTTCTGGTCGGACTGGGCAGCCAAGTATCCGATTATCTCAATCGAGGACGCGATGGATGAAAACGATTGGGACGGATGGAAGTCACTCACCGACGCCATCGGTTCTCGCACACAGCTTGTAGGTGACGACCTCTTTGTGACAAACACGGAACGGCTGTCGAAGGGTATTACGTCCGGATGTGCCAACTCGATTCTCATCAAGCTGAATCAGATCGGCACGCTTACCGAAACCCTGGAGGCAATCTCGCTGGCGCATCGAAACGGCTATACCAGCGTAATCAGTCATCGCTCCGGTGAAACCGAGGATGCGACGATTGCGGATCTTGCCGTAGCCACCGGCGCCGGACAGATTAAGACGGGATCGGCAAGTCGCAGCGACCGCACGGCGAAGTACAATCAACTACTGAGAATAGAACAGGAGCTCGGGGCCGAGGCCGTATATCCCGGCCGAGCCGCGTTCCGCTTCTAGGTGGGTGGTCCGATGGAGATCGGAGTCATATCGAGGCTTCGCGAACCGCGCGTGCGAAACCGGGTAATCCTGGCAGTTCTATCGGTGCTACTCGTATGGCTCATGTTCTTCGACAGCCACAGTATCTGGCAACGAGTTAAGTGGCACCGAGAGCTCGCACAGCTGGAGTCCGAGAACGAGGTCCTGCAAGCCGAGATCGATCAGTTACAGAGGGAACTCGACCGCGGCCTTACTGATGAACGTGTGGAAAAGATCGCACGCGAGCAGTATCACATGAAGAAGCCCGGCGAGACTGTTCACCAAGTGGAAGACCGTAGATAACCCGGTTACTTCGCATGTCTGTCTATGCGGTCGGTATTGATCTCGGCGGCACGTCGATAAAAGGCGGGTTGGTCGAGCGCTCAAAGGGCCTGGTCCACCACGACTCCATCGACACGGAGTGTGAGCAGGGCCCGGAGCACGTGCTCGACCGCATTGCCGCGCTGGTTGAATCTCTCCGGTCGCAGGCACCGGGCGAAAAGATAGAAGGCATCGGGATCGGTGCGCCCGGTGCGATCGACTGGACACGGACGACCGTCCGCAAACCTCCCAATTTCCCGGGCTGGATTGAGGTGGACGTTAGGGAATCGATTCAGACACGGCTCGGGGAACAGCTTCCTGTACTGGTCGAAAACGATGCGAACGCGGCGGGACTGGGGTCGGCCTTTTACGGTTCCGGCCGCCCGTATGACGACTTCATCATGATCACGCTCGGGACGGGGGTCGGCGGTGCGATCATCTATCGCGACAGGGTGTTTCGCGGATCGACCGGCGGTGCCGGTGAAATCGGTCACATGACAATCGATTACGAGGGTCCTTTCGACCGCGCTGGCGTCGCGGGCGCGATCGAAGCGTACCTCGGGCAGAGGTTTCTGTCTCGACACGCTCGCTACCGCTTGATGAATCGGACCGACAGCGTCGTCCACCAGATGGCCGAAGAGGATCTTATGGGCATAACCCCATTGATGCTCTACGAAGCCGCGTGTCAGGGCGACGACGGGGCTATCGACGTGCTCGCGTGGGCTGGACACAAGCTCGGATGTGTACTCGGTTCATGCGTAAATCTTCTCGATATCCGGACGATAGTTGTAGGTGGAGGTCTTTCCGCCGCCGGCGACTACATCCTTGGGGCCGCACGAAAGACCATCAACGACTTTGTGACGCCGGCCTTGTGCGAAAACCTTCTGATCATACAAGAAACCCTCGGGAACGAGGTCGGTATGCTCGGAGCCGCCCGTCTGATCTTCGAGTATCTTGATGAGTTGCCGACGGATAGCATGGATCGCGCAACCGCCCGACAGCAATCCACGTGAGCGGGTGCCGGCCCCGGCCTCCCTGCGCTCTCGCTCGTGCTGCACGCGGCTGCGACTAGCTATCGTTGCAGGCACGACCGTCCTTCTCACTTTCGCAGTCAAGACTCCGCCCACGTTCGGCCAGGAAGCCGACACGACGGCTGCAGCGGACCTGCCAGTCGTCGAGACGCTCGCGGACACGGTGTCCATTCAACAGCGACCGACCGCACCTCCGGCGCCGGCAGAAGGTCAGTTGAAAAGTCCCGTCCGATTCGCCGCTCAGGACTCGCTCGTGCTCACACTTGACGAGGCCGATGGCGACGTCGGGCATCTTTTCGGATCGAGCAGGGTCGAGTACGAGAACACGACACTCGAGGCGGGCGGCATCGACATTCTCTTCAAGATCAACGAGCTCCGTGCGTACGGATCGGATGCGGACACAGCGCGCACGAGCTGGCCCACGTTTAACCAGGGGTCCGATCGCTTCACAGGTCGGCGCATGGCGTACAACCTCTCGACGGAACGCGGCCGCGTGCTGGATGCGCGAACGGCATTCGAGGACGGTTTCATCCGAGCCGAAGTCGCAAAGGTCACGGAAGACAGCACGCTGTATATCCTCAACGGCGTCTACACCACATGCGAATGCGTTGACGATCCCTCCTACTCCCTACGATCAGGGAAGATGAAAGTCGTTAACAAGAAGTGGGTATATACCGGTCCGATACAACTCTTCCTCTTCAGCATACCGATGCCGCTTTGGCTGCCGTTCGGCATCCTGCCGACAGTCGAGGGCCGGCGTTCAGGCCCGTTGCCACCACAGTACGGTGAAGATGAGTTCGGATTCTATCTCAAGGACTGGGGTTGGTACTGGGCGCTGAATGACTACACCGACCTTCAATTGCGCACCGGAATCTGGAGCCGCGGAAGCGTTCGCGCAAGCACCCTATTCCGCTATAACAAACGATACGGTTTCAATGGCAGTCTCAACCTCGATTTCGCACGGCTGCGACGCGGTGAGTCGGGCGACCCCGATTTCGAGATTCTTCGGACGGCTTCCATTCGCTGGAACCACTCGCAAACGCTGAATCCGACCTCAAGCCTTACGTCGAACGTGGACCTTTCGACATCCGGTTACCTGCGCGCCGTCTCGGAGGCCTACGACGACCGTGTTAGACAGACTGTTGCTTCGACCGTGGCGTACCGAAAACGATGGCCGCGGGGCGGACGCAGCATGTCCGTCAACGTCAATCAACGCCAGTCTTTCGAGACCGGCAATGTCGACCTCACGATACCGTCGCTCAGCTTCACTCAGAACACGAAGAAGCCGTTCCTTCGTAGCAACCGACGTCCCGGCCAGAGAGAGCAGTGGTACGAGAAGATATCCTACCGATATTCGATGAACGCCTCGAATACGTACTCCTTCGTTCCACTGTCCGATGAGACGCTCCTGGCTCGCGGTGATACCGCGGCAACGGAGATAAGCTGGTACGATGCGTTCTTCTCGACCGACAAGTATCGCCGGGCTACCGGCAATGACGAACAGTTCCGCTTTCGAGCATCGCACGACATACCTGTAACGGCTGCCTTTACGGTGACTCGCTTTCCTCTTCTGGGCAACATCCGCCTGAACATGTCGCCGAACGTGACCTATGACGAGGATTGGCTCATCAGGACAGAGCGACGTTCCGTGACGGACTCAACGAACGCGGTCGTAACTGAATCCATTCCAGGCTTTTTCGCATTGCGACAGTTCTCGGCCGGGATTTCGACCAACACGACCTTCTACGGCATCTTCCCACTCGGCCTCGGCCCATACTCGGGACTGCGCCACACCGTGCGGCCGACCGTCTCGTTCAGCTATCAGCCCGACTTCTTCGACCCCAAGTGGGGATATACGCGGACTTACGCAGACACCACCGGCCGTGTGTTCGATTATGCGATCGTCAGCGGCGTGCGACGAGGCAAGCAGGAGGCGCTCAGCTATTCGATCTCCAACACATTCGAGACTAAACGACTGCCCAGCGACACAACGGCATCGGCGAGACCGCGAACGGTGAAGCTGCTCAACCTCGATGTTTCCAGCCGCTACAATTTCGCCGCCGACTCGCTCAAGATGGGTGACATCAATTTGAGTGCACGTACGCGACTGCTCGGCTCGGTCGATGTCAATTTCAGGTCGACGTACTCGCCGTATCGCGTGGATGCGAACGGTCGGGTGATCGACAAGTACGTTTTCAACCTGCGCGGATTCGACTTCGCCCGCCTCAGGCAGTTTTCGATCTCGGCCAGAACATCTCTACGCAGCCGTCAGCGCGGCCAGCGGCGTCCGGTAGAAAACCCGCGAGCAACTCCTGGCCCGCTCGACCCGACGCAGCCTTTCGACCCATCGCTTCGCCGGACAGCGCCAACATTCGGCGGCGCCTCATACAGTGACTTCTCAATCCCGTGGTCGCTGAGCGTAGACTTCACGTACGGCCTAACGCGAACGGGGGTCTCATCGACACGGCGTGCTATCGTCAACACAAGTATCGATTTCAATCTTACGCCGAATTGGAAAGTGTCTGCCCGGACCGGTTACGACTTCGAACGGAAGGAGCTGGTGACCACCAACATCGCCCTCTATCGAGACTTCGAGTGCTGGCAGATGTCGATCAACTGGATTCCCTTCGGGGATTTCCAGAGCTACGGCTTTGACCTGCACGTGAAGAGCGGGCACCTGGCGGAGCTGCTTCGGATCCGACAGCCGCGATCCGACGTTCGCGGAAGAATCTCGGGGCTAACAGGCTTCTAGCGGCGGCTCGGCGTCTTTAACATCCAGGCGTTATCGACACGTTTGAAACCGAGATACTCGTAGAAGGAGGCTGACATGTTCGAGTCTCTCAGAACGAGTTCGGTACCGGCGCATCTTTCGAGAATTTTATTGAGGAGTGCCTTCCCCACGCCTGAGCGCTGTACGTCTGGCTCAACGGCGAGGTCACACAGGTAACTCTGCAGGACACCATCGGACAGAACACGGGCGATCCCGACGAGGTGGCCGTTCTGCCAGGCCGTAAACACATACGTTGACCGCTCGAACATATCCTGGACTCGTTTCGGGTCGCTCACGGGTCGTACGAGTGGAGCTCGCCGGAAAAGCGTCATGATTCGAGCCGGCGTCAGTCCCTCGAGACCTTCTCGGATTTCGACGCCCTCGCGTGCACCTTCAAATTTCATCGCTGGGTTTGCGGTTGACGATCTGTGACTCCTCTTTATACGCGGCCGGACCAATAGGGACCCATCATCTCGCCGATGAATCTTCAACCCACGTCCATCGATTAGCTACTACACGGCCCAGCGCACCACGTGGCGTATCGGGCGCTGTTCGGATCCGGATCTGGAGACTGGGAGTGTGGGCCGTGAGTTCGACGAATGGACCGAGGTATTGCTCGGCCTTTATTTCGACCTCCAGGCCCCCACCCGAAGGCGCTGGGCGAATCTCTTCGGGGCGCACGGCGAGGCAGCGTCCGGCTGGTGGGCTTTCACCAGTGAGCTTCCGAATCTCGTCGTCGCCGCGGATCAGGTTCGCGCCCCCCAGAAACTGCGCCACGAACGCCGACTTCGGCGAGTCGTATAGCTGCCGCGGCGTGCCGATTTCACGAAGCTTCCCGCTCTGCATCACAGCGATTCGGTCCGACAGTGCGAGAGCTTCCTCCTGATCGTGCGTGACGTAGATCGTCGTTATCCCGAGCCTGTGCTGCAGCTCTCTCAACTCCGCGCGTGTCCGCTCCCTTAAACCGACATCAAGATTGGACAGGGGCTCATCGAACAGCAGCACCTCAGGCTCGACGGCGAGCGCCCGCGCTACCGCGACTCTCTGCTGCTGCCCGCCCGACAACAGCGCAACGGGCCTCTCCTCCAGCTCGAGCAAGCCTACGCGCTCGAGTGTCTCCCGTACCCGACGACGCCGGTCCACCTTCGACCACCGCCGTACCCGCAGTCCATACTCCACGTTGCCACCGACAGTCATGGTCGGGAAGAGTGCATAGTTCTGAAACACCATTGCCGTCGGGCGCTTTTGCGGCGACAATCGTGTGACGTCCTTGCCGTGGACAACGACGCGGCCCCGGTCCGGCGTCTCGAAACCGGCAACTATTCGCAGTAACGTGGTCTTACCACAACCGCTCGGGCCAAGCAGGGAGAAGAATTCACCCTCGCGAATTGAAAGCGTGACCTCGTCAACAGCAGGCGTATCACCGAAGTGCTTGACTACTGATTCAAGGCGGATGCCGTCCTCCCCACCGACGGCTTCGACCTGGTCTGTCGTGTCTCGAGACATTTTGCTCGTGATGCCGACGGCCGGCATCAGGCCACGAGCTCTTCCAGCGCGGCGTTCACGCGCTCGGCAGCCTCGCGGAACAGGATTGCGGTCTCAATCTTCAGACCGCTCTCCTGCAAGATTTTCTTTCCCTCCTCGGCATTCGTACCCTGAAGGCGCACGATTAACGGAAGCGTGATCTTGACATTGTTGGCCGCCTCGACGATTCCCCGTGCGACGCGATCACACCGCACGATACCGCCGAAGATGTTGACGAGGATCGCCTTGACGTTGGGGTCCTTGAGGATGATGCGGAAACCGGCCTCGACCGTTTCTGGGCTGGCGCCTCCGCCGACATCAAGAAAGTTGGCAGGCTCTCCTCCCGCAAGCTTTATAAGGTCCATCGTCGCCATCGCAAGGCCTGCTCCGTTCACCATACAGCCGACGTTGCCGTCCAGTTTGACATAGTTGAGTCCGAACTCGCTGGACTCTACTTCGAGCGGATCTTCCTCGTGAATGTCACGCAGCTCGGCGAGGTCGCCGTGACGAAAAAGGGCGTTGTCGTCCAGATTGATCTTCGCATCGATGGCGAGTATGCGGCCCTGCTTTGTTCGAACCAAGGGATTGATCTCCGCCAGCGAACAGTCTGTCTCTACAAAGGCCTTGTAGAGTAGCGTGATAAAGCGAACAGCCTGTTTGAAGGCGGCGCCTTGCAGGCCCAAGCTAAAGGCCAACCTACGCGCCTGAAAAGGGCGCAGGCCAATCGCAGGATCGACGTACTCTTTGAGAATCTTCTCCGGGTTCTCGGCGGCAACCTTCTCGATCTCTACGCCACCTTCGGTCGAGACCATGATGACGTTTTGACTTGTCTGCCGATCGAGCGTAACGCCCACGTAGTACTCCTGGGCGATGTCCACCGCTTCCGCCACCAGGACCTTGCGGACCTTTTGTCCCTCGGGACCGGTCTGGTGGGTCTTCAACATCATGCCGAGTATTTCGCCGGCCTTTTCTCGAACACCGTCCACACCACGAGCAAGCTTCACGCCGCCGCCTTTGCCCCGGCCACCGGCATGAATCTGGGCTTTGACGACAAAGAGATCGGAACCGTGGTTCGCATGCAGCTTTTCGGCGGCTGCAACCGCCTCCTCGACGGTCGTCGCGACCTCACCCGGTTGCGTCTCCACGCCAAATGATGCAAGTATTTCTCGTCCCTGGTACTCGTGTAGCTTCATTAGGCCGTATCTTTGAAATGAGTTGCGCGTCAAATTACGGTCTGGTTCCGCAAACAATCCACCGGCCCGCGCGGGCTCCTGTCCCGTACGCTTGCCTTCCCACCTTTTTCTTACGCGTTCGATGCTCACGACCTTTGACCGGCACGTGCTGGCCCGATTTGCGATCAGCATCTTCGTCCTAGTTACCGCGCTTGTGGTCTTCTACATCGTGCTCGATTACGTCGAACACATCGACGATTTCATGGACCGTGGCGCCCGAATGCGCGAGGTGTTTCTGATCTACTACCCGAGCTACATCCCCGAGATGGTCAAGCTGATTTCGCCACTCGCGGTGTTCATGTCGTGTGTTTACCTCACCGGCCGCCTCGCCCAACAACGACAGATCAGTGCACTTCAAACCAGCGGAGTTTCGTTGCAGCGATTGATGGTGCCGTTTCTGCTTGTCGGTCTGATCGTTACCAGCGCAATGTTCTGGTTCAACGGATGGGTCGTCCCGAAAAGTAACGTGCTTCGGCTTGACTTCGAGGAGCGGTACTTGAAGGAAGCACCGAGGCAGATAGACACGAATGACATACATCGTCAGGAAAGACCGGGTACAATTATCTCGGTCGCCTATTTCGATCGGCGTTCGAACGTCGGCCACCGTGCCTCGCTGCAGCGGTTCGAGGAGGGTGAGCGACTCGCCGAACGCATAGACGCGGCCCGCATCCAGTGGATCGACTCACTCAGTACCTGGCGGTTTCAGGCGGCCGTGAGGCGAACCTTTAGCTTGGACGGGTCCGAACATCGAATCGTGGTGCCGGTTCTGGACACCACACTCAATGTCTTTCCCCGTGACTTTGCTCGGACCGAGAAGGACGTCGAGTCGATGACCATTCCGGCCGCGGAGGAGTACATCGAGTCGTTGCGCCGCGCCGGCGCGGACAACCTCGGACGAGCGAAAGTGGAATACTACTCGAAGTTCACGTACCCGCTCGCGAACCTCATTCTGGTTTTGATCGGGTTCCCGCTGGCGTCCGTGCGGCGGCGCGGCGGTCAGGCGGTGCAGATCGCCATCGGTCTGCTGACGGCGTTCGTCTATCTGGCCGTGATGAAGTTCACCGAACCTTTCGGGTATACCGAGGCCCTTTCACCCGCACTTGCGGCCTGGCTTCCGCACATCGTATTTCTGACCTTGGGACTGGTCGTACTGGTACGCACGCGCAAGTAGAAACGTCAGGCCTCTCCACTGGGGCCGCCGAACTGGATCGGTTGTCCCGGAGGCGTTCGCTCGATGATCTCCCCGTGACTGCGCTCGTAGCGCTCGATATTCTCAGCTAACGCGTTCAGCAATCGCCGAGCATGCTGGGGCGTTACGATTATCCGGCTCTTGACGCGAGCTTTCGGGACGCCGGGCATCACCCGAATGAAATCGAGAATGAACTCTTCCGGCGAGTGGGCGATCATGACAAGGTTCGAATAGACCCCCTCAGCGACATCCTCGCTCAGCTCGATATTGAGTTGTGACTGCGCTCCCGCTCCTTTGTCGTTGCTGTTCATGGTCCTACCGTTGAGTTCCCATTCGCACCGTTACGGCCCGCACTTGCGAGCGTTTTGATGAGATCGGACTTGGTGATGATTTCGAATTGTCCGCCTGCGCCGGAGGCCACCAGAACGGCACCGTTGCTATCGTCCAGCATGGCAGAAAGCTCAGTGAGCTCAAGGTGACGCGACACGAGTGGGAAAGGCTCACCCATTACGATGCGAACGGCCTCCAGGCGGGCACCTGGATGTGCAATGAGATGGTTGAGTATGGCCGTTTCCGTCACGCTACCCACAACCCTCTCGTCCTCGATGACCGGCAGCTGGGACAGGCCGTGCTCGCTCATGCAGGCAATCGCATCGCCAAGTGAATCCCCCGGTGCGACCGAGTAGACTTTGCTTCCTCGACGCAGTTTGAGGAGACGGTCTACCGTCATATCGACCGGATCATCCAAGAAGCCGTGACCCCGCATCCAGTCATCGTTATAGGTCTTGCGGAGGTATCGAAACCCCGAATCAGGGAAGATCACAACGACCACGTCATCCGCCTTCACTTGCGAGGCATTAGCCCTCAGCCAGTCCATCGTTCCGGCTGTGACCATTCCGCATGACTGTCCAACGAACAACCCCTCCTCGCGCGCGAGCCGCCGCGTCATCTTCATTGCGGTCTTGTCATCGACACGCACGTAGTCGTCGACCATGTCGAAGTTCATGTTTCCCGCAAGGATGTCTTCGCCTACACCTTCGGTGATATACGGATAGATCTCGTTCTCGTCGAAGACTCGCTCGTGAAAGTACTTGTAGTAGACGGAACCGTACGGATCCACTCCGATTGCCTTCACGTTCGGGTTTCGCTCTTTAAGGTAACGCATTGTGCCCGATACGGTACCGCCGGTTCCAGATCCGACAACGAGGTGGGTGACACGCCCTTCCGTCTGTTCCCAGATCTCGGGGCCGGTCGTTTCGTAGTGCGCCTGTTCGTTGGCCGGGTTGTCGTACTGGTTCAGATGCACCGAATTCGGAATCTCTTCGGCCAGTCGGCGGGCTACCGAGTAGTAGGATCGCGGATCGTCGGCCGCGACGTTGGTGGGACACACCCGGACCTCGGCACCGAGGGCTCTGAGCACGTCGATCTTTTCCTGGCTTTGCTTGTCGGTTGTCGTGAAGATGCACTTGTACCCCATTGCGATCGCTGCAAGCGCCACGCCGGCCCCCGTATTGCCACTGGTGCCCTCAATGATGGTACCGCCCGGGGTGACGTCCCCTTTTTCGACCGCCGCCTTGAGCATCGCTACGCCGATTCGGTCCTTGACCGAACCCGCCGGATTGAAGTACTCAACCTTGGCCAGCACGGTGCACGGAGCCCCCGCGGCGACCCGATTCAGCCGTACCAGCGGCGTATTGCCTATGGTCCCGAGAATGTTCTCGTGCCACATTCGACGTATACCTATGCGTAAATTGCTTAAATTCCCGTGCCTCACGAATAAACTTGAATCCCGCCAGTTTGTTGTCGCGAGGATGCGGGCGGTCCCAAACGGTGCCGCGCAAGCCTCCGGCGGCGTCCCAATCTAGTGCAGAACTCCGTGATGGAGGCGGCCGAAACATCACTTGCGCTCGAGCCCGAGCTCATCGTAGCCACCTTCCTGCCGTCGACCGAATTGTCGTCGCACAATCCAGCGTGGGAGTCGGTATTTGGCGGCGCGCAACAAGTCTGGGACCGACTGCCGGTCCAGGACCGGCCGCTGATCCGGAGCTACCTGACCGGAGCCGCGGCGGGAAAAATGGCCACCAACCGCCTCTTCATGGTTAAGCACCCGGCTCGGGACCAGCCGCTTCCCGTCCTGCTGCACTTCCTGCCCGTCGTTCTGCCCCGCGGCGAGTCCGCCTCGACCGCCGCCGTCATAGTCACAGGTGAAGTGCTGGCCGAGCCGACGTCGTGGATGCTCAGCCAGACGGAACGGCACCGCATGGAAACACTCGGGCGCATGACGATGGGGATAATCCACGACTTCAACAATCTGCTCAGCGCCATCCTGGGACACACCGAACTCTTGAAGCGAATTGCCGCTGAGGAACCGCATTTCGAGGTGGCGCGCGAGCACCTTGCAACAATGGAAACAGCCTCGCTGGACGGCGCCGCTCTCGTCCGCAAGATCCAGCAGTATCTTCGACAGGAGCGCGACCGAGAGTTCGAAGTTGTGGACCTACGTAGAATTATCGAGGACTCGGTGGCCTTGACGCGTCCGTACTGGTATAACGAGCCGCGCCGGCAAGGCATTCAGATCGACACGGTCACTGAGTTCGAGGATATCCCGAGCATACTCGGTGCGCCGTCCGAACTTCGGGACGTGTTTGTTAACCTGATCCTCAACGCCGTGCAAGCCCTTCCACAGGGCGGTCACATCGCGATACGGACGGCGGTTGGAGCGGAAGGACTGGTACGTGTCGAGTTTTCCGATAACGGAACAGGTATGACCGACCGCGTTCGCGCGCGGATCTTCGAGCCGATGTTTACAACCAAGGGAAAGCGAGGAACAGGCATGGGGCTTGCCGTCTGTTACAGCACCGTTCAGGAGCATGACGGCGACATCACGGTGGACACAAGTCTGGGTTTCGGAACAACGTTCACCCTGACGTTTCCGCCCGCAGCAGCGCGGCTCAGTGAAACGGCGTCCACCAAAGAGGATATGCGTCGTCGGTCGGCCCGGATACTTGTCGTCGACGACGAGCCGATGGTTCGCAACGTCATTGCAAAGCTTATGTCACGACGCGGACACGAGGTTGTCGAAGCCGGATCGGGACCCGAGGCAATTCAACGGTGTAAGGATCGTCACTTTGATATCGTTTTTACCGACCAAGGCATGCCCGACATGTCGGGCCGCGAGCTGGCGTCTAATATTCGCAAGTTCTTGCCCGATACGCCCATCGTCTTGTTGACCGGCGATACGGACGCAGGGGAGCCGGACCGCAGTGTCACCCTTGTTCTGACCAAGCCGTGCAGGTCAGAAGCACTCGAGGCCGCAGTACAGGACCTGCTGATGCCGTCAACGGCCGAAGGGGCCGGCTGACGCCCGTTTTCGCCCCCCAACCCGACACAATGGCAGTCCGGTCAGTTGGCCTGGTTTTTGAGATTTCAGCCACTCCGGTGGCCCTGAGTCGCCTTACCCTCCTAACCCAGCGCTCGCGGGCGCTACGACCACTGTTCGCGTGATTCCGACTTTGATCTCGAACCATTCGCTTTGGATGATAACCGACGAGGACCTGGAGCAGAGTATCCCTCTCCCGACTCCGGACGAGGAGAAGGAAATGAGTACGTCCGAGGTGCCGGAGTCACTTCCGATTCTCGCACTGCGAAATACGGTGCTCTTCCCGGGCGTGGTTCTTCCGATAACAGTGGGGCGTGACACGTCCTTGAGCCTGGTCAAAGACGCGTTCGCGGGAGACCGTTTGATTGGTGTCGTCGCGCAGCGTAACAGTGAAATGGAGGACCCCGAACCCTCCGACTTGTACGAGTTTGGC
>JBFHWK010000003.1:0-53054 GCA_041589075.1 Rhodothermales bacterium
TCATGAGGACGGAGGCTTCTTCGACTTGCCGGCGGCCTTCTTGCGGCTGCTGGCCTTGCGCTTACCGGTCTTGGCCTTGCCGGTCGAGGAACTCTTCGTCTTTTTGGACTTTGTGCCGTCTTTCGACTGCGCACCCTGTTCCGACTTCGCTTTGCCCTTTTCGGCACCTCGCTGCGCCTGTTCGAAAAGGGTATTGAGTTCCTCGGTCATCGTCTCGCTGGCTCGTTCGATGCCACGCGTCACTGTGCTGAAAACAGCCTCAACGAGGAAGGATGCCTGCTCGTCCAGCGACAGCTTGTCGAAAGTGTCCCGGACCCTGCTATATTCTTTTGATCGCTGTTTTTCCTGCTCGGACATTGCTGTAAAACCGTTACGTATCGAATTGAGTGTCCACCGTGGAGAGTAGACGTAGACACCCGGGCCAGGTTTCACTGAACCGTGCCGCGGCCGGCACGACCGAAGAGGGTGACAGCGACGCACCATGAAAGAAACTGCCAACGCAGACGCAAAAGGCGTCGTCTACAAGTCAACCGGAAGCTGGTACAATGTCCGTACCGACGATGGCCTCGTGTCCTGCAAAGTTCGCGGAAAGTTTCGCCTAACGCGGAAAGGTGAGACCAATCCCATCGCGGTAGGCGACGAGGTCACTGTCCGTCCACTCGACGACGGCACCGGACTGATCGTCGAAGTGCATCCGCGGAGGAATCAGATCGTTCGTCGCGCGGCCGGCCGACGGGTCGGGCTGGAGCACGTCATGGTGGCGAACGTCGACTTCTGCTGGGTCGTCCAATCAACGTTGAAACCGAAGCTCAATCCCGGTTTCGTGGACCGCTTCCTTGTTATGGCAGAGGCGTACGGAATACCTGTCGGGCTTATCGTCAACAAGTACGACCTCATCAACAACCGTATACGGGATGCTGTCGAATTCTGGTGCCGGCTATATGAGGGTGTCGGATATGAAGTGTTGCGGACAAGTGCGGTCAGCGGAGAGGGCGTTGAGGCGCTCCGCGTGCAACTCCCGGGACGTATCACCGTGCTCGCGGGGCCGTCCGGAGTGGGCAAGTCGTCACTGCTGAATGCCGTCGAGCCGGAACTCGAGCTGCGTACCGGTGAAGTAAGCGAGCGCACGCGCAAGGGTACGCACGTTACAACGAACGCCGCATTTCACGAACTGGCGAGCGGTGGGCTGGTCGTCGACACTCCGGGAATACGTGAATTCGGCATCGTCGATATTCCGACCGAGGAACTGTCTCATTACTTCGTCGAGTTTGTGCCTTTCCTGGACGACTGTCACTTCCCGAACTGCGTCCATGATCACGAGCCCGACTGCGCAGTAATCGACGCGGTCGATCGCGGCGACATTAGTCAGGAACGGTGGGCCAGCTACCTCAGTATTCTCGAGTCGATTCGAGACGGTGAGAAAGACGTGGGACGCTAACGTTGGCCTCGCACGACAGAGCCGGCATTAACCATCTTTTTGACTGGTGGCATTCGATCGCTTCCTGGCCACCTACTTTCTGGACGTCTTCTTTGCCGTCGCCTTCTTCTTCGTCGCCTTCTTCTTTGCCGTCGCCTTCTTCTTCGTCGCCTTCTTCTTCGCCTTGCCCTTGGCCTTCCTCGACTGCTTCTCCTCAATGAGTGTGACAGCAGCCTCGAGGGT
The DNA here is from genome assembly GCA_041589075.1 of Rhodothermales bacterium. Lineage (GTDB taxonomy): Bacteria > Bacteroidota > Rhodothermia > Rhodothermales > JABDKH01 > JBFHWK01. Next base: position 1,661 of record JBFHWK010000003.1, read on the forward strand.
AATATCGTCCGTGCTGATTCCTTCCGGAAGCGACGCGTTGGTTCGCTTGTGTCTGACGTACGGTCCGAAACGGCCGTCGAACACCTCCACAGGCTCGCCTGTCTCCGGATGTTCCCCCAACGACCGGAGCGGTTTGTTCTTTCCTTCCTTGGCCGCTAGTAATTCGAGAGCGCGGGGCAACGCCACCGTGAGCACGTCGTCTTCCCGCTTCAGCGATGCATACGTCTTACCGTGCTGCACGTAGGGTCCGTACCTGCCGATGTCTGTGACGATCGGGTGTCCGGATTCGGGGTGCTTGCCCAGCTCACGGGGCAGCGCTAGTAGTTGCAACGCTTTCGTCAAATCGATCCTTTCCGATTCCATATTGCGGGGAACGGACTTGCGGGGTGGTTTTCCGTCCGCCTCCTCACCGCCGAGCTGCACGTACCAGCCGTACGGGCCCTGCTTCAGGAAGACGGGCAATCCAGTGGACGGGTCTTGTCCGAGCGGCTTATCGGACTTCTGCGAGGCCTCTATGAGTTCGTCCAGCAGCTGCCGCGTAACATCGCCCGGCGCCAGATCGGCCGGAAGCGAGGCCACCTTGCGCTCACCGTCGACTTCATGTTCGACATAGGGCCCGTAGCGACCTACGCGCACCTCATAGGGGGACCACTTCGGAAAAGATATCGTCGATACCGCGCGGGCATCGACCTCGTCGAGGCCCGCTTCGACCCGCTGCTGCAAGCCCTCATCGCCGGCATAAAACGATCGAAGATAGGGCTTCGATTTCGTGTCACCCGTGGCGATCTGATCGAGGACGCGTTCCATTTCCGCGGTGAAACCGACGTCGACCAGATTCTCAAACTGGTCTTCGAGCAGACTGTTTGTTGCGAACGCCGTGAACGTCGGCACAAGCTGTGATCGCTGGCGCCTTACGTAGCCGCGATTAACGATCGTGTCCATGATCGTCGCATAGGTACTGGGCCTGCCGATCCCTTCACTTTCGAGGACTTTTATCAGGGATGCCTCGGTGTATCGTGCCGGCGGCTTGGTTTCGTGACCGGTTGCCTCAAGCTCGAGGCACTTAAGTTCGTCACCTGCCTTCACGGAGGGCAGCGGCTGCTCCTGATCGTCGAGCGCTGCGTCGGGGTCGTCAGAGCCCTCGACGTACGCCCTGAAGAATCCGGGAAACTCGATATGCTTACCGGTTGCGCGGAATCGCACTTCCCGGTCACCATCCGAGACGGCCACGTGAACGGTCGTAAACAGCAAACGTGCGTCTGCCATCTGCGTCGCAACCGTACGCTTCCAGATCAGATCGTATACCGAGCGCTCCCGACCCTTAAGTCCGTGTTCCGCCGCGGTAAGCATGGCGCGCCCTGCCGGCCGGATGGCTTCGTGCGCCTCCTGGGCATTCGCGACCGTACTTGCATACGTCCGCACACGCTCACTCAGGTACTCTGCACCATATCGGCTGCGAACGGCGGCCCGACTCGCATCCAGCGCTTCCTGTGACAGCGTGGTCGAATCGGTTCTCATGTAGGTAATGTATCCCTCCTCGTACAGCCGCTGCGCCACCTGCATCGTTTGGCGCGCAGACAGACCGAGTTTGCGACTACACTCCTGTTGTAACGTCGATGTGATGAACGGAGGCGCCGGCGATCGTGTAGCTCGTCGCTCTTCCACATCGCTGACAGCCCACGCGTTCGACGGAAGAGCGTCCGCCATACGCCTCGCTTCCTCTTCAGAAACGACGACGACGTCTTTTCCGTCAACGAAATCGGAACGCAGTCGCCCCGTCTGATCGTCGAAGTCTCGACCGATCGCAACACGCACCCCCTCAATCTGTGTCAGCGTCGCCTCGAACGACGACCCGTTCGGGGCAAGCGATGCCTTCAGACTCCAGTAGGATGCCGGCACAAACGCAATTCGTTCCTTCTCCCGAAGAACGATTAGCCGAACAGCAACACTCTGCACCCGTCCGGCCGACAAGCGCGGCGCTATCTTCTTCCACAGAAGAGGCGAAATAGAGTAGCCGACGAGCCGATCCAGAATGCGACGCGTTTCTTGCGCGTCGACAAGATCGAAATTGATATCGCGGGTGTGCTCGAGTGCTTCCTCGATGGCCTCCTTGGTTATCTCATGAAAGACCATTCGTCGCACGGGCACCTTGGGATTCAGTACGCTGACCAGATGCCACCCAATCGACTCACCCTCGCGGTCTTCGTCCGTCGCAATAAAAAGTTCGGACGAGCCTTTCAGCGATTTCTTGAGATGCTGTACGACCTTCTTCTTGTCGGAAGAAACCACGTAGAGCGGCTCGAAGTCGTCGTCCACGTTGATGCCAAGGCGGGACCAGGGCTCCTTCTTGACCGCCGCCGGAATCTGCGACGCCGACGCGGGCAAATCGCGGATATGTCCCATGCTTGCCTCGACCTGGTACTCGGCCGACGGCAGATAATTCTTGATCGTCCGTGCCTTGGTCGGAGACTCTACGACGACGAGTTTTTTCATTCGGAATCAGATGATATTAGCGCGGCTCAGTGCCGGGAAGCGCACACGGCCGATTTTTGACCCCCTCTCACGCGACTTGGGCCGGTACGTTCCGGACGCGCAGCAACGACCGACTGTGTCGAAGACCGTCAAATCGAGCCAAAAGTCAATGAAAACAACGAGTACTCACCATATATCGGCCAGCGATTCACGAATTTATGTTCTTGGACTCCGCTCAGGCGCCGGATCATCATCAATGGCGTTGCGCCCTCAGTATCGCCATCACCCTAATCTACCCCGATCAACGTCAGCAGCATTATGGCAGCGATATCAGAGAAGCTAGTCTATAAATTTGGCAACGGCACTGCCGAAGGCGGGAAGGAGATGCGTGCGCTCCTCGGCGGCAAGGGTGCGAACCTCGCCGAAATGAGCGCAACCGGCCTGCCGGTTCCGCCGGGATTTACCATCAGCACGGAGAGCTGCCGCTATTTTGATGAGCACGAAGGCTCTTGGCCGGAAGGTTTGAAGGAAGCCGTTGCCGAAGGCATCGCACATCTCGAGCAGGCGCTCGGCTTCGGATTCGGCGATCAAAACAACCCCCTCCTGGTCTCGGTGCGAAGCGGTGCCGCGGTATCGATGCCGGGCATGATGGACACCGTGCTGAACCTCGGCATCAACGACGACGTCGCCCGCGGACTGGCGCAGCGTTCAGGAAACGAACGCTTCGCGTATGACGCGTACCGGCGGTTTATCGACATGTTTGGGGACGTGGTCATGGGCGTCGATCATGCCCATTTTGAAGAATCACTCGAAAGCCTCAAGGCGGAGGCCGGTGTCGAAAGCGACGTGGACCTGAATGGCGAACAACTGAAGTCGCTCGTCGAACGGTACAAGGCTATCTACCGGAGACACACAGGATTTATGTTTCCCACAGACCCGTGGGAGCAACTGCACCTTTCGATCAACGCCGTTTTCAATTCCTGGAATTCTGATCGCGCGATCAAGTATCGCAGAATCAACCAGATCACGGGCCTGATCGGTACGGCCGTAAACGTCCAGGCGATGGTCTTCGGGGACATGGGCGAAACCAGCGGTACCGGTGTTTGCTTTACGCGCGACCCCTCAACCGGCGAACGCATTCTGTACGGCGAGTATCTGATTGACGCGCAAGGTGAAGACGTCGTCGCCGGGATCCGGACGCCCGAGGATATCAGCAGGCTCAAGGATCACCTTCCCGACGCGTACGCTGAACTCGTGCACTGGACGCACGAGCTCGAGGTACACTACCAGAACATGCAGGATATCGAGTTTACGATTCAGGAAGGCACGTTATATATCTTGCAGACGCGGAGCGGAAAGCGTACGGGTACGGCTGCGGTCAAGATTGCCGTCGACATGGTCGAAGAAGGTCTTGTCGATCCGCGGACGGCCGTCGAGAAGCTCGTCGAGCCCCGACATCTCGATCAATTGATGCATCCGCGCTTCAAGGATCGGAAGTCTTTCCAGGACAAGGTCATCGGGAAGGGGCTGCCTGCGTCGCCGGGAGCGGCCGTCGGTGAGGCCGTATTCAGTGCGGACGATGCGGAGACGGCGAAAGAAGAAGGGCGACAAGTGATCCTGGTTCGGATCGAAACAAGTCCCGAGGATGTCGGGGGGATGCACGCGGCCGAGGGAATCGTCACATCGCGCGGCGGCATGACAAGCCATGCGGCCGTCGTGGCACGCGGTTGGGGAAAGCCGTGCGTGGCGGGCTGCGGCGATATCGTCGTGAACTACGACACGAAGGAATTCACCGACGGCCGGGTCACGGTAAAGGAAGGCGACTGGATCTCGATCGATGGATCAACAGGGCAGATCATTCTAGGCAAGCAGGAGCTGATGCAGCCGGAAGTAGGCGGCAACTTCGAGAAGTTCATGTCCTGGGTTGGAGAGTTTCAGACACTTAATGTCCGAACGAACGCGGACACGCCAGCCGATGCGGCCCGTGCGCGGTCTTTGGGTGCAGTCGGCATCGGCCTGTGTAGGACCGAGCACATGTTCTTCGAGGGTGATCGAATCACGCGAATGCGCGAGATGATCATGGCCTCCAACGAAGAAGAACGCCGCGGTGCACTGGCAAAGCTGCTGCCTTACCAGAAGGCCGACTTCATAGGCATCTTCAAGGCGATGGACGGCTTCCCGGTAACAATCCGTCTTCTGGACCCGCCCCTGCACGAATTCCTTCCACATGAGGACGAGGAGCAGGCAGAGTTGGCTAAGGAATTCGGTATCTCAGCGGCAGAGGTTAAAGCCAAGGTCGAGGCGCTCGCGGAACTGAATCCAATGCTCGGTCATCGCGGCTGTCGGCTGGGCGTAACGTACCCGGAGATTACGGAGATGCAGACGCGGGCGATCATCGAGGCGGCCGTCGAGCTGGCCGGCCAAGGCGTCGAAGTGTTGCCGGAAATAATGGTCCCGCTGATCGGGACGCTGGAAGAGTTCGAAAACCAGGCGCGCGTGATTCGCAGCACGGCCGAAAAGGTGTTCGAGGAAACGGGACGCCGCGTCGACTACCTCGTCGGTACCATGATTGAGATTCCGCGCGCTGCTCTAACGGCTGACCGGATCGCCAAGGAAGCCGAATTCTTCTCCTTTGGCACGAACGATCTGACGCAGATGACCTTCGGATACAGCCGTGACGATGCTGGAAAGTTCTTACCGTATTACGTCGAGAACAAGATTCTGTCGGGTGACCCTTTCCAGACGATCGATTTCGAAGGCGTAGGGAAGCTCGTGCAGATGGGTACCGAGTTGGGTCGATCCGTCAAGCCGGACCTGAAGGTTGGCATCTGTGGTGAACACGGTGGAGATCCGGCTTCGGTCGGTTTCTGCTACCGGATTGGGATGGACTACGTTTCGTGCTCACCGTTCCGCGTGCCGATCGCGCGGTTGGCAGCCGCACAGGCGAATCTGAAGGAGCAGGAAGAGGCGGCAACCGTAGCGGCTTAGAAGCCTCTACGAAATCTGCGTGGCACTAGGCTGAGCTGCCGACGCCGGCCGCGCCACATTCCCGGCACCGCGTCCATTAGCGGGTCCTCTCACGCCCCGCTTCGCGGCCGCCTGAGGCGTATTCGTCTTCGTCCGGAACGGACAGACGGGGCGCGCTGGCTGATGCCACCGGCTCATCGACGACGATCGCCTCAAGATTCTCGATGCGCTTCTCCAGGCGCTTGACCGACTTGGCCACGGACTCGTCTATAAGCGCGGTCAGTTCTGAGGTTGTCAGGCTCTGGTCGGGCTTGGCGCTGTGCCCGACTCTCTTGGATCGGAGATAGTCCAGCACGAGATACAACGCTCCCAGCGCCGAACCGAACACGATAACGACGACCAGCAATTCTTCCATACTCTTTGCCTGTGTGCGTTTGGGTCTCTACGCGGAGCGCCGCTCGTTGTTACCAGTGTTGCTGAACGTCGGCGTCAGGCGCCGCTCTCCTGCCCGGCCATCTTCCGGGGCGCCTCCGCAGGTTCTGCCGCGTTGCCCAGCGGTACAAAGGACTGGATACCTGTAATCTCTCTGCCCAGAATGAGCCCATGGATATCATAGGTCCCTTCGTAGGTGTTGACACTCTCCAGATTAACCATGTGATGAACGACACGATATTCGCCCGTAATACCATTACCCCCAAGCATGTCGCGTGCCGTCCGGGCGATCTCAAGCGCCCTCCCGCAATTGTTACGCTTTGCTAATGAAACCATAGACGGCACCGCGCGACCTTGGTCCATAAGGTTACCCAGCCGCCACGACAGTAACTGCATCTGGGTGATATCGGTGATCATGTTAGCGAGCTTTGTCTGGATAAGCTGCATAGACGCCAGCGGATGCCCGAACTGGCTCCTTTCCGACACATACGTGCGCGCTCGCTGATAGCAGTCTTCCGCCGCTCCAAGCGCTCCCCAGACGATCCCGTATCGGGCGCTGTTCAAACATGCGAACGGTCCTCGTAGACCCCGCACGTCCGAAAACACGTGCGTGTCCGGCACGAAGCAATCCTCCATCACGATCTCTCCCGTGATCGATGCGCGCAGCGACATCTTGTTGTGCGTCTTGGGCGCCGACCAGCCGGGCATGTCCTTTTCGAGGACGAACCCCCGAATCACGCCGTCGTCCGCAGTACCCCGCTCCTTGGCCCAGACTACGGCAACGTCCGCGACCGGCGAGTTCGTGATCCACATCTTAGCACCGTTAAGCACCCAGCCTCCGTCTACGCGGCTTGCTGTCGAAGTCATCGAACCGGGATCCGAGCCGTGGTCCGGCTCCGTGAGACCGAAGCAGCCGATGAGTTCGCCCGTGGCCAGGCGCGGCAGAAGCCGCTGTTTCAATTCCTCCGATCCGAATCTGTGTATGGGATACATCACCAACGACGACTGGACCGAACAAAACGAGCGGTACGCAGAGTCCACGCGCTCAAGCTCGCGCGCGATGAGTCCGTAGGCGGTGTAACTCACGCCGGAGCCTCCATACTCTGGCGGAATCGTTGCACCGAGTAATCCAAGCTCGCCCAGCTCTGCGGGAATCTCCGGATGAAAGACTTCGTCCTGGTTGCCTTCTAATGCGCGCGGCTCAAGTCGCGTCTGAGCATACTCGCGCGCCGACTCCATGATCAGCCGATCTTCCTCAGGGAGCATCTCCTCAAAGAGAAACGCGTCGTCTTTGTTGAATACGGTCTTGGGCATTTTCTGATACACTCGTTAGGCCTTCTTAACCAGGCGGGGGCTGTCTCGGAACAACTCGATGCGTGAACAACGCTCACATTCCAGAGCATAGATCGAGCGCTTTTCCTTTGTCTTGCCTGTTTCCGCCTTCCACGTAATGTCCACTACTCCTTTCCTGAATTCGTCACCACCGCACAGGCTGCAACGTAAGACGTTCGTACCCGAAACGAACAATCCGCTGTCCACCTGTGATGCTTCCGCACTGATGCTGGCTGCTTTCTTGAGTCGATCCAAAAGGTCGTTCATACATTCACCCGAGGTTCCAGTTAACTCCGCGGCCCTGCTCCGGGTCCGGGTACCTCCACACGACCGCACCCTGATCGCACGCATATAAGCAGGTGCCGCACTCGATACAATCTTCGAACTGAAATTGCACCGTACCCGCTTCGCTGAGCGTGTAGCAGTTGGCGGGACAGACGTATGTGGTGCACTTGTGCGGACACGTGCCGTTACAGATGGACGTGTCGACCTCGATGTGCGCACGCACATCGGCCCGCCCCTGATTGCGGTAGGCCACCTTACCAAGACGCTCTGAAATCGAAAGTCGTTTCATAGGCCTCACCTACAGGGACCGGGCTGCACGCACGCCCAGCTTCACAAGCTCCCAGAGTCCCACGTGCTTCTTCGCGGCCCGGCGAAACGAGGCGGTTGCTTTGGGGGTCGGCTCACTGCGCACCGTAAAGAAGTCGCGCCCGAAATCACACAGGACACGAGGCATTTTCGAGTACATAGTCGGGCTGTGCAAGACGTGGACGGCATCCTGAAACCGTCGCATATCCTGCATGACGAAGCTCTCATCCAGGCGTTGCTGATAGCCGCTCAGGTTGCTCGCGCCGAAATCGCCTCCCGAAGCTGCTGCAACTACCGTTTCAGCCGCAAGTATCCCGGATCTCATGGCGTAGTCCATACCCTGGATCGCTCGACCGGCATTCAGCAGAAGATGAGCGGCCTCGCCGGCAATCAACAGTCCATCACCGTAGAGCCGCTCCGGAACGGCTGCCACGTCGCCGGTCGACACTACGTGCGCCGAATACTCGAGGACGTCACCGCCGCGGATCATGTCGGCCACGTACGCATGCTCCTTGAAGTCGCTCAGAACATCGTACGGCTTCAGTCCTTTGTCACGTAGATCGGACATTCCGAGCACGAGGCCAACCGATAACGAATCGCGATTGGTGTATACGAAACCTCCTCCCTCAACCCCGCGGGTGGCGTAGCCCACGATTTCGTTTGTAAAGCCGCTGTCCCCGGATAGCTGAAAGCGATCTTCCAAGACCACTCGGTCCAGCCGTATGACTTCCTTGACACCTACGGCGACGTGATCAGCCGGTACGTATTCCGGCTCGATGCCGGCCTGTCTAGTGAGCAGGTTGTTGACACCTTCGCATACCAGAACACAATCGGCAAAGAACTGCTCGTCACCGGCCTGAATACCGATTGTTCGCCCGTCCTCTACTAGCAGCCGGTCAACGAGAACATTCGTTGCAAGAAACGATTCATCAGCTGCTGCCGAGACGTCAATGGCTTCCTGCACTCGGGCTGCGAGCCATTCGTCGAAGCGGGCTCGGAGAACGATGACACCCGAGTATGGCGGTGTTCGATAGTGGTCCGATTTGAAATCAACGCTGAAGGCCGCACCGCCATCCATGAACGTCAGGCGTCGATGAGACACGAAGCGCTCGAAGCCGTGATCCCGTTGCCAGTAGTCCGGAACGAGGCGTTGCAAATCGGAACCCCACAACACGCCACCCGACACATTCTTCGCGCCACAGAATTCGCCCCGTTCGATCAACAGGAAGCGGCGGTCTGCGCGGGCGAGTGTCATGGCCGCGCTTAGCCCGGCGATGCCGCCACCTACGATGATGCAGTCGAACTTTTCTTCCATGTAACGGCTGGTCAGCCCGCACCCGCGCGTCTCAATGCTTCCAGGATCTCAGGAACCACTCTGTAGAGATCGCCAACAATACCGTAGGTCGCGTACTCGAAGATCGGGGCATCCGCATCCTTGTTGATTGCCACTATGACCCGGCTGTTCACCATCCCGGCGACATGCTGTATTGCGCCTGAGATGCCAACTGCGAAATATAGCTCGGGCGAGACGACCTTTCCGGTCTGGCCGATTTGTGCCGTGGCGGGATAGAGTCCCGACTCGACGACGGCCCGGGTCGCACCCACGGCTGCACCCAGCACGGCGGCGAGCTCGTTGACCAGCCGGGCGCCCTCGTCATCTTTCACACCGCGTCCCGCGGCAACGACGACGCGTGCTTCGGCGAGATCCACAGTCCCGCCGCTGGTCGTTATCACCTCCTGCAGCTCCGGACCGGCGGCCACCTCGGTGCCGTCCAGCGGAACTTGGACAACGTCGAGTTGCACCGGCGCTTCGACGGCGGTGTACGATCCTGAGCGAACCGACACCACAACCGGCCGCGACCTGGCGCGGACCCGTGCCGATCGCTTCGCAGCCATTACCGGCCGGCGCGCTTCCCACACTCCGTTCACGAGATCGATCGTCGACACATCGGGGAGCACGGATGCTTCCAGGCGAATGCCAAGTGCACCAAGTATGTCTTTGGCGGCCTCAGTCGATCCGAACGCCAGAACCGACGCCCCGCTCGATCGAAAAGCCGAGACGAGACAAGCGATCAACGACACATTCACTCCCCTCGCCCACCTCTCTTCCTCGACCACGTGCACGCGTGCCGCACCAAACCTCGCCGCTTCCCCCGCCACTGCGGTTGCATCCGGGTCGACAATTACAGCCTCAACGGCGACGTCGGCGATCTGCGCGAAGCGCGAGATTATCTCGAGTGAGGATCTCTTGATCCTTCCGTCATGCACCGCTGCGAAACAAAGCACCTTTTCCATCGACTCAGCCTATTCGATCACTTTCGCTTCGTCACGTAGGCGGCGCACAAGCTCGGTGGCCGCCTCGGCGGCGTCGCCCTCCAGCACAATGCCCGCCTCGCGCATTGGCATCTCATCGACGGACAGGACTTCGATACGCGCCTCGACCGAACCCGCCAGGTCGGCCGCGTCGATCACGGCAATTTCCTTCTTCTTCGCCGCCATGATTCCGCGGAGGTTCGGAATGCGAGGATCGTTCATGTCGTTCGAACACGTGACCAGACACGGTGGCAGGAGCCGCAACATCTCCTGACCCGCGTCGCCCTGTCTCCGTACGATCAGTGCGTCCTCAGATATCTGCAGGCCAACGGCGTTCGAAGTGTACGGGCGGCCAAGCAGCGTGGCCAGCATCGGCCCGGTGAGACCAGCGTCGGTGTCCTGCGACTGCTTGCCACAGGCGATGACGTCGTAGTCAGGGTCGGCAAAGAACCGGGAGAGAATGGTTGCGATCGCAAATGAGTCATGGGTCGCGTCGTCGGGTGTCACGACATGGTACGCGGCGTCGGCACCCATGGCGAGGGCCTTCCGAATTGTTTCCGAGGCCGACCGGGGTCCGACCAGAACGACATCGACGCTCCCGCCGTGAGCCTCCCTCAGAACGAGCGCCTCCTCAACCGCCGAGGCATCATAGGCGTTGAGCACCATGCGTCCCGTATGCACAGGTGCATTAACGTCCGGGACTTGCTTGATGCAGATGCAAAACCGCATGCGCAATACCAGAATCGACGAGATGGCATGCCGAGGATGGGATCGCAGCCCGGCATACCGGCGCCCGAACTTACGAAACGGCTGTGGCGGCTCAAGCAAATTTTCAGGGAAAGCAGGGGCCGGATTTCGCGTTGCACGAACCCCGGCATGGGCAGACCCGTACTGCGCCGTATCTTGACCGGCCCACCATCATCCCATCATCCCAGTGGTCACGATGACGAATCGTACGATCGCACCCACATGCACACAGCTGTGCTTGGTCGCCGTGTTTTGCCTGGCGCCCGTGCTGCCAAAGACGGCCTACGGCCAGGCGCTTCAGCCCCGGTATGGCATCGGCTTTAACGTCCTGGCAACCACGAGTGACGGCGTAGGTCTGGGTCTCCACGGGCGCGCCGCGATCCCGGCAAACGCCAACCTTTCGATCGGACTGGACCTCGGGGTCACAGGCTTCATATTCAGCGGCCGCGACAACGCGGATTACGCTTTCGACCCGCAGCTTTCCCTGATTGTCACGCTTCCGGGAGGAGAAAGGGCCGCATACGTGATGGGCGGAGTCGGCGCCTACATACCCACCTCAGACTCCGAGGGCGGACCCACCGTACACTTTGGTGTTGGGCGTGCACAACTGATTGGTGAGACTTCCGTCTACTATGAGATCGATCCGGCGATCGTGATCGAAAAAGACGACGTACAGTTCAATCTCCCCATTCGGTTCGGCATCATCTTCTGAAGCATGAGACGCGGTTCCGGCCGACAGGCGTCCGGAATCGCCCACGCATGGCTGGTCTCTACATCCACGTTCCCTTCTGCGCCCGACGCTGCACGTACTGCGACTTCTACTTCGTTACGACGGCGAAAACGCACACTCCCTTTCTGCGCGCGCTGCGTCACGAGATGGCCCACGCCGGCCACACGTACGGACAGAAGGAACCAATCGAGACGTTGTACCTCGGCGGGGGCACGCCATCCGTGCTGGACGCCGACGAGGTCTCCATGGTCTTTGCCGGAATCACGGAACACTTTGGCGCCGTCGAACCGCGAGAGGTGACCTTCGAACTGAATCCCGGTGACGATTCACCCGAGTATCTCGAACAGCTTCGTTTTCTCGGTGTGACGCGCCTCAGCATCGGCGTTCAGTCGTTTTTTGATTCGGACCTGCAAGAGATCAACCGAAGCCATGATGCCGCACAGGCCAACGGTGTGATCGCGAATGCGCGAAATGCCGGCTTCGACAACTTCTCTATCGACCTGATTTTCGGACTTCCGGGACAGCCGACGGAGTATTGGGCGGCCAACCTGGAAATGGCCGTCAAACAACAGGTGCCACACATCTCCACGTATGGCCTGACCATCGAAGAACGCACACCAATCTACAAGCAAATTCAAACGGGTAAGGTTACACCTAAAAGCCAGGACGAGATGTCCGACCTGTACCGATTCACGATGTCATACCTGACGGATAGCGGGTACGAACACTACGAGGTTTCAAACTTTGCGTTGCCTGGACACCGATCCGAACACAATCAACTCTACTGGGAACACCGCAACTACCTGGGATTCGGGCCTTCGGCGCACTCCTTCTGGTGGTCCGGACTTCCGGCTCGGCGGTGGGCCAATATTCGTAACCTGAAGCGTTATGAGGCGCTTATCGAAGGACGACACTCGCCCATCGAATTACGCGAGAACCTCGATCTCGATACGCTCGCTAACGAGTACATCATGCTCCGACTGCGAACCTCCGACGGCCTCGACCTCTCCCACCTGGAACACGCATACGGCGTCGACCTGTATGAGGAACGACTTACCGAATTGGCGTGGCTCGAGTCGGAGGGGCTGATCCATCCGATCCGGAGCGACATCGTGAGTCTGTCACCGGAGGGAATGATGCTCGCGGATCTGGTCACGTCTAAACTTGTGCTGGGATGACGAACGGTTGTCTGAAGATGCGCTTGTGGGCCGCCACCCTCTTGATCGCAGCGCCACTCCTTGCGAGCTGCACCGAGAACGAGGATCGAACAAGTATCCTCGAAGATCCGAAGTTCAACGTCGAGGGAACGCTGGACTTTTTGCGACCGGACGGATCGGTGATTGTCAGGATCGCCGTCGAGCTCGCCGAGTCTCCCGAGGAACAGGCTATCGGGCTTATGCGCAGGCGATCGTTGCCCGGACGCGGCGGCATGCTGTTCGTTTACGCCCAGCCGCAAGACCAGCGGTTCTGGATGAAGAACACGCCCATGCCGCTCGACATACTCTTCATTGCGGACGATTCCTCCATCGTCAACATCGTCGAGGGCACGATCCCGCTCTCGGAGCAATCGATCGAATCGGATGGGCCGGCGCAGTATGTTCTGGAGTTGCGCGCCGGTTTTGTCGGCCGCTACGGCATCGACGAAACGACTAGGATCCGATGGCAAAGAACTTGAATGGCGTTTCTCCGACGATTGCGTCTCTGGTCTCCGTTCTCGTGTGCATTGGTTGTGGCGGAGGTAAGGACCAGGGCAGCACGCCCGCTACTCCGACAATCGCCTTCGAAAAACACGGTGAACTCAGTCTCGAGCGTGAAGGCGCGCCGTATCTGAAGATCGATATCGAAATCGCAGATTCCGACTCCTCACGCATGCGTGGAATGATGCAACGAACAGGATTTCCCGAAGGCACGGGAATGCTGTTCATCTTTCCTGTTGAGGAAATACAGACCTTCTGGATGGCAAATACCCCGGTTGCTCTGGATATTCTGTTCGCGAATGCTGACTCCCAGATCGTCGACATCCACAAATATACACGGCCATTGTCGCCGGAAAACGTTACGTCGGAGGAGCCGGCGCTCTTCGTTCTTGAGGTGCCCGCAGGTTTCGTGGACAGCAACGGGATTATAGAGACCGACTATCTGGCGTGGGCGCGAACGGCACCGTAGCCAGATCACAAGCCGAAGCTTTCGCCGCAAGCACAGGTCCGCGCCGCCTGTGGATTAAGGAAATGAAAGCCCTGGCCCTCGAGACCGTCGGTGAAATCGAGCTCGGACCCGTCGGCGTAGAGGCGGCTTTTCGTGTCGAGCACAACGATCATTCCGCCAAGCTCGAGCGACTGGTCGTCCGGCTTACGAGTCGTATCCCAGCCGAGGTCATACGTGAGGCCGGAGCAACCCCCGGGCACCACGGCAATGCGCAGCATCGTTGAGCTGAGGTCGATGCTCTCGCTGAGCGCGACGGAGCGCAATCGATCGAGGGCGCGATCTGTGATACGTATGTTCATCTGAGGGACAAAAAGGGCCCGTAATAGTGCCGTCGGAACGCCGACGTGGGCGGTCCGGTTTCGATCCCGGCTGCACGCAGCACCCGAAACGGCCCCTGCTTCCTCCATCTGGGCATTCCCCACGCACCACCGGGTTGAATGATCGGTGAATAGGTTCGGCGCCGGGTCGGGAACGATTGTGTAACCCGCTGTTCACGGCTAGTTTCCGTGGTCAACGCCTGTTGACGATTCCACCGAAATCTGCGTCCATAGCCTTCAAAAGAGGAATCTTATGGGGTTCGGAAGCGTAGATTGAGTCTAAATAAGAATACTGTCGCCCAAATCTGCCACCGCCTTGAAAGAACAGGAGCCAGCCGAATACACCGAAAACGACTTCCTGCAGGAGGTCGCCTCAAGTGAATACGAATACGGATTCGTAACGGAAATCGCGTCAGAGAAAGCCCCTGTGGGCCTTGATGCAAGCACGGTCCGTTTCATCTCGGAGAGGAAAGATGAGCCGGAGTGGATGCTGGAGTGGCGGCTTCGAGCACTCCAGCACTGGCAGGGCCTCCACGACAGGCAAGCCTACCCTCGCTGGGCTCATCTGAAGTACCCGGAGATCGACTTTCAGGCAATCAGCTACTACGCAGCGCCGAACAGCAAGCCGAAGTACAAGAGCCTCGACGAGGTCGACCCGGAACTGCTCCGGACCTTCGAGCGGCTCGGGATCTCACTGACCGAGCAGAAAAAGCTGGCGGGCGTCGCGGTCGATGCCGTCATCGACAGTGTTTCGGTGGCGACGACGTTCAAGGAAGAGCTCGCGGAGCAAGGAATCATCTTCTGCTCGTTCGGAGAGGCTATCGACAATCACCCGGATCTTGTGCAAAAGTACATGGGATCCGTCGTCCCATACACCGACAACTTTTACGCATCCCTGAACTCGGCAGTATTCAGCGACGGTTCGTTTTGCTACATACCACCGGGTGTTCGCTGTCCGATGGAGCTGAGCACTTATTTCCGAATCAACGAGGCGGGAACGGGGCAGTTCGAACGCACGCTTATTGTTGCGGACAAGGGCAGCTACGTCAGTTATCTCGAGGGATGCACCGCGCCACAGCGCGATGAGAATCAGTTGCATGCCGCTGTCGTCGAGATCATTGCGCTCGAAGGTGCCGAAGTCAAATACAGCACGATCCAGAACTGGTACCCGGGTGACGCAGGCGGCAAAGGCGGCATCTACAACTTTGTGACGAAGCGCGGCATCTGTGCGGAGCGCAACGCAAAGATTTCCTGGACGCAGCTCGAGACCGGCAGCGCCATCACCTGGAAGTATCCGAGCGTGATACTGAAGGGCGACGACTCCGTCGGCGAGTTCTACTCGGTCGCCTTCACCAAGGGAAAGCAGCAGGCCGACACAGGAACGAAGATGGTGCACCTCGGCCGAAACACACGCAGCACCATTATCTCGAAGGGCATCTCGGCAGGGCTTAGCAACAATAGCTACCGCGGTCTGGTGAAAATCAACCGCAAGGCTGAGGATGCCCGCAATTTCTCTCAGTGCGACTCCCTCCTGCTCGGGGATAAGTGTGGTGCACACACGTTTCCGTACATCGAGATCAACAATCCGACGGCGCAGGTCGAGCACGAGGCGACGACCTCAAAGGTGGGCGAGGACCAGATCTTCTACTGCAATCAGCGCGGAATCGGTGAGGCCGAGGCCGTCAAGCTCATCGTCAACGGCTTCTGCAAGGAGATTCTTGCGGAGCTGCCGATGGAATTTGCCGTCGAAGCGCAGAAACTGCTCGCCATTGAACTCGAAGGCAGCGTCGGATAAGTGACGCGGCCGCAGAAAACACGAAGACTCCATCAACCAGATGCTTGACATACAAAACCTAAGTGCCCGCATCGACGACTTCGAGATTCTCAAAGGCGTCACATTGTCGATCAAGCCCGGCGAAGTACACGCCGTCATGGGTCCGAACGGATCTGGAAAGAGCACGCTTGCGGCCGTTCTAGCAGGACGGGAAGATTACGAGGTAACGAGTGGGACGGTGCGGTACCTGGGCAGAGACCTGCTCGAAATGGAGCCGGACGAAAGAGCCAGAGAAGGTCTCTTTCTCGCCTTCCAGTATCCGGTTGAGTTGCCCGGGGTGAGTATGTCGAACTTCCTGAAAGAGGCAGTCAACTCGGTGCGCGAGCACCAGGGCAAGGAACCGCTTTCAGCGGTCGAGTTGCTCAAGATGATGCGCGAGAAGGCGGCCCTTGTGGACCTGAATCCAGACCTGAAGAAGCGGTCGGTGAACGAGGGTTTTTCGGGAGGTGAAAAGAAGCGAAACGAAATCTTTCAGCTTGCCATGCTGGAACCGCGGCTGGCGATCCTGGACGAAACAGACTCGGGCCTCGACATCGACGCACTCAAAATCGTAGCGCACGGCGTAAACCAGTTGCGCGGACCCGAACGCTCGTTCCTGGTGATTACTCACTACCAGCGTCTGCTCAATTACATCGTGCCTGACGTCGTGCACGTTCTCGTCGACGGCCGTATCGCCAAGACAGGAGACAAGGACCTCGCCCTCCGCCTGGAGGAGGAAGGGTACGACTGGCTCCGTGAGGAGACCATCGCGGCCCCTGTGGGTTGAGTCCGGACCATCACCTTGAACGTGAGATGACCGCAGTGAAGACCATAGATATCGGCACCGATAGGCCGGAAGCCCGATTTGCCGCCGCCTTTGAACGCAACCGGCCACACATTCTCAACGGCCGCGGACAACCGCTTGCGGAAAAGCGAAACAGAGCGCTCGATCGTTTTCTTGAGCTTGGCTTTCCCGGGCCGCGTGACGAACACTGGAAGTACACCAACATCTCGAAGAGGCTCGAGAGGCCGTTTGAGATCGCAATCGCACCGGCCGTTCCCGAACTCAGACCGCAGGACATTTCCCGCTTCCTTATCGAAGGGCTGGAGGGGTCGGTTGTCGTTCTAGTCAACGGAGTGATGGTGCCCGGCCTTTCGTCTATAGCGACGGACGGCCCCGTGATCGTGCCGATCATGGATGCCATCGGCAATCCTGTATTCGACCGGCATTTCGGTCGATATGCGGATGCGGACGATGCCGTGTTTACGGCGCTCAACACGGCCTTTGCACGCCACGGATTGTTCGTGCACGTGAACCGCGGTGTCAAAGCCGGTACGCTGCACATTTTGAATGTCACAACGGGCGTTCGGGACACCTTCTTGCAGGCACGCCACCTATTCGTTGTAGACCCCGGCGCTTCGCTCACCGTTGTGGAGACGCACGCGGGTGTTGATGCAGAAGGCATGTTTCTCAACGCAGTCGTGGAGGCCACCATCGGCTCTGATGCCCGATTCGACTACTACCGTGTTCAGGACGATCCCGGCACAAGTGCCGTCACCGGAACCTACGTCTATCAGGAGGGCGCGAGTTATGCTTCGTGCGGTACCGTCACGCTCTCGGGAGGCACGATCCGCAACAACGTAGCCGTTCTTCCGGATGCCCAGCATTGCGAGTCCCACCTGACCGGTCTTTTCATCGGCTCGGGTGAGATGCACATCGATAACCACACCCTGGTGGATCATGCGCAGCCGGACTGCTTCAGCAACGAGCTCTACAAGGGCGTGCTCGACGACAGTGCGACGGGCGTGTTCAACGGGCGGGTGTTGGTTCGTCGCGATGCGCAGAGAACGAACGCCTATCAGTCGAACAAGAGCATCGTGCTCAGCGACAAGGCGAGCATGAACGCCAAGCCGGAACTCGAGATCTACGCCGACGACGTCAAATGCAGTCACGGGGCCACGACGGGGCGACTGGACGCCGAGGGGTTATTCTATCTGCGCTCGCGCGGCCTGACGGCCGATCGTGCGCGAACAATCATGCTGCAGGCCTTCGTCCGTGATGTCCTTGACGCAATAGCCGTCGAGCCTCTTCGGAAAGTACTGGAACGTGCTGTGGAGGATCGTCTCGCAAAATGACGCTTGCCCCAGCCTGGGGCGTCCCTAACCGGCCACACGCTGGTGATGCGATGGATACAACTGCACAGAAAGTAGCGGCCAAGTTTGATGCCGCCACATATCGCGAAGATTTCCCTGCGCTAAATCAGGTCGTGCACGACCACGAGCTCGTCTACCTCGATAACGCGGCCACAACTCAGAAACCGCGCTCGGTAATCGACCGAATTGTTCGGTACTACGAGTTGGAAAACAGTAACGTGCACCGCGGCGTGCACTTTCTGAGTCAAGCCGCCACGGACGCGTACGAAGGTGCGCGTGCGCGGATCGCCCGGTACATCAACGCGCGAGAGCCACGCGAGATTGTCTTTACACGTGGCACCACTGAGTCCGTAAATCTGGTGGCGCACAGCTTCGGACTGGCCAACATCTCCGGGGGAGACGAAGTGCTGATCTCGGCGATGGAGCACCACTCGAATATCGTTCCCTGGCAATTGCTGTGCGAAAGGGTAGACGCGAGGCTGGTCGTAGCGCCCGTGGCAGATTCGGGCGAGCTCGTCTACGAGGAATTTGAAAACCTCCTGGGTGAACGCACGCGGCTCGTCGCAATCTGTCATACGTCCAATGCTCTCGGCACGGTCAACCCCGTCCGACAGATTATCCGCGATGCCCACGCGCTGGGTGTCCCTGTCCTCGTGGACGGAGCGCAGGCTCTGCCCCACGGCCCCGTGGACGTGCAGGCTCTCGACTGCGATTTTCTGTGCTTCTCGGGACACAAGATGTTTGGACCGACGGGCATCGGTGTCCTCTACGGAAAGTTCGACAGGCTCGATGCTCTACCCCCTTATCAGGGTGGCGGTGACATGATCGAAACCGTTTCGTTCGACGGTACCACTTTCAACGAAGTCCCCCATCGGCTGGAGGCCGGTACGCCGAACATCGCTGGGGTGGTCGGGCTGGCGGCGGCCGTAGATTACCTCGACAGTGTGGGTCCCGACGCCATCGTCGCCTACGAACGTGAGCTTACCGCCTATGCCACCTCACAGTTGACCGCTGAGGGCGGTGTTCGCATCTATGGAACCGCACCGCACAAGACGTCCGTCATCTCCTTCCTCGTCGACGGCGTTCACCCGTACGACGCCGGCACGATCCTGGACCGGCTCGGGGTCGCGGTTCGCACGGGCCACCACTGCACACAACCGCTGATGCAGCGATTCGGAATCCCGGGGACGGTGCGCGCTTCGTTCGCGTTCTACAATACGTTCGACGACGTGGATGCGCTTGTTGCCGGTGTGCGCAAGGTCAAACAGATGTTTGGCGTATGACGGTTTCTTCAATCAGAGATCGGGAGGAGGCCGTCGTCGAAGACTTCATGCTGTTCGACGACTGGATGGGTAAGTACGAACACCTCATAGAACTCGGAAACGGTCTGCCGCTTATCGCTGAAGAGTTCAAGAACGAAGAATACAAGATCAGGGGCTGCCAGGCGCAGGTGTGGCTTCGTCCCGAGTATCGCGACGGCTGCATCTTCTTCCGTGGCGACAGTGACGCGATTATCACGAAAGGACTCATCGCGCTTCTCGTTAAGGTGCTGGATGGGCAGCGGCCTGCCGACATCGTCGACGCGGATCTGGATTTCCTCGACAAGATCGGAATGAAGGAACATCTCTCGTCGACACGCAAGAACGGCCTGGCTTCGATGGTGCGGCAGATCAAGGAGTACGCGTCGGCTCATATGGCGAAGGCTTGACCAAATACACGCACGGAAAGCCATGACAGACACAGAAACCCGACCCGACCATCTCGAAGCGGTCATCATTCAAGCTATCCGATCGGTCTACGATCCGGAGATTCCCGTCAACGTGTACGACCTAGGCTTGATCTATGATATTCAGATCAACCCGGACAACTCGGTCAACGTCAGGATGACCTTGACCGCGCCCAACTGTCCTGCGGCGGGCTTCTTGCCGGGACAGGTAGAATCAGCGGTACGCAGCGTAGAAGGCGTGACCGATGCGCGCGTAGACGTCACTTTCGATCCTCCTTACTCTATGGATATGATGTCAGAGGAGGCGCGGCTTGAACTGGGGCTCATGTAGCGACAACATGGCGGCTCGGCACACCATAGCAATAGCGCGCGACCTCCTCGCCGAAGGGCACACGGCACCCGTACGCGAACTGATTGATCCGCGGGTTCGTGAATCGGGGTCCGGATCGGATGACGGGGCTTTACTTCGAGCGTTGCTCGCCATGGCCCGGACCCTGGACGGCGATGCGACCGGCGGGGTGTCACTTCTCAAGGAGTATCGTGAAGTCGATCAGAGAGCAGGGCTCTCAAATGCAGCGCGCGCCGAGGTGGCAACCTGGCTCGCATGGGCGACGGTGGCCGCGGGCGCCGACCGCACAGATGTCGCACCAGCACTGACGCTGCTTTCAGAGGCCGAGCACGTCGCACGCTCGACACACGACCTGCATGGCCTTGCCTGGGCGTTGGCCGGACAGGCACAAGCCCTGGAGGCACTTGAAGAACCCGCCGCAGCCGCGATGGTCCTGCGGGAAGCGCGACGTTTGTCGCACGGCATCCATCATCGACTCCTCGACCAGCAACTGAACCGCCTGATGAAGTCGACCGAGAATTCGGAATTGCCGGAAGACGTGACCAAGCTGTTCAGTTCAGCAGGCATTGGGGGATCCGATGCTCTGATACCGGTTTTCGAAACGGCCCATCGTGCCATGGAGACGGGGCTACCGATCTTGCTGGTCGGCGAGCCGGGCAGTGGCAGGACCCGCCTCGCCCGGAGCCTGCATCAAGGCCGTCGGAGCGCAGGAGCTTTCCAAGTGCTTGACACCTCGGAGCGCGGCCATCGCGACACGAATACGCCCTTGTCCGTGGCCAACGGAAAGGTGATCTCCACAGTGTTTATCCGGGACATCGATCGGCTAGCGCCCGAGGCGCAGGACTCCATAGCGCAACTGCTTACCGACGAGCAGGACTCACCGCAGCTAATCGCGTCGACTTCCGGCGATCCGTGGGCTCTCGTAACCGCCGGCCGGCTGACACGGGCCGTGTACGAGCGGCTCTGCTGCGTTGTGGTACGTATTCCGCCGCTACGCGAAAGACCGATCGACGTCAACATCATCGTGCGGCAGTATCAACAGCGATCGCTGCTGACGGGAGTACCCACCTTCTCGCTGACCGACGACGCATGGCGCGCTCTCCGAACCCACGCCTGGCCTGGCAACGTCGAAGAACTCATTGCGGAACTCGACCGGCTGACAGCTCGCTGCAACGCCGATCCCACAACGGTCGTGAGTCCAGAGGATCTCTCCGTTCAGGTAACCCCGAACGCGTCATCGGACCCGCTGGAAAGCTGGGCCGGTGAGCAAATCCTTCACAACGAGAGAGACCTGGATGCCGTACTTGCGGAGGCAGAAAGAACTCTGATCAGACGGACTCTTAATGAACTGTCCGGCAACGTGACGGCGACGGCCGAGAAGCTTGGGCTTTCGAGGCAAGGTCTCTACAAGAAAATGAAGCGTCTTCAGATAGACACGGCTCGTCTTCATGATTCGTCCCACGAATCCGTTTTGGGGGTATGACGATGTCGGAGATGGATGCGAGAGTGAACGCGGGTGGCGCTCTACGAGGCTCGGACCCTGTCACGGCCTCCGTGTGGCTCGATCATGCCGCCGTAATCAGTGCAGACCTCGACAATGCGATCGGTTTCTATTCCGATCTCATCGGACTGCGGGTACATGTCGTAGAGGAGGATCCGATCCGGGAGGGCAGGCGGCGCGCAATGTTTTTCGACTCCCAGGGGCGAGACGTGCTTGAGATCATCGAGATGAAAGAGTTCGACCACGGTACGGTTGTCGGGCGCGGCGCGATTCACCACCTCGGATTCCGTTTCCCTCGTGCTGATTGGGATGCGCTGCGCATGCGACTGTACGAACGTGGCCATCACTACTCGTCGGTTGCGGGCAAACTGTTTGTGCGGGACAATGACGGGCTAATGCTGGAGATCGAACCGTTCTGAGCACCTTCACCAGCCGCCCGACGCACCCCCTCCTCCAAAGGAACCCCCGCCACCGCTAAAGCCGCCGCCCGAAAACCCGCCGCCGGAAAACCCGCCCGATCCCCCGCCGATTACGACGGGGCCCCACCGCACCGAGCCCTTCTCCGCCATCGTCTTTCGCATGGCCCGGACCTTGGGGTGCGCCTGCACCAATATGTAAGCAACCGCATAGATCAACACGAACACAAACCCGCCGACCTCGGAGCCGGTCATTGAGAATCCAGCGACCCAGAAGAAGGGCATAAGGAAAACGAACATGAACCACCTCATGCATCCCGCCGTGACCAGCCCCATGAAGGCAAAGAACGAGGGTAGAATCACGAAGGGTAAGCCGAACCAGAAAGGTGGCCTGTCCGGCGGCGACTCCGCGGGCACGTAGGTGCCCTCGATTGCACCGAGAATAGCGGTGACACCGCTTCGTACACCCCCGTCGAAATCGCCCCGCCGCAAGTACGGCCTCACATCGTTGCGCAGAATTCGGCTTGCCACAACGTCGGGCAGCGCACCCTCGAGGCCATAGCCGACCTCAATGCGCATCTCCCGGTCGGCTATCGCGAGCATGAATAGCACGCCGTTGTTGTTGCGCGACGTTCCGAGGGCCCACTCCCGCGCAACGGCAAGTGCAAATTCCTCTACGGCATAGCCCTGTAGGTCAGGAACGGTCAACACAGCGACTTGGTTGGAGGTGGCTCTCTCGTGCGCCTCCAGAAGCGCGCTGAGATCGCGCTCGACCGCATCGGAAAGAACGTGTGCAATGTCGACGACCCTCCCTTCCAGGGCCGGTATCGTCGGCTGGCCCACAGCCGCAGCGCTGCAGACGAATAGAAGAGCAGCCACGGCCCACCCTCGCAAGGAAGCGCGTGTAGCCGAAATGGGGCAACGCGGCGTTCTTCTATTCATCGGAGCCGAGCCGCAGTCGGTTTTCAAGCTCGTCCGAGTCGTCCGCACGAATGTGCACGCCGTGTGTCTCTAATAGACGTCCACATTTCTCTATAGCCTCGACGAGCCCGTCCGTTAGCCGGCCGGCACGGATTCCGTTCCGTATCGTTTGGACAACGTCGACCCAGTCCTGCGGATCGACAGCTTTGTTGATACCCTCGTCCCCCAGCACTTCGATGCGGTGCTCCAGGATCGACACAAACAGAAGAATACCTGTGCGGTCACGCGTCTTGAACACCTCCTCCTCAAGGAACGCCCTCATCGCCCTCAGATGCACAGTTCGGGTTAGAAGCGCATCACCTGCCGCGAGGCGGCGAACCGAGGGAATCAAAGCCACCAGCACAACGCCGATAGTAGCGCTCGCAACGGTGACGAGTGTCAGTCCCCAGTTAGTGTGAAGCCATCCAAAACCCCAGCCCTCATAGAACCGAACAAAGACAAGCGCCAAGGCGAGGGCACCGAGGCCTAATACCACGGCTGCTCGCCAGAAGGCAACTTCGTAGCTGTCACTTCGATCAACAACGAAGGGCACAATCTCACCGGATGTTCGTTGCTCGGCACTCGCGACGGCCTCCTTTACCTTCTGATGATCTTGCTCTGAGAAATGGAGTTTCATGACCGTCCTGGGCTGGTGCGGTGGCTGCAATATACACTCTGAGGGGACCGTACTCTGATAAGCTGAAGAGTCACCGCTTCCGTTCGGAGGGATCGTACAGGCTGCGCGTCAGCAACGCGTATCCGGCCAGGCTCAGGACAGAGATCGCAACGGCGATCACGACAAGTCGCAGCGCGGCCGCGTCGCCGCCGGCTCGATTTATCTCCGAAAAGACCGCGAGAGGGATCGTGCGAGTCTCGCCGGCAATGTTTCCGGCGACGACGATCGTGGCACCAAACTCACCGACAGCGCGGGCGAATCCCAGAACGACGGCTCCGGCTACGCCTCGCGCGGTCAGGGGCATGATGACATGCCGAAAGACGGACCACCGGCCGCCACCATAGACCAGACAGGCTTCTTCCCACACCGGATCAACTTGCTCGAACACGAGCCGCATGGTCTGCACGAGAAGTGGAAAGGAGACGACGGCCGCTGCAAGTACGGCCGCCAGCCAGGTGAACGCAATGTCCGTACCGAGTACGCTTGTCAGCGCTGCACCAATCGGTGAGCGGGGACCCAGCACGAAGAGCAGAAGCAGTCCGGTCACGACCGGGGGAAGGACCAGTGGTAATTGGACCAGATTCTCGACCACGAACGCAAACGGAAATCGTCTCCGGGCAAGCAAGTACGATAGCGCGAGTGCGAACGGTAGGGAGACCAGAACCGCCACCGAGGCGACCCGCGCGGAGAGCAGCACGATCTCCCATTCTGCGTTCGAGAGCATCACTCGCAGGCGTCAGTTGGTGTGAAACCCAAGTGTTGTCCAGATCAACGAATTCCTTTCGTCCATGAGAAAGTCAGCAAACGAGTTCGCAAGATCGGGCCGCCCTGACGAAAGGGGAACCAGAATACCATACGCAATTCTGGGCTGACATGACGCGGGCAACTCCGTTACGTGGACATCGAATGTCCGACGTTGGCGCTCCGTGATGTCAGTTGCATACACGATGCCTACGTCGGCGGAACCGGATACTACACCAGCCAGTGCCGCTCTCACGTCTAGAGTCGGCACGACCCGCTCTTCCACCTCGGTCCATACGCCCAGGCACTCGAGCAAGGATTTCGCGTACCGGCCTGCGGGCACATGGTCAGGATCGGCGAGCGCCAGTCGCCGTGCACTGAGAAACGTGCTAATGGGTCCCTCAGCGGTGGCCGCGCGCGTGCGGACTGCGACGAGTCGGTTTCCAAACGGCAGTATGCGCCAGTCCCGTGCTATTCCGCGCTCTACCAGCCAGGCCGTCCAGGAGGTATCGGCAGATACAAAAATGTCCGCACGAGCCCCCCGCTCAATCTGCCGGGCCAGCACCGACGAAGCTGCCGCATTCGTGCGGGCGCCGCCCGACCGAGCAACAAAGAAAGAGTCAGCGGCTGCCTGTATCACCTCCGCGAGCGATGCGGCCGCAAACACGTCAAGCCGATCTTCTGCCGGTGTGTCGCACGACATCTGAGTCAAAGCCAGAACCAGAATACACAGATGCCGGCGGGCTCCGGGCGTTGATGCGCAGCACCCTTTAGTTGGCGCGTAGCTGTACAACCGCTTCAAGAGCCGATTCCGCTCGTTGGTAGATCGGATTCCCGGAATCGCCGACAAGGGTCTTCACGCGCTCAAACTGGCTGACAGCGCCGTCGTATCGACCGATACGAAGGAGCATGATTCCCTTGTTGAAGTTTGCCTGCACGTGATTTGAATCCACTTCGAGAACGCGATTCGTGTTTGCGATCGCCTGCATCTGATTCTCCGGATCGTACATGAAGGCGACGGCCATGTCCGTACGAACGTCAAGATTGTCCGGGTTGATCTCGAGCGCTTTGCCGTACGTAGCAATGGCCCTCCTGGCGTATGCGATTCGCTCCTCGCCGTCCACTCGCTCCATCCAGTCGTAGAAGAGGTTGCCGGCGCGTATCCAGTCGACCTCGGCGTTGGACTCACTAGCCACAACCTCTTGAACATCGCCGGCAAGATCGAAGCGACCTTCCGAAACCAGGAAATCGACCAACTTAGATTGGCCGACTTTCCGTGCTGCGCCCGTTGAGGCATCGATCTCCTCGCGAAGCCTCGCGACCTCGCCCTCTGCCTCGGGCGACAGCGGCGCGGGCGTGAAGTCCAGCTCCGTCGTGCCCGCGACTCCACCCATGCCAGTGTCGGATCTCTTGCTGGCGACGGTCACGAAAAAGAGGCCAATGACCAACAGAAGTGCCGCACCAATCACCAGAAACACTTGACGGCCGAGCCCGTCGGGTTGCCCGTTCGCGCCGTTATCCTCCGCCGCGGAGGGTTCGTCGGCAGGCGGTTTTTTTGCATCGGGGATCGGCGCAACGGTGACAAGACGGCGGCCACACGAACCGCAAAAACGTGCTCCCTCGGGGAACGGAGATCCGCAGCTCGTGCAGAATCCCGCGACCTCCGATATCGTTGCGGCCACCGAAACCGCGTGTACCTCCGGCTCCGGCGTATCAGGGCTCTCTTCGACAGGCTCTTCAGCGTTGTCGACAACGTCGCCGCCCGCAGTGACCGCAGGTCCCGCTTGAACCGCTTCGCCATCGCCCTCGAGCGGCGAACCGCACAGGTCACAGACTTCCCCAGCTCCCTTCTGAAGTGCGCCACACTGCGGGCACACCGTTCGCTCTTTCACCATGTCCTTAGTTCGACGAGGCCCTGTCGTCAGGTGACGTCTCCCGGATTGACCCGGCTTTGCACAGCGTCACGGAACTCCTGTGACGCCTTGAACACCGGAAGAACCCTTTCCTTGACGCGGACTTCCTCGTTCGTCCGCGGGTTCCGAGCGGTTCGGGGCGCACGTCTTTGTGCCTTAAAGGTACCGAACCCTCGGAGATAGACTGCTTCACCCTCTGTGATAGCCGATTTTACGATGGCCATGAAACCGTTGATGACAGCCTCCGTCTCGGTCTTTGTGAGGCCGGTCCCCTCTGCTATTCGGTCGACGATATCTGCCTTTGTCACGTGCGAGCCCTGAATGATTAATGCAGAAAACTATGACACTGGAGCATCTGTACGCCGCTTCGACCTCGTCGTATACCCCGAGCGTCGGACGACACATACGCCTGCACCACAATCTCTCGGCATGCTCGCCACACGCGACCTATGCGGGACTCGGATTCCTGCGAGGCAGCAACAACACCGAAAGATACGGCCTGTCCGCATTTATTCGAGGCTTGGCCATATGACCGACACTTTTTTTGGACAAAAACTGGACGCTGCGCGTTATCGTTTCTTCGGGCGAAGTGGCATCCAAACCCGCAGAAAAGCACTAATGAGTCCTGACAACCCGGAGATCCGTGATGACGCCTGGCACCCGCTTTCAAGAAACGTGATTCGGGCTTTTGGCGACTCCGATACCCTCTCCTCCGCATCTGACCGTCGGCGTGAGCTCGAGAAATTCCTTCGAAGCCGCATCCGCAAACTGTTGCAGGACAGTCCCGCAAGACTCATGTCCATCCTGTATCGGATAGACGTGCGGGAACACGATGTGATCGATTGTCTTGAGCAGCTTCACGGAGAAGCTCTCGTGAATCGACTTTCGGATCTTGTTATTGCACGTCAGCTCGAGAAGCTCGAAACCCGGCGACGGTTAGGATCGAACCTGACGTGAAATGACGCGGGCCGAAATGACACAAAACTCCGGTGCCCCTTAATGCGCACTGCTTGATGATTTCTATCTCGAAGATCTGTATGCCACTCGTTGTCGGGCTTCTGCTGACGGCGTCGTCGTGCCGCACGTCGGACACAGCGGAAGCGGTCATCGACCGTGCCATTCGGGCACACGGTGCCCACCTGCTGGCCAACGCCGTTCTCGAGTTCACCTTTCGGGGTGATCGCTACAAGGCTGTCCGACAAGCCGGCCTGTTTAGCTACGAGCGGCTGTATGAGGACAGCACCGGATCGGTTCGCGACGTTGTCAACAACGATGACATCTTCCGCGAGATCGACGGCGTACCACAGTCGATCAACGAACGTACGCGTTCAAGCATACTCAGTAAAGTAAACTCCATTATCTACTTCGCATCCCTACCGTACCCACTGAAGGACCCCGCCGTAATCAAGCGTGATCTTGGCCCGACCGAAATACTCGGCACGACGTATGACCGCATCGAAATCACCTTTCATAGGCAAGGCGGCGGTCCCGATTACCAGGACCGCTTCGTCTACTGGATCAACGTCGAGACTTCGTTGATAGGCTACCTGGCGTACTACTATTACACCGATGAGACCGGCTCGCGTCTTCGTGAGTTCGTGAATCCCAGGGATGTCAACGGATTCCGTGCCGCAGACCATTTGAACTACGCGTCACGGATGGATACGCTCGGCACTCGATTAGAGGGCTACGAGTCCTTGATAGGAACCGACGGTCTGGAGCTCGTTTCGGAAGTCAGACACGAAAGCGTTAGTTTGGAGTTTGCCGACTGACCAACTGCCACACCTGAGTATGGGATTGGCACCAGGAGCTCTGATGACCTGGCGGCGTTTGCGAACTGCATCGCGCCTCACAATCGCATTTTTTCTCACCGCGGGCCTGGCCGCCTGCGAGGTCGAGCGAGAAGCGCCGCATAGTGGCGGCGAAATCGTCGAGACGACCGACGTCGTCGCACCGCCGGACCTGCGACAAAGCCCCATGGCGATTGCCGCCGCTACTCTCGAGGACGGGACGTATGTCAAGATCGTCTACTCTTCGCCGCGCAAGAGAGGCAGGAAGATTTTCGGCGGGCTGGTCCCTTATGGCGAGATCTGGAGAACCGGTGCCAACGAGGCGACCGAGATCACGTTGACAGGAACGGTTACGATGGCCGGCCATCGCGTCGAAGCAGGCACCTATGCGCTCTTTACGGTCCCCGGCGAGAACTCCTGGACCATCATCCTCAATGGCACGCTCGGTCAGTGGGGTGCGTACGACTACGACGCGACAACGGACGAACTCCGGTTTGACGTTTCGTCGACAGTTACGGAGCAAACCTACGAGGCGTTCACGATTTCGATCGATGCCGAGTCCGCTGCTCCCGCCATTCGCCTTGTCTGGGAAAACACCGCCGTCAACATTCCACTCGTGAGCGCACAGTGAGGCGCACCGGTAGGTAGACGGCCCACA
The DNA here is from genome assembly GCA_041589075.1 of Rhodothermales bacterium. Lineage (GTDB taxonomy): Bacteria > Bacteroidota > Rhodothermia > Rhodothermales > JABDKH01 > JBFHWK01. The sequence goes on from JBFHWK010000003.1 coordinate 30,464, forward strand.
GAATCGATCCAACCGTGCTCGCCATCGAAGACCCGAACAGCGCACTTTTTACGCTCGATCCCTCCAACACCGAGATCTCGGAGCCGCAAGCGCGGCAGATAAACCTCCTGATCTCCATGCTATCGGAAGTGATCGTCGAGCAGGCCGGTGCAGAACGTCTTGAGGTTGCCCGACATCTCGCCGAGCTTTGTCGACAGGCAGCCGACGGGCAAGACCAAAAGCGCGAAGAGGCGGCGGCCGTCGTGAAGCGCCTCGATCTGGACACAATCGTGGCGTTGCTTCGCTCGTATACCGCGATGTTCCATCTCCTGAATCAAACTGAAAAACAGGAGATCGTCCGCATTAACCGTGAGCGCGCCCGGGCCAGTACCGTGGAGAAGCCGAGGCCGGAGTCGATTGACGAGGCAATCGGCAAGCTGAAGCGAATGGGTCTCGACGCAACTGAAGTCGTTGCACTTCTTGACCGCATTGACATTCAACCCACGTTCACGGCACATCCCACCGAGGCACGCAGGCGCAGCATCTTGTTCAAGCAGCAAGCCATCGCTCGCATTCTCTCACTGCTTCGCGACTGCACTCTCACACCGGCCGAAGAGGAGGACGCGATTGCGGAACTACGGCACCAGATCGCGCTCATGTTCGCGACCGACGAGGTTCGCAGTTCGCGCATGCGCGTTGAGACCGAAGTCGAGCACGGACTTTACTTCATGCGAAACGCAGTCTGGCAGACTCTGCCGCGCATACAGTATGAGGTGCGACGAGCCCTTCGCCGTCACTACGACATCGCGGTCGATTTGAAACCGATCGTCAGGATGCGGTCGTGGATAGGCAGCGATCGCGACGGCAATCCCTTTGTCACACCGGACGTGACGCGGCACACGGCGGCGTTTCAGAGAGCGACGGTTCTCGATCTTTACCTCAGCGAGCTTCGTGAGCTCCGGCGCGAACTCAGTATATCCGACCGTCAAGCACCGATACCGGATCTTCTGCGAGACTCCTTGGCTTCGGACGAACAGGAAATCGACCTGCCGAACATTGTAATTCAACTGTATGTGCGCGAACCGTACCGGCTCAAGATCAGCTATATGATGGCACGCGTCCGGCACCTTGCCGGCGAGGAAATCGTGCCGGGGGCGGATCGCCATGGTCCACGTGCACTATATAGCGCCAGGCGTTTTGTTCAAGACCTCGAGCTTCTGCGAGACAGTCTCAACGAGAGTGCGATCGGCGACCTGGTGAAGGCAAGCCGCCTCGAGAGTCTGCTCGACCGAGCGCGCGCATTCGGCTTCCACCTGGCGGCCCTGGACATCAGACAGCACTCCGGTGTGATCGGTCAAGCAGTAGCGGAGATGCTCTCGCTCGCGGGTGTAACCGAGCGGTACCCCGACCTTTCTGAACAGGAACGGGTGGAGATTCTCACCCGTGAACTCGTCAACCCACGCCCTCTCCTATCGACGCGCACTGTGCTTTCGGAAAGTGCTGAGAGCGTTCTCTCGACGTTCAGTGTTATACGGGAAATCGGCGACCTCGATCAAGGTGCGTTGGGTTCATACGTCGTAAGTATGACCCACGCGGTGAGCAATCTCCTTGAGGTCATGCTGCTTGGAAAGGAGGTCGGGATCTGGCGAAAGGTCGACGGCCGCGTCGATACAATACTCGACGTCGTGCCGCTCTTCGAGACCATCGAGGATCTGGCAAAGGCTGAAGACTTCATGGACTCGCTCTTCAGCAACGAGCTTTACCGGGAGCATCTCACCTCACGCGGCAACTTGCAGGAGATCATGCTCGGTTACTCGGACAGCAACAAGGACGGCGGTTACTGGATGGCCAACTGGGCCCTCTATGGTGCGCAGGGAAGTCTGGGACGCGTATGCCGGCGCCATAACGTCGACTTCCGGCTGTTTCACGGCAGAGGCGGAACGGTCGGCCGCGGTGGCGGTCGGGCAAACCAGGCGATTCTTGCGATGCCCGCCGCATCCCAGTCGGGCCGGATACGGTTCACGGAGCAGGGTGAAGTGATCAGCTTTCGCTATTCGCTTTCAGAAATTGCGCACCGCCACCTCGAGCAGATTGCCAACGCCACGATACTTGCTACGGCATCTGCCGAGAGAGGCCTCTCGTACGAGGGTGACGAGGCCAAGGTAGATGAGGCTTTGGTGACTGGCATCGCGGACCAATCCATGGAGGCCTACCGTGCTCTGATCAACGATCCAGCGCTGTGGTACTGGTACACGCGCACGACCCCGATCGAGCATATCAGTCGGCTTCCGATTGCTTCGAGACCCGTCTCGCGCCGGGCAGCGAACGAGGTCGACTTCGAGAGCCTGCGCGCCATCCCCTGGGTCTTCTCGTGGACACAGGTGCGGTACATCGTTCCAGGATGGTACGGAATAGGATCTGCGCTACAGGCCGCGGTCGAAGCCGGGTCGCTGCCTGACCTCGTCCGGTCCTACCAAGACTGGCCGTTCCTGAATGCAGTGATCGACAGCGCACAGCGGGAGATGGCCCGCGCACGGCTGGCAATTGCAGGTCGGTACGCTCGGCTCGCCGAGAAAACAGACGGCGCCCGCGATTTCCACGAGCTCATATCGGAAGACTTCCGAAAAGCGGAAGAGTGTATCCTCGCGATCACCGGGCAGCAGGAACTGCTGGACAACAGCATGGTGATCAAGCACTCAATACGATTACGGAACCCGCTGACTGACGTGCAGAATCTGCTTCAGATCGAACTTATGAAGCGTTACAGGTCTGTGTCCGATGACGATAAGGAGCGATACCGCCGTGCTTTGTTCATGAGCATCAACGGCATCGCGGCGGCGATGCAAAGTACCGGCTGATCCGCTAAGCGGCCTTGCGATAAGACCCTCGATCCACCACGCGCTCACGCAGAGGATCCAGCGGCACGAGGCGGGCGCCGCCTTCGAAGATTTCTTCGCCGTCCGTCGCCGCAAAGATTACCGGCAGGACCCGGTCAAGCACGTAGTCGATGGCAGGCCCGGCGCCATAGTGGAGAACGAAGGATTTCACCGCGGGTAGCGACGACAGGAAGTTGTTCACCTCGATTCGCGTCGGGTCGGACGAAGCGAAAACCATTCTATGTGGGCCCTGACCCTCGTCTGGCTCGGCGCCGTGGCCTATCGGCAGTATTCGCAACGCGGCCATCGTCCGCCACTGACGGCGGTTGAACGTAGGCCGCACCTCTTTCAGAAAAACAGTTAGGTCGGATACTGACAGATCGACTTCCACAAAGCCGTACGTACGTGCTGCCAGGGCATAGAAGGCCTCTCGGTCGGCGCCGCTACGATCGGCTACGAAACGCCAGAATCGTCCGCGTTGCGGCCGCGGCACGCGTTTGAAGGCGGCCCAGGCCTCGTCCACTTGGCGGCCGGTCACCAGGGCGCACGAGAGCGCTGCCCGTACAACCCTGTCGCGGACGGATTCGACAGAAAGACCCGTGGCGGCTTTCGGTTCATGCGAGAAGGACCCGCCGTTGCGGGACTGGTTCGGTTCTGGCATGGCAGGCAGGTGTTTGGCGAGCGGGGCGTTTGCGTCGAGCGTTAAATCGTGCACGCAAACGGGGGCTATACTTTCAGTATCGGTTCCGATTCGATACGATTAAGCACTGTTTTTCGGATCAGGAAGCCCTAATCGGTGATTCCGGTGACCCTGACGAGTTCTTCGACCGACGTATCTCCGATCATGACAACGCGCTTCGCGGAGTCGCGCAGGGACCGCATGCCCTCCTCCTGGGCCTGTCGCCGGAGGCTGTCCTCGTCGATGACGTCGCCGGCGGCAAGAACGAGCTTTCTGATCTCATTGGAAAACGGAAGTGTCTCAGCAATGGCGCGACGACCTTTGTAACCCTGGCCCCCGCATACACGACAATCCGAGTTGTAGGTCGCCTGGAAGAAGCGGGTGTCCTTGATTTCATCTTTGCCAAAACCGAGGTATCCCAGCAGCTCTTTGTCGTGAGTTTTCGTCTCCTTCTTGCACCCCGGGCATAGCTTGCGCACGAGTCGTTGGGCAACGACGATGTTGATCGCGTAGGCAATAAGAAAGGGCTCGATGCCCATCTTGTAGAGTCGACTAACCGCGCTCGTCGCGTCGTTTGTATGCAACGTCGAAAACGTCAGGTGCCCAGTATTGGCCAGCTTGATAGCAAGCTCAGCAGTCTGGCGGTCGCGCATCTCACCCACCATTACTATGTCCGGGTCGTGACGCAGAATGGACCGAAGAGCACCCTCCATATCCAGACGATGGCTCAGTTTTATCTGGCGCACTCCTCTGATCAGATACTCAACCGGATCCTCAACCGTGAGCACATTAACCTTGGGCGTGATCACCTGATGCAGTGCCGCTACGAGGGTGGTACTCTTACCCGATCCCGTTGGGCCGGTGAGGATAATCATGCCGTGCGGTTGACGGATCGCCGCGTCAAATCGGCTCATTGAGTCTTCGAGCATACCCAGCTTGCCGAGATCTGTGAGGACTTTGCGGTCGTCAAGTACACGGATAACGATGCTCTCGGCGTTTACGCCGGCACGATGCGAGGCAATCGGAAGAATCGAGACGCGAAATCGAATAACGGTCTCAGCAATCCGCCTCTGAATCGCGCCGTCTTGTGCCGTGTCCCGTTCGAAGCGGTCAACATTCATCGAATTGTCCTTGATAACCGCCAGGAATGCCTCGGGGTGAATGCGCTCTTCACAATGCCACCGTACAAGCTCGCCGTCGACACGGAAGTTGATCTCGATCTGTCCTTCAGCGTTAGGAAACACGTGGACGTCGGATGCACCCTTCTTTACGGCTTCGACGAGAGCCGCCTCGAACAGGTTGATAAGCGACGAGCGGTTGATCTCAGCCTCAAGTGCTTCCTCGTCTATAAGCTGATTCTTCTCCTCGTAGTTCGTGCCGAGGTCATAGATGAGCGGATCGTCGTTGAGTCGATCGAGGTACTCGTTTTTTGAGAGAAACCCTTCCGTGATGAGTTCGCCGATGAACGATTCAGAGGTGTACTGCAGCTCAAATCTCTTGAGGCGAAGCTGCTGGATGAGCTTGTGCACTTCCGGACGGGTAGGATCGTGCGTCGCAAAGATCCATAGTATCTCGCCCGTGCGTCGATCCGCCTTCTGCGCGATTGGAATGACGAACAGTTCGATCATGCGATCGAGGTGCGGTCCTTCAAACTGCTCACCAATCGCTTCGATAAAGGCCAGTGCCTCGGCATAGGCGACTTTCGCTTCCTTGAAGGCGTAGACGTCCGCCGCCTCTCGATAAATTTGCTCGCGGTCAACCCGAGGATCCAGTGTGATCACGCGCCAGAGTGGAACACGGTACCCTTCTTTCCGCAGACGTTTCCATTCCTCGAGACTGTCGTTGAGCTGCTCCTCCGTAATGAGCTTGCCGCCAATGAGGCGTTGGACGACGCGGTCACGAATCTTCTTCCCGCCGACGATAGCAGGCTCCTCTTCAATGTCGATCGGGTTACCGTGCGCGTCGATCGGACCCGTGTACTCCTGGTCCTCGTCGTCTTCAAAGTCTGGTTCAGATTCCTCTTCCGGCGCTTGCGACTCGGGCACCGGTTCAAACGTGGCAACCGGAGGATGGTCTTCAGCGACTAGCGACGGTGCGTGATCTGCCGTGCCGTCATGATGCGGCGTCGTCCCTTCGAAGAAGCCCCGGTCGGAGTCACTCGCTTCGGTGGACTCACTTTGTTCCTCACTGTCCGAGTCTTCTGCCAACAGGTCGCGGCCCACCTCGGGCATCTCTGCGCCGGATTCTTCAAGTTCCGCGGCTTCCGCGGTCTCAAGATCAGACTCTTCGTCCAGCAGACTGGTAATCCGACCTATCTGTGCTCGAAAGTCAAAGCGCTTGGAGGATGATGTCTTCATGGAGGGTGCGCAGCAAAGGTCAGCGGGCGAGCAAGGGCACGAAGGAGCGGTCGATGGTCGGATTGGCGGATAGGTCTAGTGCCCAGCCACGTCGCCGCCGAGACACGGTGGGGCCGGGCTGTGGACACCACTCGTATATCGGCGGAATGCAAGCCGAATTAAGCCATATCGGTGTGTCGGACAACACGACAACCACGCGTTGGAAGGCCCCAATTCCGGCTCGTCTTGCTATTAATTATCGGTCATGTGTGCCGATAAAACCTGTACGTGTGCCGCAATACGGCGGACCACAGAAACCTTGATCCCGCCATGATGGAGAGCATTGTCGTTGAAGCCATTCGCCAGTTCCCGGCCCTGGTGCTCGCCGGTTCCGCATTCTATTTCTATCGCCTGTCGAAAAAGGCCGCGAGTGTTTCGAAGCCCACTCCTGCCCTCCCCGAGGGCATTTTGGACGAACTGCGCTCCGCTGTCGAGGCAACCGGTAGCCTCGAGCAACAACTTTCGGACCTGAGCCGCCGGATCGAGGATGTCGAAACCGACAAGCAGCACCTCGAGGAATCGGAGGAGAGTATCCGGTCGCAACTATCGAATCAGAAGATGGCTCTGAAGGAGTTTGGACGTGTATTATCGAAGACGTCCGAGCAGACGTACACCGATTTCAACGCTTTCGAAGAGCGCCTTGGACGCATCGAGGAATCGCTGAACGAACGTGGCATGCTGAACGGCGAGAGCCGATCGGCGGCCGCCTGAAAAAGCCCGTAGAAGTCACGAATCGGGTCCGCTACACAGCGGACCCGATTTTTTTACACCTGCCTCCATCGGGCTTCAGAGACGACGCGCGGTTACAACCAACGACACACTTATCTTCCAGGCGTGACGGGCGCGCAGAGGCAACTGCCCTGACCGATCCAGCACACACTTCGTACTGTAGGTCTTCTTAGGCGGCCCGGCGCCTCCGCGGCTCCGCATCGCGCAGCCTGATCGGTATCGGAAGATGTCCGAGCACGTACCGGCGGTACCACCACAGCGAGTGTACGTACGCAAACCGAGTGCACGACTTGATCACAGCGAACATGTACGATGGCGAGAGAAACTTCACGCGCACTGACTCTCCGGCTACGGCCCTGACGAGTTCGCGAACACGAGGATTTGCCGGGTCGAATGAGACATACGTCCACCGAACGCCGCCCTCAAGGGCATCGTTGGTTTCGCGGATCGGGAATATGCCGTTCTCCACAAGGAGGTGCCACTGACGATCCGAGATCTGCGAGCGACTCCACGACGCGAGTATCTGTGAACCCACAATGGAGACGTTCGCTTCGTCAAACGCATACGTCCGGGCCGCGCATCTAAAAACTGCCGCACTGTCAACTCCTTGCACATCGGCAAGGACACGCCATAGTGGCCTCGGGTCCTGTCTGTCCTGTTGGTAGACCCAAGCACTTTCGATCTGAATGACCTCCACAAGGCGCCGTTGAAGCAGGGTGCGCACGACGCGGTCCCGCTTTATGGCGCTCTCCAGCGAGACGCTGCGGATGACGCGTAGGCCATTCTCCTGCTGGCGATGACGCTTGGTGGAACCGAAGAGGCGGACAGCGAGTGACCCTTCACGGCCCTTTCGTCTGGCGAATCCCATTTGCGCGGCGACAGTTCTTTCAGCGGTTGCGAATCCGACGCTTGCACGTCGATCTACGGAACGTATCGGCACGGGTTCGACTGCGTTAACCGTTGCCGGATGCCCAAGCGGATCCTATCATGCAATTCGCGATGAGACACACACAGTCACAGGTGCCGATCGAGTATACCCAGACGTTCCGGATGCGCGCGTACGAGGCCGGCGTACATGGTCGCCTGTCGATGGGCGCACTGTGTAACTATCTACAGGAGGCAGCGGCTGAACACGCTGCTCAGCTCGGTTTCGGGACGGCGTATTTCGCACCCCTGGGCCAATCCTGGGTCCTCCACCGCCTCCGTATCGAACTGACCGGACTTCCGACGTGGCCTGACGATGTGACCGTGTACACGTGGCCGTCCGGCACCGAGGCCGTGCGCGCAACACGTGAGTTTTTGGTGTCTGCTCCGAGTTGCGGCGAGTTCGCACGGGTAACGAGCGTCTGGCTACTCCTAGATATGGAGCGTCGGCGGCCCGTGAGAATGCCCGCGCATCTCCGGCAATTACAACCTCTGAATACGGAGCGAGCCGTCGAACTTCACGAGCCACCCGTACCTCCCGACACGGAGGGCACGACGGATGAACGGAAAGTGTACCACAGCGATCTCGACGCGAACGGTCACGTCAACAATGTTCGGATTGCTACATGGATCACGGATAGTGCACGTCCCGATCCGACATGGCAGCCCCGGCAGATCGACATCGTCTTTCAAAAAGAAGTTCTTCCCGGTCGCGTCGTCCGGATTCAGACCGCACACTCGACGGGCGAGAAATGTTTTCGTCATGCGTTGTCGACTTCGGAAGACGGAATTCTTGCCCTTGCCGAAACTGTCTGGTCCGACTAGGCGTCCCTGGCGCCGGCTGTGGATCGCTGATCTTGCTTTTGCAGCCTCTCGACACTGAAGAATCGAGTCAGGGCCGACTCGGTTGCGCCCGCCACCGTCTCCGCAACCATTTTGCCGGCCACAAGACCCAGACTCAGTCCGTGTCCGGTGAAGCCGGTGACCCAGATGAGGTCCGGCATGTCGTCCGACCGTCCCCAAACCGGGAGGCCATCGGGAGAGAAACCCATCGTCCCGGCCCAGCGGTTTTCCACACGCAAGCCGGAGGCCGTAGGAAAGTACGTGCTCAGGTAGGTCTCGATATCATCTTGCAGCGCGTCGGTCGTCTCGAGCGAATAACCGACCTCGTCCTCGCGATGCAGGTGCCGTGCTCCTCCGGCAAGCAACCGACCATCGGCTAGTTGCCGCGCATAGAAGTGGCCGCCATGTGAATAAACCGGGATCTTGAGGAACGGGGCGTGGGAGGCCGTCGACAACATCTGTGCTCGAACCGGTCTGACGAGGGCGGAAAACTCCGGAAGCAGCAGGGGCAGATACGCGTTCAGCGTGAGCACCGCCTTCTCTGCATGCACGCGAAGCCGAGGCGTGACAAGCTCGATGCCCTCGCGCAGCTCAGAACTAATGGATCGTACCGGAGCGTGTTCGACGATCGTTGCCCCGCTGGTCTCAGCCAGACGCCGAGCGAGTCTCACGGGATCAACGACAGCCCCCGCTCCCAAGACCAGGCCAGCCTGAAAGCGACGCGACGAAAGGAATCGATTGACCGCGTCACCATCCATGTACTCAGCTTCAATACCGTCTTCGACCAACAATGTGGCGGATCGCTCGAGCCTGGCCGCCTCCTCGAGGTCGGCGGCCGCTCGGCAAACACCGGAAGGTGCAAACCCAATCCCGTCAGGATCGAAAAGGTCCTCAACAAGCAACCGGTTTTGAAGTGTCGCCCGCCAGAGCATTCGCGCATCATCGCGGCCCATGTGCTCAATGTCGGTGAGGTAGTCGGCCGCGAACCCCTGCAGCAAGAAGCCTGCGTTTCTTCCGGACGCGCCTGACGCCAGCTCGCCACGCTCTATCAAGACTACATCTGAAGCCGGACTTATGTTGCGCAGCCAGTACGCAACCGAACATCCGACAACGCCTCCACCGACTATGGCTACGTCACAGTCAACCACCTCGGTCGCGGCAGCCTTCTGCCAGTATGACGTTGAGTGAGTCGGCTCCACGGTCAATCTCCCGCTACCTGAACGACAAGGCGTCCGGTCACTTCGCCGTCTAGCAGTCGCGCGCTTGCCGCCGGGATCTCGGCCAGCGGTATCGTTGCGGAGATCTGCTCCAGTGTTTGGGCGGGCAGTTCTTTCGACAGACGCTCCCAAACCTTCTTCCTCAGACTGATCGGGTACGTGTTCGAATCGATTCCGGCAAGACAAACACCGCGCAGGATGAACGGAAACACGGTGGTGTGGAGCTGCGCGCCGCCGGCAAGGCCGCACGCTGCGACACACCCATGCGTCGTGGTCTGGCTGAGCAAAGCCGACAGGGTGGCCCCACCCACGCTGTCAACAGCTCCTGCCCACAGGCTTTTGTCGAGTGGACGTCGCGCGCCCTCCGCAAGGACCTGTCGATCGATAACACGACTTGCGCCAAGCGAAGTCAGGTATTCGTGCGCCGTACCCTTCCCTGTCGACGCCACTACCGAGTAACCACGCCCCGAAAGGATGCGCGTAGCAAAACTGCCTACGCCCCCCGAGGCACCCGTGACGATCACATCTCCGTCTTCCGGCGTTACTCCCTCATGCTCGAGGCGCAGCGCCGCCAGCATCGCTGTAAACCCGGCAGTCCCGATTGCCATGGACTGCCGTGCCGTCATTCCCGCCGGAAGGCCGACGAGCCAGTCCGCTCGCAACCGCTGGTATTCTGCAAATCCACCCCAATGATTCTCTCCGATGCCCCAACCGGTCGCTATTACCATGTCGCCAATCTGCCACTCGTCAGACTCCGACTCGACGACGCGGCCTACCAGATCGATGCCCGGAACAAACGGATAGTCGGCGCGGACGATTTTGCCGCGGTCGGTAACCGCCAGGGCGTCCTTGTAGTTCAGACTCGAGTAACGCACCTCGACGACAACGTCACCGGGGTTCGGAGATGCGTCCACGCCCTGCTCAACCGCCGCACGAAACCCCTGATCATCACGTCGAAGAACGAGAGCCTTCATGGTTGAGCTTACTTCCCCGGCATCCGTGCCTGGTCGAGTTCGAAGGAATAGCCAAATGTACTAAGAACGGCTGAGCGCGAGCATCCGGCACCTGAGAAGGGCAACATTTAGCCTCGACCGTCGTGAACTATTGTAGACGCAACTGCCATGCTTGCGCCCGGCCGACATACCGCGAATCGACCCGGCTTTGGCGATCGCACAATGGTCAGAGCCGATCTGTACAGGACGAGAATGATGTTTTCTCTCGCCGTCAGTCTATTGATCGTGGTTTCGCTCCTGAAGCTCCCGGCGGTCAGCGATCAATCGCGCGTTGGCTGGGGCGACGAAGATGTCCCACGCCTCAGGCAGGTGAGTGAGTCTCGATCCAGTGTTGCGACGAGGATCGGCGGAAAGATAGAGAGCTTCGGCGTTCCCGAAGGAGCGCCGCCCGTGCCAGTCGAGCAGGACCCGGGAGACGGCCTCGAGCCCGACGAGGCGGACCATTCGACGCGTGCCATGGCGGTACGGCAAACCGTGTACGAGCACGTGGAGTCGCCGCCGGCGATACGTGGCGGGCTCGGCGCCTACTACATCAATATCGAGTATCCTGCCGAAGCCGTCCGCCAGGGTATCGAGGGACGCTTGATGCTCAAGTTCGTTGTCGATACGGAGGGGAGACCCACCAACATTTCCGTGTTGACGTCTTTGCACCCGCTGTGCGATTCGGCAGCGGTCCGGGCATTGAGAGAAACCACGTTCGTGCCGGGAAGACAGAACGGGATGAAGGTGCCCGTACGCATGCATCTTCCGGTACGGTTTCGATTGGTGACGTCGCTGACAAACCGAATCGCCGAGAGCGACTCGACTTAATCTTCGTCGTGAAAGGAGAAACGGGTGTCGGCTTCGGGTCGTGGTTCCAGGTCGCCCAGGCGAAGTTCGTTGCCGTCGATACGGTCGTGCCAGCGCTCGATGCCTCGTTCGTTGCCACGCATGCGCAGAAATGACGCACCTCCGCCGTTCTCATCCACCCGCAGCGTTCCGCTGATTCGATACCAACGCTGTCGAAAGAATGAGCTGCTCCATGTTAACTCAATGTCGATCGTGTAATGCCGTTCGCCTTCAACAAACTGCCACGAATCCAGGTACACATACGACCTGCTTGGACCAAAGAATGATGTGAGGCGACCGAGGATTTCACGTGCGGCCTGCTCTACGAAGTATCCCGCCTCGAGTTCGCGAATCTCTCGCGCCTTCTTGCGGATAATCTTTTCGTCGTCCGCAACCCGGACCTCGTCACCTCCCAGTCCCGCATAAACAGCGAAACGGACACGTGCTTCGTTTTCTTCGAGCAGCTTGGAACGAAGGTAGTACCTGAAGTCGCGGAAGTTGTCTAGGCGCGCCAGATTGAATCGCCCTGTCCGTCGGCCGAACGGAATCTTGACACCCTCCTCCTCGAAGCCGTCTACGTACGCGAGCACAAATCCTCGAACGTCACGACTGCGATCGATCGTCTCCCACTCCTCCGAGTTCCACACCTGCCGCTCAACCACAAAGTCGAAGTCATAATTGCCGCGCTCTATGTCGCCGTTCTGGGGATAGTCAATTCGCTGGCGCACCCGGATACGCTTCGACGATGCGCGCAATCCCTTTTGTTCGCAGACCACCGCCTTTCCAAACGTCCCGCACACTTCGACCAGAAGCGCCTCGCCGTCGAGCAGACTCGCGTCGGGCACGGCAATTATTGTGTCGGAGCCCGCGTACAGCGTGTCGAAACGCGAGTCGAAGAGGCTCACGGCGAACTCTTCGGGCGATGCGGCCGCGCTACCACCAAGCACGCCGTTGTGCACAAACGCCACCGTCACGTTCACGGAATCCCACCCGTCACGCTCCAGCGTGAGGTCGGACACGGAGTAACCGCCGTCGACACGGCACGCGGATAGAGCGAGCAGCAAGCTCGACAAGAGGATAAAGGTTCGCAATAGGCTGAGCGGCAGCGTGTGGGATGCTGGCGACATTTCCTAGAAAACGAGGAAACGGCAACGATGTTGCGTTCGCAGCCGGCTTCAGACTGTGATTTGACCCCGCATCGCAGCCACGTGAAGTGCCGCGATATGTACGCCGTGCACCATATGACCGTCCCTAACGAGCGATGACAACCCCTCAAGCGGCACCACCCGGACACGTATGGTTTCGCTGTCGTCCGGCGTAGGCGCAGATTTTCGATAGGCTCCGCGGGCAACGACGAAATGTGCTGCGTTTGCGTGTCGACTGGGCTCCGGTGCGCAGCTTCCCAGACGGATCCATTCGCGCGCACCGAAACCGGTCTCTTCCAGAAGCTCGCGCTGGGCTGCCGTAACCACATCCTCCCCCCCGTCAATGACACCCGCGGGGAACTCGGTCGAAGTTCGGGCGATCGCGTGGCGGTATTGCTCGACGAGCACAACCTCGCCCCCGTCGGTGATCGGAATCACGCACACCCAGTCCGGATACTCGATGACGTGGAACTCATCCAATACGACTCCGGACGGCAACTGCACGCGGTCCTCGCGAACGTCCATCCATTTGCGCCGCAGCACGTAGCGGCTCGCCAGCACTTTCCAGGGCACCATTGCGTTTGAAGTTGGGGTAGGCGTGGATACAAAAGTACGCCGGACGATCCACGACGGGAACGCGGCAAATCGAGCGCCGTCTAAAAGCTGCTATTTAAATTGGAAAAGCGCTTTTTTTTGTTCGACACTCCTCGTCTAAAATACTATACCCACTATGAAGGACACATCGGTATTTCCCACGACCGATCTCCAGGAAGTCGGCGACTTTCTGCCGATCAACGGTACGGATTACATCGAGTTTTATGTGGGCAACGCCCGGCAGGCTGCCCACTTCTACCAGTCCGCATTCGGCTTTGAGGTCATCGGCTATAGCGGCCTCGAGACCGGCCAACGCGATCGAACCAGTTTCCTGCTCCGCCAGGGCAAGATCCGGTTCGTGCTCACGGGCGCGCTGTCGTCCGCAAGTCCGATCGCCGATCACGTGCGTCGGCATGGTGACGGCGTTCGTGACATTGCGATGTGGGTTGACGACGCACGCAAGTCGTTCGAGGAAACCGTGAAGCGTGGGGCGCGGGCCGCGCGGGAGCCGCAGGTCCTGAAAGACGACGCCGGCGAGGTCGTGATCGCATCTATCGCGACGTATGGTGATACGCTCCACAGCTTTGTGGAACGGCGCAACTACAAAGGTCTGTTCATGCCCGGCTTCAGACCGTGGAGCAACAGTCACTGGAAGGCTCGGCCGGTCGGGCTGAAGTACGTGGACCACTGTGTCGGCAACGTCGCTCTCGGGGACATGAACAAGTATGTCGAGTTCTACGCCAACGCGATGGGATTCAAACAGCTTGTCTCATTCGACGACAAGGACATTTCGACCGACTACACGGCGCTGATGTCCAAGGTGATGTCGAGCGGCAACGAGCGAATCAAATTTCCCATCAACGAACCGGCGGAAGGACGCAAGAAGAGCCAGATCGAAGAGTACCTCGATTTTTACGAGGGGCCGGGCGTCCAGCATATCGCGATGGCCACCGACGACATCGTACACACGGTCAGCGAGCTTCAAAGTCGCGGGGTAGAATTTCTGCATGTCCCGACGACGTATTACGATACGTTGCAGGATCGTGTAGGCGTCATCGACGAGGACACCGACTCCCTCAAGGAGCTGGGAATCCTCGTTGATCGAGACGACGAAGGTTATCTGCTTCAGATTTTTACCAAGCCTGTGGAAGATCGTCCGACCGTCTTCTATGAGATAATCCAGCGCAAGGGTGCGCGGTCATTCGGGAAGGGCAACTTCAAGGCGTTGTTCGAAGCCATTGAACGGGAGCAGGCCTTGCGCGGCACACTCTAATTAACGGTCACCTTAATCCGGTGTACTAAAATGCCACACTATGCACGGCTCGGCAAGATTCCGCCGAAACGACACACGCAGTTTCGACGCCCTGACGGCCAACTATACAGCGAAGAGGTTATTGGAGCCGAGGGGTTCAGTGGGATTTCCTCGATCGCTTACCATATTCATCCACCTACTGTGGTCGTGCGCATCGAGGACGCAATTCCCCACAACGTCGATTACGTCGATGAGTACCATTTGCAGCATCGCCATCTGCGTGGGGCAGAGGTTGCGTCCAGTGGCGGCTGGCTGGAAAGCCGACGATATATAATGGGTAACGACGACATTCGGCTCGCGCTGTGCAGTCCGTCCGAGCCCATGGACTATTTCTACAGAAATGCCGTGGCGGACGAGGTGGTGTACGTGCACGATGGCGAGGGCGTTCTGGAAAGCCCGTTCGGGCGACTGGAGTTCAAGCAGGGTGACTACGTCCACGTGCCACGAACGATCACACACCAGTGGCACTTCGAGCAAGCCACGAAACCGCGGTTGCTTGTCATCGAGAGTTTCTCCGAGGTGCGCACACCGCGCCGATACCGAAATGAGTTCGGCCAGCTGCTGGAGCACAGTCCTTACTGCGAGCGAGACATACATCCGCCGTCAGAACTGATAACCTACGACGAGGAGGGGGAGTTTGAAGTCCGAATCGCAAAGAAGGGCATGCTGCATCGTCTGTTCTTTCGATACCATCCGTTCGATTTCGTCGGTTGGGACGGCTACATGTACCCGTACACGTTCTCGATCCACGACTTCGAGCCGATAACCGGACGCGTTCACCAGCCGCCGCCCGTCCATCAGACCTTCGCGGGCAGGAATTTTGTGATCTGCTCCTTCGTTCCCCGCAAGTACGACTATCATCCGTTGTCGATACCGGCACCGTACAACCACTCGAACATCGATTCGGACGAAGTCCTCTACTACGCTGAGGGAAACTTCATGAGTCGCCGAGGTATCGACCGCGGATCGTTCACCCTCCATCCGGGCGGAATCGCGCATGGGCCGCATCCAGGCACGGTGGAGGCCTCGATCGGTAAGGAGGGCACGGAAGAGCTCGCCGTCATGGTGGACACCTTCCGCCCGTTGATGCTCACGCGGACGGCTCTCGCCGCTGAGGACAAGGAGTACGCTCTATCGTGGCGGCCCGAGGTTCACGAGGCGGTCCCGACGAACGGTCGATAGGCGAAAGTTGAGACGCTAAATCGGCGCTACTCCTCAACTTCCCCACCATCCCGCGCTTCGAAGTCGAGTGCAGCGGAGTTGATGCAGTACCGCACCCCCGTGGGGCGCGGTCCATCGGGAAATACATGTCCGAGATGCGCGTTGCAGGAAGAGCACAGGACCTCGGTGCGCCGCATGCCGAGACTTCGGTCTTCCTCCATAGCAACGCTTTCTGCGTTCGCCGGCTGGTAGAAGCTCGGCCAGCCGGAGCCCGAGTCGTACTTTGTATTGGAGTCGAAAAGAGGCTGACCGCAGACCACGCATCGATACATGCCGTCTGATTTGTGGTCGTTGTACTTACCGGTAAAGGCGCGCTCCGTACCTTTTTCTTGGGTTACCTGGTATTGCTCCGGCGTCAGCCGCTGCCGAAGCGCCTCTTTCGAAGAGTCGTCGCGAGTCATCCGTAGAATCCCTGAAACACGTGATGTTGGAACCGTCCGCCCATGACTGAAACAAATCCCGACCACGATAAGCAGTTCCCGTTCGGCCAGCAAATCCGCTGGAAGCCCAATCCCGAGTGGATCCGCGAAAGCAATCTGGCGGCGTTCATGAAGAAGAACGGCATCCGCAGCTACGGTGAGTTGCAGGCTCGCGCAGCCGAAGACATCGCCTGGTTCTGGAACGCCGTCTTCGAAGACCTCGGCATCGAGTTCGACCGCCCCTACGACCAAGTCGTGGATCTGTCGTCCGGGATCGAGTTACCCGCCTGGTGTGTGGGTGGCGAAATGAACATCGTCCACAACTGCCTCGACCGTTGGCTGGACCTCGACATGGGGGACAATGTCGCTCTCCGGTGGGAGTTGGAGGAAGGAGCGACCGGGACCATGACCTATCGGGAGCTGCTTGAATCTGTCTGTCAGTGCGCTAATGCGCTGCGCGCGCTCGGGCTCGGCAAGGGTGACGCCGTTGGGCTGTACATGCCGATGACCCCGTCGATCGTCGTTGCCTTCCTGGCCATTGCGCGCATCGGAGGAATCATCTTGCCCCTGTTCAGCGGGTACGGACCGGAAGCGATAGCAACTCGCCTCAATGATGCGGGCGCGAAGGCACTGTTCACGTCGGACGGCTTCTATCGCCGCGGTAAACCCGTGGACATGAAGTCCACGGCCGACGCTGCGCTTCAGACGGTACCGTCGATCGATCACGTGATCGTGAATAGGCGGATCGGATCTGCGGACGTGTCTTGGACCGAGGGTCGCGACGTATGGTGGGACGAACTCGTACATCGGCAGCCGTCGACGTCCGGCCTCGAGCGAACATCGGCCGAGGACGTAATCATGATCATCTACACGAGTGGAACGACGGGACGGCCAAAGGGGGCCGTCCACACCCACTGCGGCTTTCCGATAAAGGCGGCCCAGGACATGCGTCATTGCATGGATCTCAAACGCGGCAACGTGATGTACTGGATGAGCGACATGGGGTGGATGATGGGGCCGTGGCTAGTGTTCGGAGCACTCCTGAACGGAGCCGCCATGATGATCTTCGACGGAGCACCCGACTATCCCGGCCCCGATCGGCTCTGGGCGATGGTGGCGAACCATGGCGTAACTCACCTCGGCCTCTCGCCCGTCCTGATCCGAGCCCTCAAGACACATGGCAAAGAGCCGGTACGCAAACACGACCTGTCAAGCCTTCGCGCGGTAGGCTCAACGGGAAGTCCCTGGGACCCCGAGTCGTGGCTGTGGCTCTTCGACAACGTGCTCGACAGCAGCAAGCCGATTCTGAACTACTCCGGTGGCACCGAAATCAGTGGAGGCATCATATGCGGCAACTTCTTTAGACCTTTGAAGCCGTGCTCGTTTTCGGGGCCCGTCCCAGGTATGGACGCCGATGTCGTAGATGAATCCGGCACGCCGGTGCGGGAAGCAGTGGGCGAACTGGTGATCCGCAAGCCGTGGATCGGTATGACCAGGGGCTTCTGGAACGACACCCAGCGCTATATGCAGACATACTGGAATCGATTCCCGGATGTCTGGGTGCACGGCGACTTCGCGGCAATCGACGAGGACGGCCTCTGGTATATCCTCGGCCGAAGCGACGACACGATCAAGGTTGCCGGGAAACGTCTGGGCCCGGCGGAGGTCGAATCGATTCTCAACGCGCATCCGGCAGTGTCGGAAAGCGCGGCCATAGGCGTTCCAGACGAGGTGAAAGGCGAGGCCCTCGTCGCGTTTTGCGTCCTTCAAACAGACGCGGAAACCTCAGAGCACCTTCGCTCGGAACTGGTCGACCGCGTTACCGAGGCGCTCGGTAAGCCACTCAAACCACGTGAAATACGGTTTGCCGATGCGCTACCAAAGACGCGCAATGCAAAGGTGATGCGTCGGCTGATTAAGGCCGCGTATCTCGGTCAGGACCAGGGTGACACGTCAAGTCTTGAAGACCCCGAGACGGTGGACGCCATCCGGCGCTCTCGCTAATCGCTACAGCATTATGCCGATGCCGGCAGACACTGTGTTCAGCGATCCGAGCGCATAGTCGACGTTGATCTGGATCGGACCCGGCGTCAAGCTAACACCCGCGAGTGCACGAAAGCGGTTCTTGGCCTGCTGCGAGAAGTTGATTGCCTGCGGTTCCATTTCGGGCTGGCCGCTGTCGAACACATAGTTGACGTCAACCTGCGTCTTCTCAATCTGCAGTCCCCCGTAGACGGTCACTACCGGCAGCGACTTTGAGACCGCGACGTTACCCGCATACGCTGAGGCCAGCAACATTCGATTGTCGGCACCGTCATCGATCGTCAGACGCTGATATACAAACTGAGCCGAGATATCTGCCGGTAAAAGCGGGAAGTACTGACTGATGCTGTGACGCACACCGAAACCCTTGAACGAGATCGACCCGTAAGACTCCGTGTTCACGGTCGGAAGGAATCGAACCAGAATGTCGGTACCTGCAAATGATCCAATGCCCACCTGGGGGATGACCAGAGGTGCCACCGGCGTATTGACCAAACCCGGCAGCAGCTGCATCGAGACAACGTCGTTGATGACGATATCGTCTGCGGTGCCCGGCTCACCGTCAGGGCCGGCGTCGACCATCTCGTTGACCGAGACGGACACTTCACCGGCTTCGGTCTCACCGAAGACGGTCGGTGCATCTTCAATGTTGTACGTGACCGGCACGACATATCGGATTCCGTTTCCGTCTACGTACACCTCCTCGGTCTCGTACGCCAGCGAGAGGGAACGATCACTGGGCAACATCGCACCAAACACCTTCACACCTAAGTAGAGGTCAATCTTGGGGATGAGGCCGCCGCCGATCTTGGCGGTCTGGAAAAGTCCGGCATTGATATTAGCACCGTAAGCATCGATCAGCGGTGCCACGTAGAGCTTTGAGTATTCATCGGATACCGCCGACAGGTTCGTGGTCAGGGACTGCGCGCCGGCCGACACAACCACGAAAAATGATGCTGCAAAGAAGACGCGAAATCGGTTCATCGTACTCGGTGGGAAATAGTAATGGGGGGCCATTCCAGTGATTTATCGGCCCTGTCCGAGTGATTTAAAGGCGTAGGCCGCGCATTGGCCCGTGCATGCAGCTGAGACGCGGTAACGTCCTCGATTGGGTACAGCCAGGTGCGGCGTGAACACGTGCGTACGGGCGAGCAGGACCAGGTGACGGGCCACAAACGGTCGATTACCGTTGGCCTACGGTGGCCGTGGCTCGGATCGAAATTTGCTCCAAACGGGTAGTATCAGATACTCCCTTGGAACAACCGTCCCCTTTCATGCCGACCACGTTCCGTCTGGCGGTCGCGCTGACGTTCACGCTGTATACGATCGCCGCTCAAGCGCAGCAGATACCAGCGGTCACACTTCAGGGTAATGTGACGGACGAGGAGTCCGGCGAACCTCTGCCCGGCGCCCATGTCTTCATTGCCTCATCGATGAAAGGCACGACTACCGACGAGGAAGGCCGATATGTTCTCGGCGACGTACCGGTGGGTGCGCTCCGACTGTACGTCTCGATGATCGGGTACGAACCGCAGGCGCGTGACATACTTTTACGAACCGGCGCCACGAGGATTTTCGATTTCGTACTGACGCCCGCCGTTGTTGAAATTGGAGAGATCGTCGTCGAGGCCAAGCGCGACAAGAATTGGAAACGGCGTCTCGAAAGGTTTACGCGGCTGTTCGTCGGTGAGACTCCGAATGCAGATCAGACGGTCATCACAAACCCTGAGGTGCTGGACTTCAAATCGTCCGGCGGCGAGTTCCGAGCACTGGCGGCCGAACCGCTAATCATCGAGAATAGAGCCCTGGGATATCGCGTTAGGTACTTCCTCAAAGAATTTGTTGCAGAGCCGACCCGAACACGCTATGACGGCGAGCCGCTCTATGAAGAGATGGCGCCTTCATCGGAGGAAGCGGCCCTTGAGTGGGAAGCGAATCGGAAGGCGGCGTTCATCGGCTCATTTCGCCACTTTCTTTTGGCCCTGCTGGCAGGTCAGGTCGAGGAACAGGGATTTAACACGTACGCGCGAACCGTTATGGGACAGGGGCGCTTCGGAGAGATGCCCGGCAATCCTACGGCGGGAAATCGATTTCCTATCGAGCCGCAGGATCTACTGCGAGCCGGTGAGGCGGACGGCGAACGGACACTCGACTTCGATGGCTTCGTAGAGATTATCTACCGTGGGGAACTCGAAGACGAATCCTATATCGCGTGGTCGGGAGATAACTGGCGCCGGCCCAAGTACCAGACGTCCTGGATTCGGCTCGAACGCGGCCCAACGATTATCGACTACAAGGGAGATGTTCTCGATCCTTACGGTGTTACGTTTTACGGGTACCTAGCGTTCGAACGCGTGGCGGACGAAGTGCCGAAGGAGTTCCGGCCGCGCTAGTCGGACTGTGCTTTGCCGATGTGGCGCTTGGCCGCACGGCCAATAAATCTCGCCTTCTCGGCGAGCGGAAAGCGTGCCAGATTTGTCTTCACGACGCCTTTGGTCATGCAGGTTTTTCGCGTGTAGTCGATGCGTACGTCCACGATCACGGGCCTACCTGCTCGCGCGGTGGCGAGAGCCTCGTCACTAACTGCTTCGATATCGGCGGTTGTCTCCATCGGAAGAAAAGCGCATCCGGTTGCAGCCGCCACACCTGCCACGTTCAAGTCGCCGAGCACAGTGCACGTCTTTCGGTTCAGCGGAATCTGCTGAAACTGAGATATCTGCCCCAGCTCTCCGTCGTGAAAGACAAATACCGCGACACCCACTCCGTGCTGAGCCGCAGTGATCAGCTCCATACACGTCATCATAAAGGCACCATCTCCGACGATCGCCACCACATCCGTTTCCGGATGTGTCATCTTCACGCCGATCGACGCCGGTATGCAGTAACCCATGCTGTTGAAATCGGTCGGTGAGATAAACCGTCGCGCCTCCAGCACGGGAAAGAGCTCCGCAGCTAGAAACGTGTGTTTGCCGTCATCTACGACCATGAAAGCGTCGGGGGGTAGTGACCGGCGCAGGTTCTCAAAGAAGTGGCCTGGGGATACACGGGCCTCCGAAGTGTGCTCCAGCCATTGTGCGCTGTGTTTTTCTTTGGCGCGAGCGATGGATCCGGTAAGGCCTTGTGTGTCCCTAGACAGCTCCTGCAACGTAAGCCGATCGACGAGCATCGAGAGCACCTGCGTTGCGTCGCCGGTCACCTTGACGCGCGCCGGGTAGTTGCGATCGAAGACGCTCTCATCGATGTCCACGTGAATGAGGTTCTTCGGAACGGGCAGGCCGTAGCTTCCGGTCGCGAGTTCGGAGAAGCGCACACCTGCGGCCAGCAGGCAGTCGCAATCGGAGAACGCCTCGCGGGCGGCAGGAACCGCGCTGGGACCGAAGCCGACACCGGTGTGCAATGGATGCGACGCCGGGAACGCGCTCAGTCCCTGCAGCGTGGTTGCAACCGGCGCGCCGAGGGTCTCAGCGAGCGCGATGGTGTGTCGCACTGCGTCGACGGCACCCCATCCCACATAGATCCCCGGACGCTTTGCCGCGGCGAGCAGCATCGCAGCCTGCTCCACGGCCTCGTCGTCCGGCTCCGGCGGTGCGGCACCCTTCGGGTACTCCGGAAGATCATCGACCTCCCCCCGAAACATCTGAATCTCAACGGGAATCTCCACGAACGCGGGCCCGGGCACACCGGAGACGGCCGCCTCGAACGCCGTGAAGATCGCGGGCACCACCTGGTCATGACGTTCGACCAACACGTACCGCTTCGTGACGGGCTCCAGCAGCCGGCGCTGATCGATGTCGTGGAGCTGAAATGCCCGGCCGGAGTCCCGCCGAATACCACCGGAGATGACCAGCATCGGGACACCGTCGAGGTGCGCTTCACAGATCCCGCTCATCGCATGCGTTGTGCCCGCTCCCGGCACAATGACAATAGTCCCTATCTCACTGCTGGTTCTCGATATGCCGTCGGCGATGAATGCAGCGCAAAGCTCGTGTGTTACCAGGAACGGTGTGATCTTCTGCGAGCGGTCCAGCGCATCGTAAAGTTCCGTGTTGTGCACACCTGGAATTCCGAACGTACGGGTAATGCCAAGCTGCTCGAGCGCATATACGGCGAGATCCGCGCCACTACGTTTCATTATTCTAGACCGGAAATCGAACGCGCGGCAACGCGCCCGGTAAAAATGCACCCGCCCAGGAAGGTGCCCTCAAGCGATCGCTTACCGTGGATGCCGCCACCGCCAAATCCGGCCGACTCCCCGACGGCATACAGTCCGCGAATTACGTCGTGGTCTGACCCTTTTTGCAGTACGCGTGACTGCAAGTCCGTACGGATACCACCGAGGCTTTTTCGCGACAGGATAAACTCGCGTATTGCGA
>JBFHWK010000004.1:0-48624 GCA_041589075.1 Rhodothermales bacterium
CTGAAGCCCATGTCGCCCTTCTCGGACTTGTCACCGTAGGTGCCGAAGCCCTCGATCGTGACCGTTCCGTCTTCGACGCGAAGCTCGCGGTTGGCGTGGACGTTCGCGTTGAAGGAGAGGTCATGGTCGTCAGTGACGGCCGCGTACTTCCGGATCTTGACGTCTTCCGCCGAGAAGGCAGCGTACATCAGGTACGGCAGGGGAAGTGACGGATTGTAGGCCGGTGCGCTATTGCTCGTCGAAAGAGCAGTCAACGCGGTTGGGCCTACCCAGAGCGACCGGTTGGTCGTGCCGAAAGGCGCGGACGCAACGCCCGCCTGTGCGCTGGCCTTGAGAGCGGCCTCAACCTCAAACGGCGTAGCCGTTGGGTTCTCAGCCAGATAGAGGGCCGCAGCACCGGCCGCATGCGCAGCAGCCATCGAAGTACCAGTCATCTTGTCGAGCTTGCCGGCTTCCGTGGCGAGCGACACGATGTCCTTGCCCGGTGCCAGCAGGTCCACAACGGCTCCGTAGTTGGAGAAAGACTCGAACTTGAGATTCTTGTCGTAGGCGCCGACTGTGATCGCTTCCGGAACGTGCGCCGGAGTAAACAGCGCGGCATCCTCGCCCTTGTTACCGGCGGAGACCACGTAAACGATACCCTGAGCGATCGAGTAACGGATCGCCTCATCGAGTGCCGTGAACTGTGCGGTTTCAACATCCTCGCCCAGGCTCATGTTGACGACCATCGGCGTGGACGGGTTGGCCAGCTTCTGCCTGGTGATGTACTCGACCGCCGAAATCACGACCGACACGTCTGTCAGACCGTCGTCCCCGAGGACCTTCATGTTGTGGACGCGGGCACCCGGAGCCACACCGACGACACCGTGGGTGTTGTCCATGGCCGCGATCGTACCGGCAACGTGCGTGCCGTGACCGTCAACGTCTGCAGGACTCGAAAAGCCCTCGCGAAAATCGACGGACTCGACGACGTTCAAGTCTGATGTATTGACGCCCGAGTCGACCACGTAGACGTCGACGTCAACGGATCCCTGACCGTCACCGGACACCGCCGAGCTTTGCTCGCCGCCCACGGACGAGACGCCCCAGGGGATGATCTGCGTCGACGTCGTTCCGAGCTCGCTGGGTACCGGCGCTGCGACGGAGAAGTCGGGCTCGAACCACTCGATCAGCGGATCCGCTGCCAGCTCGGTGTAGAAATCATCGTAGAGTTCCTCACCCGTGGTGTCCTCAACGAAGACTGCGTAGCCGTCAAAGGCCGTGTCGTACTCGTAGCGCTCGAGGACTTTGTAGCGCTCAAGCTGCTTGTAGCGCTCTAGAACGCGGTAGCGCTCGAGAACGCGCTGCGCCTTCATTTGAGAGCGGTCGAAAGCGATGATGAGACCGAGTGCGCGGCCGTTGCCTGTCTTCGTGCGTGACAGGAACTTTACCGAGCGTGGTCCGAGGTGACCGTTGCGCAGCTTTCCGCCGAAATCGTCGGAGCGGGTCTGCTCAAAACCGGAAGTAGTGTCCTCGAAGTCTGAGAAGGTCTCGGAGCAGCCGGAGAGGATAACGGCGGCTGCTACTGCCGTCCCGAGGAATCTTAGTCGAAGTGCTTTCATTGCGCGAACCGGATAGCTTTTTCGTGTTCAAAGCATCCCTGCTCGCGCAGATAGGGAACGTATGTACAGCGGTGCCACCCGGAGTCCGGGCGTGCGCGAGCCGGCGTGTCAGGGCCGACCGGGCACCGGTGTTGTCCGTTATAGGACGGATGGCCTTTTCTCATTTAGAGAGTGATTGTCAGTTTGGTTTGAGGGAGCCGGCGGGCCATCGGCCCGCCGTTTGCGCTCCCTCGCTTAGTAAGTCCATTCAATGTGAAGGAGCGGTGCGCCGTCACGGTCGCCGTTGTATGACTCGGCCGTACGCTCGCCGCTGCCAGTGACGAGAATGGCCAGCGCGTTGCCCGAGCTCCAGTCACCACGGCTGACGATCTCCTGGATGATTCCTGCGAGATCAGGCGTGCGCTGGTCGGCACCGGCCGTGCCCGTGGAACTCCACGGTGCCGGCGACCACGGCGTGCTCGAAGACGTTGTGGCGCGGTTGCTCAAGTTGTAGTCCGACGTTGTGAACGACGAAGCATTGCCCGCGTCCTGGCCGCGGAACGTCAGACTCGTCGAGCCGGAGTTCGTCTCATCGACCTGAAACTGAATGTAGGCGCTTGTAATCGTGGCGCCCTGCGGCACATCGACACTCGTGAAGCGCATGCCCACAAGCTGATCCTTGCTGCCGTCTTCGACCAGCTCAAGGTCGGAGCTGTCCATGTACATGTCGCCGTTCGAGAGATTCTCCTCTGCATCGTCGTAACTGGAGGAGATACGGCGCTCGAAGGTCTGTACGGAAGGTGCCGATGAGGGAGCCGATGCACCAGCGGCCGCCCACTCTATCGCGCGGCGCAGCAGTGTAGCTCCGTCGGCTGTGAGGTCGTTGATATCGAGGTCGTTGCCGCCGAAGGGAAGCTGCACGCGGCGGCCCGCGGCCGCTCCCGCGCTGTAGGTCGAGGCGCCCGCCTCGAGCGCACCCAGGCTCGAAGTACCGCTCCACGAACCCAGGATCGTAAGTCCCGGGGCCAGCGTCCCGCTCATGCCGTGTGTCGGCTGATCGGATTCAAAGAGCGTGACCGAGCCGGAGAAGGGCTCCGTGATGTAGTGACTTGCGCCGGACAGCGTGAGCGTGGACTCCGAGTTCGAGGAGCGGCTGCTGGAGAGACTCAGCTCATCCGTCAACTGCTGCTCCTCGTTCAGGACGCCGATGCCCGCGTACGTCAGCTTCGTGCCGACATCGCCCGAGTTGCTTTCTTCAGATACGTAGGCCACATCGCTCTGTGCGATGGCACTGTTGTAGGTCGAAGACGACGCGTCGTCGCCAACGATGATGACACTGTGTCCCCACGACTCGAACAGAGACTTTTTGGCCAGATCCTGTGACGACGGCGAGCTGCCGTTGCCGGCCACCAGCATGATCGTCAGAGACTGTGAGGCGTCGCCAACCCAGACCGACTGCGAGGTGGTCGAGGGCTCAAGGTCGGTGACAAAGCTCTTCGAGGATCCAAGCAGCGCACCCTGCACCTGTGCAGGCGTTGCCGAAGGATTCTGTGCGAGGTACAATGCCGCGGCACCAGAAACGTGTGCGGCCGCCATCGAAGTGCCATTCATGCGCTCGAAGGGGTCGTTGTTCGTGGCAGTGCCCAGTGAGAGGATTTCCTCTCCCGGCGCCAGTAAGTCGACATACGGGCCATGATTGGAGAACGATGAGAACTTGCCGAGCAAGTCGTACGAGCCCACAGTGATCGCACCGGGCACATGGGCCGGTGTTACGTTCCCGGCCGATATGCCCTGGTTGCCGGCAGAGATGACGTAGATAACACCGGCCGCCATTGAAGCCTCAATGGCCTCGTCAAGAGCCGTATAGGCCGATGTACCGATGTTTTCGCCAAGGCTCATGTTGACCACCATCGGCTTCGACGGGTTGGCCAGCTTCTCGCCTGTGATGTGCTCGACGGCGGCAATGACGATGGAGACGTCTGCCTTGCCATCGTCACCCAAAACCTTGAAGTTGTGGATACGCGCGCCCGGGGCGACGCCCACGAGGCCGTCCTGGTCGTCGATAGCTGCAGCGATACCCGCTACGTGCGTACCGTGGCCGTCGTAGTCGGCCGGATCGGGAGTGAACGCACCGTCGTACTCCAAGTCACCGCTCCCGCGAAAGTCGATGCTCTCGACGACGTTCAGATCAGCGTTGCTGATGCCGGTGTCGAGTATATAGAGATCAACATCGACCGACCCGGAGCCGTCGCCTGAAACAGCGTAGCTTGTCTGACCACCGATAGCGGCGACGCTCCACGGGACGCGCTGCGTCGAGCCCCCAGCCGCTCCCTGCGATTCCGGAAGCGCAACCGAGAAATCGGGCTCGTACCACGCGATAAGCGGATCGGCGTTCAACTCGGCGAGGAAGGCCGTGTACTCCTCGAGTCCGAGGTTGTCCTCGACGTAAATCGCATAGCCGTCAAATCCGTACTGATATTCGTAGCGCTCAATGACCTTGTAGCGCTCGAGGACTTTGTAGCGCTCGAGAACGCGATAGCGCTCGAGGACCTTTTGGGCCTCCATTTCCCCAGAGTCAAATCCGAGGATCAGACCGAGGGCGTCGCCGTCACCGTCCTTATGCCGGGACAGAAACTTGAAGCCGTCGGGAAGCTTGTGTGCGTGGCGCATCTTGCCGGAAGTAACCAGCGCGCCATCGTTGTCGAACTCGTCGAATGAAGCAAAGTCTTCGGAGCAGCCACTGAAGAGGAGAGCAGCGGCGACGAGCGAGAGAGAGAATCCGCGAAGAAGGGCTTTCATATCTGCGTTGATCGCTGTGACGTAACCGTCGTTTGCGATCCTGCCCGCGCAGATAGGACCTTCTTTCGAGTGCCACGCGGCCAAACAGAATTGCGATTGCCGCGCGTACGCGGACCGGCATCGGAAATGCGTGATGCCGACCGGGCACTGGTATTACTCGGGGAATCGGCCAAGGCGGGGCAAAACTTAAATTCTAATCTCAGAAAAAGTCGCCGGCCTACCCCTTGTCTCCTAACTAACTGTCCTGCAGCAAATTACGACTATAGCTACAACGATCGTAATGGGTGGTACCAAGGAACTCAGCCGGGGGAGCGGCTGTCGACTTTATTCGTCAACGGAGCGTCCTGACCTGTCTTAAGAACGGCGTGCTGGAGTCGATTTTTGAAGATGTAGACGTCTTACACCCTACATCTCAAAACCGAATGACCCTCCGTCTCCGAAGGGCTGCGTTTGCTGTCAACCAATCCCGGCCGACGGCACTTCTCGGGTTTGTCAGTGTGACGCTGCTGTTGGTGGCGGCGCTCTCCGCCGCTGCCGCACACGCACAGACGAACGTGCCTGGCTCGCCGCAGGCAATCACTCAGCTTGTGCACGACGTCTGGCGGATCGAGGATGGCCTCCCGCAGAACTCGGTGCGCGCAATAGTCCAGACACGAGAGGGCTACCTGTGGTTGGGTACCGAAGAAGGTCTCGTGAGGTACAACGGGCAAAACTTCGAGATCTTCGACAAGCGCTCCGTCCAGGCCCTGAGAGAGAGTCATAGCATTCGCGTTCTGTACGAGGATCGCAGGGGCGTGCTCTGGATCGGCACCATGGGCGGCGGTCTGGTGCGCTATGGCAACGGGCGTTTCGAGTCCGTAGGAGCGGGCGCTGGTCTTGGCGGCAAAGTGGTGAACACGATTATCGAGAGTGCGGAGGGAGAGCTATTCGTGGGTACTTCGGATGCCGGATTATTTCATGGGGACGGTGAACAGTTCGCTCATTTCACGTTGCGTCAGGACGGTAATCAGGACTTTGTCAGAGCATTGACGCGTGACCGATATGGGGCTCTGTGGGTCGGCACACGCGACGGTCTCTTTCGCATCAACCACGGGCGCGTAACGTCTTTCACAAAGGCAGACGGCCTGCTTGACAACTTCGTAATGTCCTTGGCCGGTGACGATGAGGGCGCTATCTGGGTCGGTACCGAATCCGGACTGTGTCGCTACAAGGACGGGGTATTCACTGATTACATAGTCCGTGAGGCGCGGTTTGCGCATCCCGTACAGTCTATAATCGAGGATGTAGACCACAACGTATGGGTCGGTCTCGACGGTGACGGCATCGCACGAGTGCGGGGTAGCCGAATTGCGTTGTTCGACTCGCGTGACGGGCTTAGCCACGATCGAATCCTGGCACTGTACCAGGATCGCGAAGGAAGCATATGGATTGGCACCGAAGGCGGCGGTCTCAACCGGCTACGCAGTGGGAAGTTTACCACATACTCCACCGACGAAGGGTTGTCGCATGACATGGCCCTCGCCGTGTACGGCGACTCGCAGAACGCAATCTGGGTCGGTACAGAAGGTGGCGGGCTCAACAGACTCTACGATGGCGAGGTCAAGACGTACACGGTCGCCGACGGGCTTAGCTCGGACATCATCACCAGTGTCTACGGTGGAGAGGAAGGACAGCTCTGGATCGGCACATTCCGATCCGGTCTCAATCGCTTCAATGGGAAATCGTTCGTTACGTATACGGCTAGCGACGGGCTGCCGGGTAACGGTATCACCGCCCTTTCGCGAGGGCCTACCGGCCGTGTCTGGGTTGGCACGGACGCGGGCGTCGGCGTATTCGAGAATAATCAGTTTAAATCCATATCGAAGGACGACGGGCTCACAAGCGACATAATCATGTCCGTACACGAAACTGCCGGCGGCGAGTTGTGGGTGGGGACGTACGATGCGGGCGTCAACGTGGTCAAAGACGGTGTCGTTCGGGCGATTACTGTCGACGACGGGCTCGAAAGCAACACGGTTCTGACGTTGTACGAAGACACCGACCGCTCGATGTGGATTGGCACCTACGGTGGCGGGTTGACCCGCATTCGCGACGGAAAGCTAACGGCAATCACGACCGAAAACGGACTGTTCAACGACAACGTATACCAGATTCTGGAAGACGATCGCGGGAATCTGTGGATGAGCTGCAACAAGGGCATCTTTTACGTGCCCAAGGCTACGCTCAACAAGTTTGCGGATGGAGAGACTGCCTCCGTCAGATCAACAGCTTTCAATAAGAGCGACGGCCTGAAAAGCTACGAGCTGAACGGCGGGTTTCAGCCGGCCGGCTGGAAATCGCTCGACGGCAGACTCTGGTTTCCATCCGTTCGAGGTGTCGTCTCCATTGATCCGACGAGTCTGCAGCCGAATGCTGTGCCGCCACCGGTCGTAGTCGAGGAAGTGCGTGTAGATGGCGAAGCAGTAGACAGAGCGCATCAGATCGAGCTTAGCCCCGGCCGCCACAAGGTCGAGTTTGATTATGTCGGCTTAAGCTTTGTCGATGCCGACGACGTTCAGTACCGCTATAAGCTGGACGGGTACGAGACTGATTGGAACGAAGCCGGCAATCGCAGGACGGCAACGTACACGAACCTGGACCCCGGCGAGTACACGTTCCGCGTCATGGCGGCAAACAGCGACCTTGTGTGGAGCGATCAGGTGGCGATTGTCACGTTGCGGCTCAAGCCCGCTTTTTATCAGACCAACATCTTCTGGATGCTGTGTGTGCTGGCGCTGTTTCTGACGGCGTTCCTTGCGTACGGGATCCGCGTCCGGCATCTCAAACTTCGCCAGAAGGAACTCGAAGTGGAGGTGGATCGGCGGACGAAGGATCTGAGACTGGCCAAAGACCAGCTCGAGCATCAGGCGACCTCGCTGACGGAGCTGTACCGATTCAAGACGAAGTTCTTCAACAACATCTCGCACGAACTGCGCACTCCGCTGACCTTGCTCCTTGGCCCGCTGGAGAACTCGCTGACGGGTGCATACGGCAACATGAACGGCCTGCTCAGGAGTCAGTTGGAGATCATGCTGCGCAACGGGCGGCGTCTGCTGAGGCTCATCAACCAACTGCTGGACCTCGCGAAACTGGAAAGCGGCCGCATGGAGCTGCGTGCGCGTCCAGGTGACATCGCGGCATTCACTGAGGGTATTGTGCTTTCATTCACGGGCTTTGCCCTGGAACGAAAGATCGACCTGATCTTCAAGTGCGATGAGGAGCTCGAAGAGGTCTATTTCGATCCCGAGAAAGTCGAGAAGATTCTCTTCAACCTGCTCTCGAACGCCGTGAAGTTTACGCCCGTGGGTGGACGGGTCGATGTCGTCGTTTCGAGGCGCGGCAGCGGCAACGACATGCGTCCGGATCTTGTGGAGATAGCCGTCGCCGATACCGGTCCCGGCATTCCTGCAGACGAGCTGGAGAGCATCTTCGACCGGTATCATCAGGTCGACGGAACGGTGTCGACGCTTCAGGAAGGTACCGGTATCGGCCTGTCGCTAGCGAGGGAGCTCGCCGCTCTCCACGGTGGCTCTATCCGGGTGCAAAGTGTGTATGGTTCGGGCGCCACGTTCATCGTTTCCATCCCGTTCGGATCGGAACATCTCGAGCCTGGACAGATAGCCGACGGTGCGGCCTCGTTCGACGACGACGGCATGACGCCGCATGTGTCGATGGTAGAGATGGTAGCCGCCGATGCCGAGGAGCAAGAGAATCGAGAACTAGACTACATCGATGCGCGAATTGCCGCAGACGCACCGGTCGTCCTTGTGGTTGACGACAACCGCGATATACGTTCGTATGTGCGCGGCTGTCTTCAGCCTGACTACCGCGTCGTCCAGGCGGCCGACGGTATCGACGCGCTCAAGGTGCTCGAGCAAATTATCCCGGACATCATCCTCAGCGATGTGATGATGCCCGGAATGGACGGCTACGAGCTCGCCACGCGGCTCAAGGCAGACGATACATACGCACACATCCCAATCGTACTCCTAACGGCCAAAGCATCCGAGACCAGCAAGATTCAGGGTCTGGAGATGGGTATCGATGACTACATGTCAAAGCCGTTCAACGCGCGCGAACTTCGGGCCCGACTTCGTAACCTGGTGAGAATTCGGGAACAGGAGCGTCAGCTACGAGAACTCAATGAGAATCTCGAGAGGAGGGTGCAGGATCACCTCGGACAGATCCTCGACGATCGGCGTAAGTACGAGCAGGAGCTGATTACTGCGCGCGATCGAGCGGAGGCGTCTGCCCGACTCAAGTCGACGATTCTCGACAACGTTAGTCACGAGCTGCGTACGCCGCTAACCTCAATTATGGGATATGCGCAGGTGCTCGGAAAAGAGCTGAACGAAGAACAGCGGGACTTCGCGCTGTCGATCGAACGAAGCGGCAGACGGCTGCTCGAAACCGTCAGCTCCATTCTCGATCTGTCCCAGCTCGAGTCGAACAGTATCGATGTGGAGCCCACGGACTTCAGCGTGTCGGAGGTAGTCGAGGAGGTTTTGGCACGGCACCGTGACGACGCAAAGGCGAAGGGCCTCGACATACGCGTATCGTTGCCCCGCGACGCCATCGATCTGTTTCTCGACCGGAATAAGCTCGAACGCGTGTTGAGCCACATTATGGGCAACGCGGTGAAGTTCACTGATGCCGGATCGGTCGAAATTGGTGTTCACGATCGCGGCGACAACGTGGCATTCCGCGTTCGCGACACAGGTATCGGGATTGGCAAGTCATTCATCCCCGACCTGTTTACGGCGTTCAAACAGGAGTCATCGGGATTCAGTCGCTCCTATGAGGGCAGCGGGTTGGGACTGGCTATCTCAAAGCGGCTCGTCGACCTGATGTTTGGCCGGATTGATGTAGACAGCAGGTCGGGCGAAGGCTCGACGTTCACCGTAACGTTACCTAAAAAGATCTCGGTTCCGGCGGCAGCGACGTCGGACCGTGCCCCGAAGAGGAGCACACGCTTGACGCGTCCCTCGGTTGACAGGGATACGCCGGAGGGTTCCAGCGTCTGAAAGACGCGACGTCAGTTCGAGGGTCCTTCGCAGAGAACGTAGTCGATTCCGTAGTTGATCTGCTGCAGCTCTCCGTTTGCATTGATCTCCATGTGCTCCATGGCCTGAAGAACTCCGGAGAGGGGGTCCCAATCGAGGCTTTGGTACGGCGCGACCACGTCCTCGACGAGATCTCTGTCGGGGCCGTTGTTCCAGCGAACGACTACGGCGCTAACGAGTTGTGTGAGGTTGAATGGAGGACGCGGCACCTCGATCGAAATCTCAAAATCGGTCCTCGGAAAACGTTTGTGCAGGGTGCTGCGTATCAGTTCGATCGTAACGTTTGACGTGAAATGCAGTGTTTTAACAGACATAATCGTAATAGAGCGCGTTGACGTGAGACTCAGTTCGATGATGTGCCGGCCTCCAGCGGCACGTGGTTTTGACCAATCAAGTTCTGGGCCAAAACGCTTCGGCTCGACCGTCGAAAGGCTCGGATCTACCGAAAGTTTGTCGCTATGAAGGTCCCCGGAAATGACGAAGGGTGGGTGCGGAACGCAGCCCCCGAGCCACTGCGTGACGGTCAGGTAGCGCTCTGGCGCGTCTGGATGGATGACCTTCCGGCAGGTCGTCTCGAGGAGCTCGCCGCGCTATTGAACGGCGAAGAAAGATCGCGGGCGGAGCGGTTCCGGTTCGACCGCGACCGAAATCGTTACATCGTCAGCCGCGCCTCTTTGCGGCTGCTATTGGGGGAGTACACGCAGACGCGTGCGACCGATCTGGAGTTCGTCTACGGCGATCAGGGCAAGCCCGCGCTTGCCACGCCTATTGACGAGGTCGAATTCAACCTGTCACACTCGGCAGATCTTTGTCTGTTTGCGTTCGCAAATTTCCGGCGTGTGGGAATCGATATCGAGTCGAAGGAGCGCGACGTTTCGTTTGTCGAATTGGCGATGCGCTTCTTCTCTAAGTCGGAGTATGAGGCGATCAGGCAGCTCTCACCATCGAACCGACGTGAGGCCTTTTACGCGGTGTGGACCAGGAAGGAGGCGTATATCAAGGCGCTAGGGGAGGGTGTGACACACGGACTGGACAACTTTAGCGTAACGGTCGACCCGGAAAGCGAGACGGTGCTGGTGAACTCTAAGAGAGATCCTGAGGCATCGTCACTCTGGCAGTTGCGTTCGTTTCAGCCGGCGGAGGATTTTGCAGGGGCGGTTGCCGCCGAGGGGGACGATGTCGTGATACGGCGGTTCGAATTCCGTCCTTGAGGGTGTGGTCAGGCTTCGAAATCTTTGGCGACCGATAGCAGGATGGTGTTCAGAAACGAGTTTATGCGTCGCAGGAGCCGCCGTCTTCCCTCACCGTCCATGCGTTGCGCTTCCGGCAGTGAGACCGCAGCGTCGAGAATGCTGTCGCGAAAGAACGTTACGGCCTGAAGGACGTCCGGCAGCGCCATGCCGACTTCCTTGGTGCTGTCCGCGTACTCGCGACCCATAGACTCCGCTTCCGCGATGAGCTCGGCCTCATCGTTGTGCATGGCAACGAACTTCTCGAGAAGCGTCATGACGTGCCGCCCCATCGCCCGCATGTGCGCGCGCTCTCCTTCGTTCAGTTCTCTGATCCATGCCCGATTCGGGTGTTCGGCGATACCTTCGCGAGCTCTGCTCATCGCGACTTCGACCAGGTGGGCGCCCACTTCCTCGGACGTGTCGTCGAGCTCCCGCTCGCCGGCGAGACGCTCGATCTCAGAAATCGGGAATCGGCGATGCCCCCCAGGCGTGACCATCACCAGGATATCACCATTATCCGCCCAGCGCCTCAGGGTCGCGGGATGTACGTTCAATCGATCAGCCGCCGCTCGCAGGGTCAACAGCTGCTGCCCCGTTCGTCCCTCTACCATTCGCCGCCAGATGAAACCAGTGCGAAAATGTGTACAAATCTATACATTGCTACATAAATCTGTATATATTTTCGCCACCGGGATGGAGTAGGCACGGCGCTCCGGATTCGGAGCTGTCGCAGGGGGAACAAGATAGGAAACGGGATTGAGAAGGACGGCCAAAAAAGGGCTCTCGCAGTGGCGGCGCACGCTGGGCGTGCTGCCCCTTTTGGTTGCTGTGGGAGTTCCTGAAGTCCGCTCCCAGCCGGCGCCCGCAGATACGGCTGATTCCCTGATGCTCTCGTTCGAGATGCCCGCTGTCGTCGTGACGGCAACCCGTGGAGCACGCCAGCTCCGCGACGTACCCGTACCCACCGAAGTCGTTCTCGAGGACGAGATTCGCGCACGAGGCGTAGTGCGACTCACCGACCTCCTGACCGAACAAGCGGGTCTCGCGGTCGTCCACGAATTCGGTGCCGGCCTGCAGATGCAAGGGCTCAACTCGG
Source organism: Rhodothermales bacterium (assembly GCA_041589075.1). Taxonomy (GTDB): domain Bacteria; phylum Bacteroidota; class Rhodothermia; order Rhodothermales; family JABDKH01; genus JBFHWK01. The sequence continues at coordinate 11,810 of JBFHWK010000004.1, forward strand.
ACTACGTCCTGATACTCATCGACGGCGAACCGGTGATTGGTCGCTCCGGAGGCACGCTCGACTTGGAACGCCTCACAATTCGTGGACTTGATCGTGTGGAGATCGTACGCGGGCCGTCGTCATCGCTCTACGGCAGCGACGCGCTTGCAGGCGTAGTCAATCTGATTACAAAGTCTTCGTCCCGGCCCTTTGCCGCAAACGCGAACCTTCGCTACGAGACGAACGCAACGGCGGATCTTTCACTGTCTTCCGATTTCAGTTCGGGTATGCTGTCGGGCAATGTTCTCTTCAACCGCTATAGCTCCAGCGGCTACGATCTGTTTGAGGACCGAATTGGAAAAACCGTGCCCGGGTTTGTCGACTACACGATCAGCTCCGGGCTTAGACTCGCGCCAACGGAGCTGACGGGACTGCGCGCGTCGGGTCGTTACGTGAGACTCGACCAGACGGACGAGATCGGTCTCTCGTTCAACACAGGGTCGGCACCTATAGCCAGCATCGGAGAGAGGGAGGAGTGGGGCTTTTCGGCGGGAATCGATCAGAGAATCGGTCACAGACTGCGATTCGACCTGTCTTCGTACGTGTCGCGATTCACGTCGACGACATCGCTGGAACTCGGAGACTCACGCTTCGACCAGCGGTACGGCGAGCTCGAGATTAAGACGGACGCGGTCGTTGGAGTCACTCATCTCGTCACGGTTGGTGCAGGGGTTTCGCGCGAAGCCGTCGAGGCGGATAGGGTCATCGAAGGAAGCCAGACGGCGTCCGCCGGTTTCGTCTACGCGCAGCATCAGTGGAACCCGATGCGTGTTCTCGACCTCGTAAGCAGTGCCAGACTGGACGGGCACTCCGACTATCAGAGCCGAGTCAGCCCCAAGCTGTCGGTGCTCTATAAGCCGTCGAGTCGCGTTCGTCTTCGAGGCTCGATAGGCAGCGGGTTTCGAGCGCCGTCCTTCCAGCAACGATATCTCGACTTTCGCAATCCGATCGGCGGCTACCAGGTGATCGGTGCTGCGGGTGCTGACGCACTACTCGAATCGCTTCTCGAAGCCGGCGAGATCACGCGGCTCATAGGTAAGGCGGCGTCCGGCGAGGCCCTGAAAGCGGAGCACTCGTGGTCCTTTAATGTTGGCGCCGACTGGTATCCGTCGTCCCGCGTCGAGATTCGAGCCAACGTCTTTCACAATCAGATCTACGATCTCATCGAAACGCAGCTTGTGGCGGAGCGCACAGATGGGCAGCAAGTGTTTTCGTACGCCAACCTGGACAGAATTCGGACACGGGGCGTCGAGCTGAACGTCGGAATTGAGCCTGCAGATGGCCTGAGCCTGCAAGTCGGATATCAGTTCTTGGATACGGCCGATCTGGACGTGCTGGAGGCTGTCGCGAATGGCAGCGTTTTCAAGCGCGAGAACGGTCGCGATCGCAGGGTCAGGAAGGATGAGTACGGGGGTCTCTTCCAACGCTCGCGCCACTCCGTTACCGGTCATTTGCGTTACCGCGTACAGCCCATTGGTCTGACGGCCTCAGTGCGTGGAGTCTATCGCAGCCGGTACGGGTTGTTCGACAGGAACGGCAATCTGATTCTCGACGACGATTCCGAGTACGTGCCCGGATTCGTTCTCTGGAACGTGACATTTACGAAGTCCGTGACACCGCGCGCGTCTGTACAAGCCGGTGTTCGAAACCTTTTCAACCATACGGATCGCGACCTGATACCGTCTCTGCCGGGACGGCTGATCTTTGGCGGTCTAGAAATCAGCATCAACTAGCACATCGTGCACTACCATGAGTAAGAACCTTCCATTGACGGCGGCCCTTGCCGTGTTTCTGACGATCGGACTTTCGGCCTGCGACAGCAACGAGCCGTCAGACGACGACTTCACCGGCGAGGCCACGCTCGTTACCGACGTAGCTGCAGATCCGGGCACGGGTCGTGACCCGAACACCGGACAGCTCCTTGGTACGACTGGTCATTTCACGCTGTTTAGTCTTCGCGAAAACAAGATCGTCTCGTCGGGAGAAAACTTCTCGGCGGCGGATTCCGCCTCGTCGGCCTGGGACATCGGATTCAAATCGACGACAATCATCGTGAACGGGGGCATGAGCGGACCCGGACAGGGTGCGGCGATTGTTGTCGAGGGCGCTTTTGAAGAGATGGCGATGGCACCGGAAACCGGTTACAAAGCGGACACTGCGGAAGGTTTTGCGGTACCATCGGGCTCCGGCAACGGATGGTACAACTACAATCCCGCGCTGATGGTGCTCTCGCCGATTCCTGGCCGGGTGATCGCAGTTCGGACGGCCGATGGCCGGTACGCCAAGGTCAGGATTATCAGCTACTACAAAGGGGCGCCTGACCCGGTCGATCCCTTTACGCATCAGGAGCGGTTCTTCACGTTTGAGTACGTGTTTCAACCGGACGGATCGCGCAAGCTCCAATAGAATAGCTGCCGACCGCGTCCGCTATGCGATCCCTCGTTCATTTCCTGCCGATTGCGACGACCGTTCTTGCCGCGGTCTTCACCGTAATCCTTTTTCGGCATTGGCGGCGAAAGCCCAGCGCGTTGTATCTGGCGTGGTGGACGCTGGGCGTCGCCATGTATGGTGTCGGAACGTTGACCGAGAGCCTGACGACGCTGTTTGGTTGGAGTGAGTTGGTGTTCAGGTCGTGGTATGTGAGCGGAGCGCTGCTTGGTGGCGCTCCGCTTGCACAGGGCACCGTGTATCTGCTCATGGACCGGAAAACCGCACATCAGATGACGGGGGCGCTCGTCGCGTTCATTGCCGTGGCGGCGACGTTCGTGTTCATGTCGCCGATCGATTACGCGCATGTCGAAACGTACCGGTTGTCGGGTCGTGTGCTCGACTGGGGCTGGGTTCGATTCTTCTCGCCGTTCGTAAACACCTACGCCGCGATCTTTCTGATCGGTGGAGCGGCGTGGTCGGCGCGAAAGTACTGGAACGCGTCGCCGGACCTGCGGGCACGCGCATGGGGAAACATCTTGATTGCCGTGGGCGCATTGCTACCGGGCATTGGCGGCTCATCCGCTAGAGCAGGGTTCGTCGAAGTGCTTTACGTGACTGAGCTTGTCGGACTGATTCTGATCTGGTTAGGTTATCACAAGATCAGTCGGGACAGCGCCGTGAGCATACACAGAAATCAGCAGACGGACGATGTTGCCGTCGACGGTACCGTAGAACTGGAGCCCGAGCCGGTAAGCGCCTAGTCTGCGACCTCCTTCAGGCGTTCCAGAAGCAAGTCGCGCGTGAGTTCGGGATTGGCCTTGCCGCCTGTTTCGCGCATCACCTGTCCGACGAAGAAACCCATCAGGCCGTGCTTTCCGCCTCGGAATTCGACGGCCTTGTCGGGGTAGCGGTCGATCACGGATGCGACGACCGGTCGAAGTTCCGACGGATCCGTGACTTGAGACAGTCCCTGCTCGCGTACCATCTCACCTGGCCGCCCGCCCTCTGCTGCCAGTCGGGCAAGCAGCTCCTTTGCGGTGCGCCCTGAGATCGTGCCGTCGTCGACCAGCGAAACGAGTTCCGCCAGTTCAGCCGGTCCGAACGGCAGTTGGTCAACGCGTTTGCCCTTCATCGCGCGGGGCAACTCGTGGATGAGCCAGTTCGCAATGCTTGTTGCGTTTCCGTGTGACGCGAGTGCTTGCTCGAAGAAGTGCGCTAGTTTCTCATCACCCGCGATCAGAACAGCGTCTTCCTCGTCGATTCCATGGCGTCTGGAAATCTCCGCTGCTTTCGACAGTTGCGTCCTTGTCGGTTCGCTCCGCCGTTCGGCCGAGGTAGTCGTGACATCTGCGGACTCGGGTGAGGGGGCTTTGTTTTTGCCTGTCACTGTCGTCGCAACTCGCTCCTCCCTGGCAGCGACCTTTGCCCATGTGTCGCGTAGCGTCACGATCCGATTGAATACGATGTGATCGTCTCGCGAGTCGACGGGGTCGCGCCAGAAATACCCCTGACGCTCAAACTGGTACCGGGTCGCGGGATCGTCATTTGTGATGCTAGGCTCGATTCGGGCCTCGACGGTAACGGCCGATTCTGGATTCAGGGCGCTCTTCCAGTCGTCGCTTTCCTGTTCCGGGTTCCGGTCCGAGAAGAGCCTATCATAGAGGCGAACTTCTGCCGGCAGCGAGCGGTCGGCGGACACCCAGTGGAGTGTCGCCTTAACCTTGCGCCCATCGGGTGCGTCTCCGCCACGGGTCTCGGGATCATACCGGCAGTGCAGTTCGATGATCTCACCGGTCCGCGGATCCTTGACTACGTCCTCACACGTGATGAAGTAGCCGTAGCGGAGCCGCACCTCGCGCCCGGGTGCCAGCCTGAAGAACTTGCGGGGAGGGTCTTCCATGAAGTCAGCGCGCTCGATATAGATGTGCTTGGTGAAGGGGATCTTACGTGACCCCTCTCTAGGCACATCGTGCGGCCAGTACGACGCGTTGAGCCAGTCGACTTCGTCATTCGGATAATTCGTTATGACGACGCGCAGAGGGTCCAGCACTGCCATCACGCGCGGCGCCTTTTGGTTCAGGTCGTTGCGTATGCTGTACTCGAGAAGTGCGATATCTACGCGGCTGTCCGTACGCGCGACGCCCACCCGCGCACAAAAGTCACGGATAGAGTCCGGCGTGACACCGCGTCGACGAAGTCCCGCCAGAGTTGGAAGGCGGGGGTCATCCCAGCCGGACACGTAACCCTCCTCGACGAGTTGCAAGAGCTTCCTCTTGCTCATCACTGTGTAGTCGAGGTTGAGCCGGTTGAACTCATACTGGTAGGGGCGCGGCGTCGTCCACGCGTTGTCGACCACCCAATCGTAGAGCTCGCGATTGTTCTCGAACTCGAGCGTGCAGAATGAATGTGTGATGTTTTCGATGGCATCGGAAAGAGGGTGCGCGAAGTCGTACATCGGATAGATGCACCATTCGTCTCCGGTTCGATAGTGATGCGCGTGCCGTATCCGATATAGCAGCGGATCTCGCATCTTCATGTTCGGAGCGCTCATGTCGATGCGTGCCCGCAGCACGTGAGTCCCGTCGGCGAACTCACCGGCTCGCATCCGCCTGAAGAGGTCGAGGTTATCTGCGATGGGCCGGTCACGATACGGGCTTTCGCGGCCGGGTCGTGTCACAGTGCCGCGCGTGTCGCGGATTTCCTCATCGCTCTGACTGTCGACGTATGCCTTGCCGCTCTTGATCAGATCGATCGCGCACTCGTACAGCTGTTCGAAGTAATCCGATGCAAAGAACAGCTTGTCATCCCACTCGAAACCGAGCCAACGCACGTCGTTCTGGATTGACTCGACGTACTCGGGATCTTCTGTTTCGGGGTTCGTATCGTCGAACCGGAGATGGCAGATGCCCTTGTAGTCGGCGGCGAGGCCGAAGTTCAGGCATATTGACTTTGCGTGGCCGATGTGCAGATAGCCGTTGGGCTCCGGTGGGAATCGCGTAACGACACGTTTGTCATACTTGCCTGCTTCGAGATCGGCCTCGATAATCGCGCGAAGGAAGTTAGGACCCGGTTCGAAGGATGCGGACCGATCGGTCATGGGGCGACGGGTTGGTGGACGATTGGAGGGAGGGTATACGTCTGGCCGCCCCAAAATAATCCGGCGGGGCGTTCAGATTTTCGTAGAACCCGTGCAAGCCCGCAGGTCTACCCCATTAACCCCCATTCGGGGGTCAAAATATCGCGATATCGCGCCGCGGTCACGTGACGTGTCGCCGGCGAAGTGACCAGTGCACGGTCCATCAAGTATGCCAAAAGAGAAGGCCCCGCAGGATGCGCTCTGCGGGGCCTCGTCTATGCACGGTCGGGGCGCTACTTGAGCAACGTCATCGACCGCGTTTGAACGGTACCTCCCGCACTGGCTCTGTACAGGTACAGTCCCGAGGCTGCAGAGGCCCCCGTTGCATCCCGGCCGTCCCACTCAAACGCGTACGTTCCGGCGGACAGAACGCCCTGCGTAATCGTCTTCAGGCGCTGGCCAAGGATGTTGTAAACCGCGATCTCCACCGGACCCGACTCGAACACCTCCAGCTCGATGGTTGTGCTCGGGTTGAACGGGTTGGGGTAGTTCTGACCGAGTCTGAACGTGCCCGGAACTTCGCTTTCCCCATCGTCGATCGTGACGACAATCGAGCCGCTGTCCTGATGCAGCGTTATGCGTGAGACGCGCATTTCGCCGGCTTCGTTGGTTGCGGCTCGGATTTCGACAAGCGCCTGCTTGTCGTCGACACCGATAGACGCATCGCGGCCGCCATCCTGGAGGACGAGAAGGCTGGCGTCGGTCAGGAAGTCGATACCGAACATCCGCACTCGATCCGTAGCCAGGACATCTACATCACCCATGGCGACGAGCACGTCCAGCAAGCGGATCTTCTGCGCAAGCCGGGTGCCGTCGGGAAGGCCGACAGCGGCTATCGCTACCGTCTGCCCGACTTCGAGATCCGAAAGCGCGATGCGCTTGCCCGCTGTTCCGACTATGACCGTCGACCCGTCGACGAAGAAATGAATCCCGATCACCTCGATCGTCCCGGGACCAATCGATTCAATTGGCCCGAGCACGTAGATACCACGCGCATGCCGCTCGAGCTGCCGAATCCGGAATGCGACAAGCGTGCCGTCGGCCATGAGATCTCCTCGGATCTGCACGGTGCGTCCAACTTCGAGTTCACCCAGCGGCAACTCATTGCCTGCCGCATCGGTAATCCGCGTCGTGGATATCACACGGAACGTCACACCGAGAACGACAACGGCGCTGTCTTCTACCGCTTCCAGGACACCGGTGACCAACACCTCGTCCTCGACACGCAGCCGCACTTTTACGAGCCTAGCAACCACGCCGCCGTCGGTCTTCCACCCGAGTACTTTCACAATCTGCCCGACCTGCAAGTCGGCGAACTCGATAGGCTGTCCATCGGGTCCGAGGAGCGCTGTGTCATCGGTGATGAAGACACGAATTCCCGATACGGAGATCGCAGCGTCGCCGATCTCGTTTATCGTGCCCGTAAGATGAACGAACCGTCGGGTCCTTACTTCGATCTTGAGGGCGACTGCACGGCGCGTGGCCGGGAAATAGAAGCCCTTCACTCGAACGAACATACCCGGCTCGATTCCGGAGAACGGAAACGGCTCGCCAGTCTCGTCAAATATTTCCGTCCGATCGGTAACCACAAACGGAATATGCTTGACCACGAGAACGTGATCGCCGACGCGCTGCACTTCACCGGCAACGGATATCTCGCGCCGCTCCGGATCCTCGACCTCGATGAGCTTCGCAATCAGCTTGCCGTCGGCCGAGACAAAGCCGTGCACCTCGACGTAGTCGCCCTCGGAAAGGTCGCCGAATTCTATCGGCTGGTCGTCCAAGCCGAGAATGCGCGTGTCGTCCGTAACGTGGATCGTTAGCCCGTTTACGGCAATGGCTCGCTCACCGATTTCTCGAATGAAGCCTTCTACCTCAAACTCGCGGTGCCCCGGCCGCTCCTCAACCTCCACCCGGCGCGCGAGCGGAATGCGGTCAGGTGTCAGCGTTCCGTGCACCTTGACGAAGTCACCGACTTTGAGGTCGGCAAACGTGATCGGCATGTCATCGAGGCCGATGAACTCGGTCTCCTCGTTGACGGCGATGAAATGGCCTTCAAGCTCAAAGCCTCGATCCCGGAGAGCCGTAATGAACCCGTGAACGTGAAACTCGAAATCAGTTCGGTTGCGAACGCGAATCCGCAGTGCCTCGATGCGGTCCATCGTAATACGAATCTTAACCTGCACCATCATGCCGGCTTGGAGTTCGCTGAACGGAATCGGATGCCCTTCGGCATTCACGATTTCGGTGTGCACCGTAACGTGGATAGTTCGTCCGAACATCACGATGGCGCGATCGAGCACCTCCTCGATCATGCCCGTGAACTCAATCTCATGATCAATCATGTTCTTGAGTTCAATCCGAACAGCAACGGGTGTACCGTCTGATCGAATGATCCCACGAACGTGAACGCGGTCACCGACATGGATGTCGCTTAGTCGGATCGGCTGGTCCGCTTCGTTTTCTATCTCGGTGTCTGCAGTAACGGCAATCTTTCGATGCATGACGCCGATAAAGGCGTCACCGACGTCCGTTACGAGACCTTCCAATTCAAACTCGTGCGCATCGGCTCCGGAGCCCACGCCAATCGTAAGTCGCGCCTCAAACTCATGGCCCACCTTGTCACGTAGACGCACCTCGAGAAGCCACTTGCCGACCGCGTCCGCCGAAGACGGCAGTTCGAATCGTGACGCGTAGGATCCGTCGAAGTTGTTGTGCATCGCCTGGCGGAAACCCTCGCCACCGCTCGAAGGCCGGAGTCGTATCTCGTTCTGATCGATGTCCGTCGCGTCGATTTCAGGGGCCTTTACGAGGACGTGAACGACGTCACCAGTCTCGAAACGCAAGTCTTCTGTTGAGAAGTCGCTGCTGCGCGACACCAGGATTCCATCTTGTGCGCCGGCAACAGGTACCATCAGCAGCATGGCTAGAACTGCGAGCCATGCCTTGGACGTAGTAGCAGTAGTCATTTTGTCAAGCACTTTCAGGTGATAAGCAGATGTGGGTTTTATCCGCCTAGCGTGTATACAAAGGGGGTGCCGATTACGAGAACTGTTCTTTGTTGCCGAGAAAAAGGTCGGAACTGGCCTGAGAATCGATGTTCTTGTCGCGAATCTGGCGCCACGCACATTCACCGACTACGGTCATGCCTGAGCATGCTGGTTACGGTGTGTGCAATCCGTGCGCAGGACCTTGAAGCGGCACCGTGAGCGAGACTTTCGGAGCCGGGTCGAGATACGACGTGTCTACCCCGAAGCGGAGTCGCGGTCGGGTCCGAGTATGGCTGTGATCTGCCGGGCTCTCGAACAGGAGAGCATCGACATAACTCACAATCCACGTGGCCACGGCTGCCAGGGCCAGATTGTTGCGCACCTTGTGCCAGCGATCAAAGTCAGAGAATCGATCCGCAACTCGGAGCGGATCGGTCTCCGACAGGTACCTGTCTTCCCGGTTTGCCCTGACGAAGTGGGCTGTTATCGTTCCCGCGGCCGTCAGACCCCAGACGGTCATCATGACGGTGCCGCGTGTTCTGTGCCCTTTGTACATCTGACCCCATCCGGGCAGTAACATGGAGCGCATCGCTGCCGACGGCCTTCGGTCGTAAACCCGGAGATAGCGTGTTGTCGGGGCGGCCTCATCGCTTGCCGGCGCAGCGCGCTCCTTAATCGCATTGAAGAACGCAATGACCTTGGGCGACGCGAGGAGGGGGTCGAGCGAAAGCGTGGGATCCGCAGACAACGCGGACTCAAAGTGAATGCGAGCTGCCTCCTGCTCGTTTCTCGACATCCGTATCAACGCAGCGATCGTGTGCACGCCGGCGATGTCTTCCGGCGAGTACGCTTCCGCTTGCTTGAGTACGTCATCGGCCGTTGTTAGGGCCGCATCGAACTCCAGCTTTTCGTACAAGCGCCGGACGTCGGCAGGTTGCGGTCGGACATCCTGCGCGACAGTGTCGGCAGTTCCGAAGATCGTCGAAATAAATAACGCAATCGTGAGGATTCGACGCATCTACCTGACGAGCACCAGTTTTTGAACTGCAACGTGCGATCCCTGTGACAGGCGGCCCACGTACAGACCTGCCGCAACGCGTCGCCCATCCGAACTCGTGCCGTCCCACGTCAGTCGATGGGTGCCGGACGGGCGAAGATCACTTGCCAGCGTGCGGACAAGCCGGCCCGTTGCATCGTATATGTCGACACGTGCAGGTGCGGCCAGTGTACGCGAAACGTTGATTTCGAAGGCTATTTCATCGAAAAACGGATTAGGGAAGGCGGACTGCAATCCGAAATCCTCAGGCTGCGGCGGCTCTTCGGTTGCGATGCCGAGGGGGCCGTACGCCTCGACCGAAGCGAGCGGCCGCTGTTCCGGACCGAAACCGCCAAAAACGTAAATGGCGTCGGCGACGCGTACGGACGCAAAGTTGAATCGTGCGATCTTCATCGGCGCGAGCTCCGACCACGAATTCTCATGCGGACGATAGAGACTCATTGTGTTGAGAACGGCGTCACGGCTGCGTCCACCGATTACGTGGATGTTCTTTCCGACCGGTATCGCCGCCAGTCCCCCGCGTGCCACGGGCATATCGACCGATCGCGCCACCGCCGTGTCCGTGTCGTAGGATAGAACTTGGCTTACGGGGCCGAACACGTTAAATCCGCCGAAGATGTAGAAAGTGTGATCGACCACGGCCACTCCCGACGAAACGCGCGGTGCGTCCAGCTTCCATTCACCGACCTCATCCCAGCGTTCTTCGATTACGTTGAAGACCTCTACGGTTTCAAGCGCACGTTCATTCTGGTCGCTGCCACCGAGCACGAACATCTGCCCACGCAACAACACGGCTGCCGCGCCCTCGCGCTGCCGCCTTATCTCAGGAAATTCTTCCCAGCGTTCGCTCCCTGGTGTGTACACCTCGACCGATCGCAGCACCTCGCCTTCCGCATTCCTGCCGCCGATCACAAAGATCTTCTTCCCGACCACGACAACTGCGGCGTTGATGCGTGCCACATGCATCGGAGGCACGTCATCGCTCCAGCGGTTCGTCGACGGGTCATACAAGAGGATCGTTCGGGTCGCCCGTGCCTCTCTCGTTCGTCCACCGATCAGGTAGACATTGCCGTCAACCGCCGCCGCGGCGGCGCCAACCCGAAACGAGGGTATCTCGGTCGTGATCCGCCACTCCTGCGCCCGGGCATCCAGGTGGATCATTATGAATCCGAGCAGGATTAGGACCGGCAGGCTTCGGAGTACTCTATGAACGAGGCGGAGCCCCATTGTGCAATTCGTGCTCTGTCTTGGTGCGCGGATGAAGTCGCTCAATTCTATGTGCAAGCGGCGTACCATTTTTATCGCTCACTTGCCTCGCGAAGATTGTACGCGAGCGTCCGCTCCTCACCGGCTCTCAGCAGCACGTCACGTTCGATCTGTCCGAGCTCGGGATGTCTGAGCGTGAGCCGGTGCGTACCGGGTTGGAGGATGATGGGTCGCTTCTGCGGTGGAATCGTATCCAGCACGATGCCGTCGACCACGACTTCCGCCCAGGGAATGACGGTGATATTGAGCCGCGCTACGGTAGCCCACAGACTCACGTCCAGCGTCTTGCGTTCACCTGGCTCCATTGTAATAGGCTGACTGTAGTCGGGGAATTCTGGGTTGCGCAGTACCAATTCGTATGCGCCGGGGGGCAGCTCAATGCTGTCACCGTTTGTCGTGGTCCGCCGTTCGCCGTTAATCCAGACTTCGGCCCAGGGTACACTTCTTACGGAGAGGAAGCCGGCCGCCGCTTGTTCAAGATTCGCGGAGGCATCGACGTCGGCCATGTCTGCGGCGGGCTCATCGGTGCTTGGCGGCAATACTGTGTTTTGTGACTTGCCATCAATCACCGTCGGTGTCACATTCCTGGGGCGGCGGTCCTGTTCGGGGTTCCTCGTTCCTGAACTCAATTCGACGATGGGATCCGTGGACGTTTGCGCAAGCGAGACTTCACCAGAAACTTGTGTGAGTGTATCGTTCGACTCCTTTGGCACCGGGGCGATTGACTCACTTGTGAGGATGCCTTCCGAGTCCGGTGTTGCCGGCGTTCGCATCATCATCAGGACGAGGGTTGGCACGGCAACGAGTGCAACCGTCGCCGCAACAGCCCAGCGAACGATGTGTCTTCGACTGGTCGGACGTTTGTCCGGCGTCTGCGTCCTCGCCGGCTGTAGCGCTGTGTCATCGGCACGTTTAGGCGCTAGGCGCCCGGTTGCCGTCTCCGCTTCGGGTCCAGCGGAGTCGGCGCCATGCGCCGCCATCCAGCGCGTGAGTTGTTCCTCCAACTCATCGCACGAGGCGAGCCGGTCGTCCGGGTTCTTGCGCAGCAGTCTTCCGCAGATCACGATCAGTCCCGCGGGCGCGGTAGAAAATTGTTCGATATCGCGCATCGGATTGCGATGAAGCACAGCGTCGATCATCCGGCCGTCGTCTTCATCGCTGAAAGCCGGCTGTCCCGTGAGCATCTCAAAGAATGTTGCCCCGCACGAGAAAAGGTCCGACCGCTGTGACGGCGGCTGCCCCTGTAAGACCTCGGGCGCCAGATACCGAAGCGTGCCCGCAATCCGCGGCGATGCTTCGGCGAGGCCATCCGAAGTAACGGCAAGACCGAAGTCGGTGATCTTTATTTCCTCTTCTTCGGAGACCAGCACGTTGTCCGGCTTGAGGTCTCGGTGCAGCACGCCCGCACGGTGCGCGGCGCCGAGTCCGCGGGCAATACTGAGCGTCATCTTTGCCGCTTCGTATGGCGACAACCGCGAATCCTCCACGACGTCCGACAACGTCCGTCCCTCGACGTACTCCGTAATCAGGTACGCCGTGTTTTGCTCAACGCCGTGGGCGTGCACGACGACAACGTTCGGATGCGTTACCCTTGCAAGCAGCCTTGCCTCGTTGCGAAACCTTTCCAGTACATCCGGCTGTGCGGCAAACTCCGGGCGGAGCACTTTCAACAGCACGAAGCGATCCTGTTTGGGATCGTACCCCTTGTAGACGATCGTCGTTGGCCTACGACTGATTTCCGCAAAGGGCGTAACGCCTGCTATGGATTCTCGGAGCCCCATTCCTTTAGTTTGTAGTGCAACCAGCGCCTGGAGACACCGAGCGTTCGTGCAGTCTCGGAGATATTACCGTCGAGTTCCTCGAGCGTGCGCAACGTAACGATGCGCTCCACGTCTTTTAGCGTATTTCCTGCCTCAAACGGGTCACGCTCCTCTACCGGCCGCAGCCGAAGATCCTCTGCCGTGATGACGTCGCCCCGGCACAGCACGACGGCCCGCTCGATGATATTCTCGAGCTCACGAACATTGCCCGGCCACGAGTAGGCACGCATGGCCTGCACGGCGGAGTCGTCAAAGCCGCGAATGTGCGCGCGGCTCTTCACGGCAAGCGTGTCGAGAAAGTGGTTGGCGAGCAACTCGACGTCACTTCCGCGTCGGCGCAGGGGAGGGATGGTGATGTCAATTGTGTTGAGGCGGTAGAACAGGTCCTCGCGGAAGTCTCCGCTTCGGGTCAGGTCCTCGAGCGACTTGTTCGTTGCGGAGATGATACGCACGTCGACCCGCCTCATGTCGGTGTCCCCCACGCGTCGGATTTCACCTTCCTGAAGCACGCGCAGCAGCGAGGTCTGCATTCGCGGACTGAGGTCGCCCACTTCGTCGAGGAAGACCGTCCCGTGATTGGCTACCTCGAAGAGGCCTTTCTTGTCTGATACCGCGCCGGTAAACGATCCCTTCTTGTGGCCGAACAACTCGCTCTCAAGGAGTTCGTCGGGGAGTGAACCGCAGAAGACCGCCACGAAGGGCCCAGCTTTACGGGCGCCGTTGTAATGAATTGCCCGCGCGACCAGCTCTTTGCCTGTTCCGCTCTCACCCTCGATCAGCACGGACGCGTCCGAATCGATTACACGCGACATCGTGTCGAAGACGTCGCGCATAGGCCGGCTCCGCCCGATTATCTCTTCGAACCCGTGCAGCCGCTGGATCTCCTCACGGAGCTGCCGGTTTTCTTCACGGATGGACTGGTAGAGCCGCGCGTTGTCGATCGCGATAGCCGACTGATTGGCAATGGCAGTCAGAAGCGGTAGACTCTCCCGCGTGAAGTTCCCGCGGTGTGAAATACTGTCGAGATAGATGGCACCGATACGCCGGGACTTCATCGTGAGCGGTACGCACGCTATCGATTGAATCTGCTCAACGACTACACTCTCGGACGTGCCGAACCGGTCATCCTTTTGTGCTTCGTACAAGAGCAGCGGCTCGCCAGTTTTGATAACCTCCGTGACGGCAGAGCGCGAGATACGCTCGAGCTCACCGAGCTCGTCTTCCTTGAAGTTGCGGTGACTCTTGACCTGCAGGTCTGGCAGTCCGGCGGCACCCACCATGATGACGAAACCCCGCTCGGCACCGACTGCTTCCATCGCCGACTCGAGAATCGTCTCGAGCAGCCGCTCCGGGTCCTCCAACGAGTTTATCGTCGAAGCGATCTCGGACAGCGTTTCTAGTGCTGTGGGTCCCCGGGCGTCCGTACTCATGGTGTTATGCAGAATCCGACCTGTTTCGACCGACTTCGGTTCTTGAAGTTATCGACGACCGCGACCGTCCAGTAATACTCTCCGGGCGGCAGCGCCGTTACTATCACATTCGTGGAATCCGAGGAGATGTCCTCGATCTGCTCGACGAGGGATTCGATGCCCGCGTCTAGCCGCACGACGTCAACACGAAAGGTGAAGGGATATGGCAGAAACACATCCTTCCACTTTACAAGGGGCGCAGCAACGCAGTCCTGTGGGTCGCTTTGAAACGCTTCCTCGACAGCTTCCGGAGTTTCGTCGATGACGCGCACCAGTTGGAAGGTAGGCGACGCCACAACGGCGTCTAACTGGTCACGGACCAGCAATGTCATCGGTGTTCCCATGAGTGAGTGCAGAGTCGACGTGGGCAGTGAGGGTTCCGGCAGCGTCCGCGCGTAGAGGCCGGTCGTCTGGGTAACGAGTAACGTGTCTGCAAATGAGAGGCCGGGTATCTCCATCCAGACACGGTCCACGTCGAACACGCCGTCAGCATCATTGACCTGCACCGACATCTCGATCTGGAACAGATCCTCCAACGGCCACCACCGGCTGACATGTGCGGTGTTGATCGTCCAGGACTCAAAGCGCGGGAGGCCGTTAAGTTCGAGATCCGAATTCACCGCCACACCCAGCTTGATCTCCACCGTATCGGCGGCGGAGGCGTAGTCTTGACTTGTGACGCTGAGTGTGTAACGACCTGTAGGTACACCCATGATGGCGTACGAGCCATCGTTGGACGTAACACTTGAGAATCCGCCCGGGCTCAACGCAACGTCACTCCCGCTTACGCCGGTAAGCGATCGGTTCGTTATTCGCCCCGTCACGCCTCCTTCGTCCACGAAATTCGGCGCAAGCGGATCAAGGGGGTTGGATCGCTCGGCGTCCGAAAGACATCCGGTCACCAGGAACACGGACAAGGCCGCGCCCGACGTGATATGTAGCCATGACCGCATCTAGGGGGCACCTGCGGCAAAGAGGACTATAGTCTAACCCTTAGTATAGGTTCGAAAGGGAAATCGGCGCACACCGCACCCTTTTGTTCGACGTCTTCAGTGGTATCGCACTTTCGTCTGATCAAGTTTAGATTAAGACCCTCGCGGTCCGATACCTATGCAGGGTCCGTGGTCGGGCACTGCCGGAACCCTGCAGATCAGCGGGCTGTTCTAATCCTGAGCCAACTATACAGGGCCCTTGACAAATCGAGCCCATGATCTTGCTGTACTTGCGGCGTGCTCTCCCGAAGAGCGCGGCGTCCGCAGGTGCGATGTCGCTCCCGGCGACGTACTGGTTGTCAAGACCCGCAACTCTATCTATGCCGTCAGGCTCCTTTCCGATGGTGAGTTCCGCGTGTCCGGAGGTTGGTTTGATCGCACCTTCGGGGGTCCGATTCTAACTACGATTGCCGGCTGTACGTGGGGCGGCACGATCCTTCAGCGTGATCTAATTGCAGCCTGCGGAATGCACCTCGAGTTCGGTAATCGTGTGGTCACGTCGGCCATACAGCAGGTCTGTCACTTCCCGGGCCGTGTCCTGAATTAGTGCCCGGAAAAGGCCGCCGCGCGACTGCGGTGTGTTACCGGTCCTACTCCCGAATGTGTCCGTCGCCGACGACCACCCACTTGTACGTCGTTAATTCCTCTAGCCCCATCGGCCCTCGGGCGTGAAGCTTCTGCGTGCTGACCGCGACCTCGGCGCCGAGACCGAACTGTCCCCCGTCTGTAAACCTCGTGCTGGCGTTCACATAAACGGCAGCCGAGTTGACCTCGGAGACGAATCGTTCGGCGTTGGCCAGATCCTTCGTGAGTATCGAATCGGAGTGCTCCGTGCCGTGGTTTCGAATGTGGTCGATCGCTTCGTCAAGTCCGTCCACAACACGCAAACCGAGTATGAGTGCGAGCCATTCCTGGTCGAAGTCATCGGGGCCTGCGGGAACGATCCGCCCGTTGGCATCGCCCCGTGATCTGGAGAGAATGGAGAGCGACTCGCCATCGGCGCGAATCTCGACGCCGCTCTTCTCGAGACGTTGCACCACTTCAGGAAGAAACGAATTCGCGACGCTTCGATGGACAAGGAGCGTGTCGAGAGCATTGCACACGCTGGGCCGCTGCACCTTAGCGTTTTCGACGATGTCGATCGCGCGTTGCAGGTCGGCGCTCTGATCGACAAAGATGTGGCAGATGCCGATGCCGCCCGTGATCACGGGAATCGTACTCTCGCGCCGACACAGATCGTGCAGGGCCTGTCCGCCCCGCGGAATGATCATGTCGACGTACTCGTCCATCTTCAGCAATTCCGTCACGAGGCTGCGGTCCGTGTCTGCGATATACTGAACGGCATCACGTGACAGGCCGACCTTCTCGAGTGCATCGGAGATGATCTCCGCAAGAACGACGTTGCTGTGAAGTGTTTCGCTTCCGCCCCGAAGAATGACCGCGTTGCTGGTTTTGAGACTGAGCGTTGCGATATCGATCGTAACGTTCGGACGGGCCTCATAAATCACACCAAGCACGCCGATCGGCGTACGTCTCTTCGTAATCCGGAGCCCGTTTTCCAGAACGCGACTTTCAATATCACGTCCAACGGGATCGGGAAGACTGATGACGGAGCGTGTGTCGCGAGCCAGCGCCGCGACCCTCTCATCTGACAGGGCGAGGCGGTCGATCAGTGCATCCTTGAGACCTTTTGCCCGCGCTTTGTCGAGATCGATTTTGTTCTCACGAAGGACGTCTGCCGAGCGCGTCTCGAGGAGATCGGCTATTGCGGTCAGGGCCCCGTTCTTTTTGCGGGTGCTCGCTGACGCAAGCGTACGAGCGGCAGCGCGTGCCCTGCGGCCCATTGCCCTAAGATCGAGACGTGTAGGTACTTCCATCATTCGCTGCTCAAGTGACAATCATATCATTGCGATGGACGGCAACGGCACCGTACGCATAGCCGAGTTTTTCTTCAATATCGCTCGACTGGAATCCCGCGATCCGACGCATCTCATCCGAGCCGTACCGGGCGATACCGCGTGCTACCTCGGACCCCTGCAGATCACGTATGACGACCGTATCGCCTCTGTCGAAGCTTCCGTCCACGCTTACTACGCCGGCCGGCAGCAGGCTGCTCCCGTTTCTGGCAAGTGCCCGTGCCGCCCCTGCGTCCACTACCAGGGCGCCGGAAGGCCGGGAACCGGCGAGGATGCGCTTCTTGCGCTGCTCCAGCGACGTCTCGATCGACGGAAAAATCGTCCCGACGGGCTCACCTCGGCAAGCGCGGATGACGACGTCGGTCGCATGACCTGACGCGATGACCACATCGCAACCGGCACGCCGCGCCGTATCGGCGGCCTGGAGCTTCGTCACCATGCCACCGACGCCGAGCCCGGACTGGCTAGAGCCGGCGATCTTCCGTAGTGTGCTGTCGATGGACTTCACTTCAGGAATCAGCTCCGCCTCCGGGTCAACCGACGGATCAGACGTGAATAGCCCCGACTGATCCGTCAGCAGCAGCAGTAGATCCGCCTCCGCGACCAGGCAGACAAGCGATGAGAGATTGTCGTTGTCGCCCACGCGAATTTCGGACGTCGCTACCGCATCGTTTTCGTTCACGATCGGAATGATGCGGTGATCCAACAGCGCCTGAAACGTGTCTCGCGCATTCAGAAAACTCAGTCGATTTCTGACGTCGGCTCCTGTAAGTAGTACCTGGCCGACGCGGATGTCGTAGAGATCGAAGAGACGTTCCCAGGTGCCCATCAAGGCACTTTGCCCGACGGCAGCGAGCATCTGTTTGTGCGAGATGGAATGTTCCATCGCCGGAAAGCCGAGACGTTCGCGTCCCGCAGCGATAGCACCCGACGAGCAGAGGATTATGTTCGCACCGCTCTGATGGAGCGTGGCACACTGGCGCACGAGCTCAACCATGCGCCCGCGGTCGAGCGCCTGACCACCACCCGTGAGAACACTCGTTCCGACCTTTATGACGACGCGTCTGTGCATGACGCCAGTTTCAGCCGGCAACCTGTGCGTTTATCCAGCTTGAGATGTGCTCGAGTGCCTCCACGGAAAACGTCTCGGTAATTCTTGCGTATTCCATCGGCAGGCCCGTCTCCGCGTGCTGAAAGAGGTGGTTGACGCCCTCCAGAGCAACGGCGGTCACACGGCGATTGCCGGATTCGTGCAGTGCGGTTTCGATCGGATGGAGGCTGTCTTCCGGCGGAACCTGCAAGTCGAGGGTGCCGGTCAGGGCGAGCACGGGACAGGTCGTCCTTCGAAGTGCGGGCTGAGGATCGAGATGCAGCAGATCACGAAACCAGGGTGAAAGCAACTGTCTCAATTGCGCCTCTATCACCTGTTCCCCATACGCGGCGATACTGCTTTCCGTCGACAAGTAGTTGCGCAACTCGCGTTCGATTTCTTCGGGTGGCGCGTCGCCGGCGACTATGTTGAAGACTGCTTCTTGCTCGGCAATGGCCGCTCGGATCCGATCATCATCAGCACCGGCCGCGCGCGCGAGATGCTCCGCCTGGCTGTAAAGGAGCTCCTTGCCGGAAACGCCGGGCGTTGCAAGAAGCACGAGGTACGCGGGCGACACAGCCTCCTCGCCGGTACCGGCCAACAGTGCGACCAGACCTCCTTCGCTGTGTCCCACCAGCCCGATCCGGCTGTCGTCGATGTCAGTTCGCGTCGTCAGATACCGGAACGCCGCACGCGCATCCTCTACGAAGTGCGAGACGACGGCGTCTTGAAACACGCCCCCGGACACGCCGACTCCGCGGTCGTCAAACCTCAGTACCGCGATACCTTGCCTCGTGAGATGATCGGCGATCACCAGAAAAGGCTTGTGCCCAAAAACGTTCTCATCCCTGTCCTGTGGACCTGAACCTGAAATCAGCACCGCTGCGGGAAACGGTCCGCCCGTCGAGGGGAGTGTAACCGTTCCTGCCAGCTCGACTCCGCTCGGGCTGCTCGTGAACCGAACATCCTCGACACGGTACGGAAACGGTGCCACGGGTTCCTGAGGCCTTTCCGGAATTAACACACCCTCGTCGC
This sequence comes from Rhodothermales bacterium, assembly GCA_041589075.1. Classification (GTDB taxonomy): domain Bacteria; phylum Bacteroidota; class Rhodothermia; order Rhodothermales; family JABDKH01; genus JBFHWK01. The sequence continues at coordinate 31,050 of JBFHWK010000004.1, forward strand.
CGACGGCCTCGAGGTCCAGCGGCAGTGTGCCACCACCCTGTGACCATCGCCCTAGAATCCGTTGACCACCTTCTTCAATCTCGCCGTCGTAAGCTCCTCCGATGGCGGGTACGTTGATCCGAAGCGTCCGGCCCTCTCCCGAGATCGCGCCGAGAGGAATGCCTTCCACGCCCTGATCCGGACTGTCCATCGTCCCGGTGAGACCACCGCCGGCCGCGTCGATCAGATGAAAGACGATTCGGAGATCGCCACCGCCGGTCGTCAGTACTCCGGTCCACGACCCGGCCACGTCCTCGCTGAGATTAAGCGCGGGTGGGGCAGGCTCGGGCTCCGTTTCAACCCGCTCGAGATCAAGCGGCAAGGTTTGCCCCGCCTGTGACCAGAATCCGCCGATCGTCCCTTTGCCGGAATCAACCTTGCCCGAGAATCCCCCAGCCGCGGCTGGTACGGTTGCACTCAAGGAGTCGCCGTCGAGGGTAACGGTGCCGAGCGGAATCCCGCGTGCACCCTGATCGGGGCTGTCCATCGTGCCTCTAAGCGTGCCATCGTCATCCGCGCTGAGATTAAACTGAATGGTCAACGCGCCCCCGGGTGTTTTGAGGACTCCTTTCCAGGAGCCTACGACATCGGCGTGTGATGTGCTGTCGTCAATGACCGGGATCCGTTCGCTGGTATCTGTCGGACCGCAGTTGCCTGCTGCTGCTCCGGCTGCGTACGCGATACCGCCGACGAGGTGCTTTCGAAACTCCGGCTCATCGTACGCCTCTGCGGTGTGGCCTCCACCCGTGTACCAGGCACGTCCCCCCTCATACTCGTGACACCACGCGATAGGATGGTTTCCTTCGTGCTTTCCACCTTCATAGGAGTTCTCGTCGAGCGTCGCCAGGATGTGGACGTTGTCGGGTGGGTTCGCGCGATAGTTGTACCACTCGTCGGTGCGTCGCCACTTGCGAGGCAGGTCGGATGTCGACGGGTGCGTGCTGTCAAGAACGTTCACAACAGCCGGCTGGACTTTCGGATGGCTTTCGAAGTAGGCACCGACAAGTACTCCATACCAGGCCCAAGAGTATTCTGTGTCGGCAGCGGAGTGTATTCCGACGAAGCCCTTACCCGCGCGGATGAATCGTTCGAAGGCAGCCTGCTGCATGTCATCGAGAACGTCACCCGTCGTATTCAGGAACACGACGACATCGTAATCTGCTAGGGACGCGTCGTTGAATACGGACGGATCTTCGGTAGCGGTTGCTTCAAAGTCGTGAGCCGGACCGAGCCGGCTCAGAACCGAGACACCGTGCGGGATCGAGTCGTGTCGATATCCCGCAGTCCGGGAGAAGACAAGGATCTGATACGTATCGTTGCCGAATCTCTCATATCCCGCGGCATTGTCGGGTGTCGATAACTGACCCACCGTTAGTCCGGCGAGAAGTTGAGTGAGAATAAGAGATGTGAACATGCCGGAACGAAGCTCAAATGTGTCACAGATTCAACTGCAAAAGATACGGCACGCGGAATGGTGGCTTTGTTCTTGTAGTATGACGTTTTGGACAAGTTGTAGCGTGCGTGTCGACCAGGCTACAATGACCCCGATTTGTTGTCCCGCGTCCGCTTCAAAAATGAGGATGATGGGTCACCGGTGACTATCTTGGGCGCACAAACCGCCACTTTGCATCTAAGAAAATGTTCATAGCCAAGACACGACTTGTAGGGTTTCTCCTGATGGCAATGGCTTTTGCGGCCTGTGCGGGTGACCGCGCCGACGCTGACTTGGATCTCGAGAGTGACGCCCCGGGCGTTGCGACCTCGGAGGTGAGCTACGAGGCCGGCGGCGTCACCATGAACGGTTATCTGGCATATGACCCGTCCGTCGAGGGCCGCCGGCCCGGTGTGCTGGTTGTTCATGAATGGTGGGGTCACAACGACTACGCTCGCCGACGAGCGGAGATGCTCGCTGAGCTCGGTTATACGGCACTGGCAGTTGACATGTATGGCGATGGCAAGACGGCTGATCACCCGGATGATGCGGGTGCGTTCGCTCAGCAGGTGGCGGCGGACATGGACGCTGCAGAAGCACGCTTCGTCGCGGCCCTGGATGTCCTAAAGAATCACCCGTCTACCGACCCCGAACGGGTCGCGGCAATCGGGTACTGTTTCGGAGGTGGTGTCGTGCTTGCGATGGCGCGCCGTGGTCTGGACCTGGACGGTGTAGCCAGTTTTCACGGAAGCGTTGCTCCGCCGCCGACTCCTACTCCACCGGGCAGCATCAAGGCACGCGTCCTCGTCCTGCATGGAGGAGCAGACCCCTTTGTGCCTCCGGATCAGCTGGCAGGCTTCAGGGCGGATATGGATCAAGCCGGCGCGCCGTACGAGGTCGTCGTGTATGAGAACGTGTTGCACAGCTTTACGAATCCTGCCGCAGACTCCGTTGGCGAGAAATTCGGACTGCCACTCAAGTACGATGCCGGCGCGGACGAGCAGTCGTGGGCCAGGCTTCAACAGTTCTTCCGGGAGATTTTTTGACCCGCACGGGTACACACAAGCCTTCTGAAGCGAATCGAAGACCCATGAGAATCTCAAACTCTGTGGCGGGCCGGGTGAGGGTGCTCATCTGTGCCCTTGCTATTCTTCCGGCTTCCGCAACGACCGTTCAAGCGCAAGACACGCAGACAACCGAGTCACCCGTTCGATACGACACCGACCTGCTGTCTCCTGAGTTTCACAAGGGGCGCCGCGCCGCCGTCCTCGAACAGCTTCCCGACGACGCTGTAGCCGTCGTTTTCGGAGCGCCGACGCGCAACCGCGACAACGACGTAGACTACGAGTACCGCCAGTCGAGCGATCTACTGTACCTCACAGGTACCACTGAGCCGGGAACCGCGCTGATACTGGCCCCGGCCGGCATTGAGGTGGATGGTGAGACGGTGCGCGAAGTTCTTTTTGTACCGCCGCGCAACGCGCAAATGGAGGTCTGGATCGGACGGCGTTTCGGACCGGAACGCGCGGCTGCCAGCCTCGGCGTCGAGAAGGCCGTAAGTAACGACCGCTTCGGTGACGTCTTTGAAGCCATCGCTACGCGGCCGGATGTCCGGTACTTTCATCTGGCGATTCCGAGTGGTACCGAGTCGGGAACCACACTCGGACAAATGGTCAAGGCGTACGAAACGGTCGCCAGGCCGCTGAAGATCGAAGCGAGCGGAGGAATGGCGGCACGCGTCGTGGAGTACATGATGTCAGTCGACAACGACGAGTCGTTCGGCAGGCTCAAGGGCTTTATGCACCGCATTGACCCGGACGATTTCGGTTCGCCTCTGATGAAGGAGGCGCACGGCGTGTTCATGGGGGCGGACACGATCGAACAATGGCTCGTTTGGCGCCGGGATCATGTGGACAATGTCTATGCTGACGGTGGAACCCTGCGGCGAATACTCACCGAGCTGCGTATGGTTAAAACAGCCGAGGAGCTCGCCCTCATGCAAAAGGCGATCGACATTACGACCGCCGCGCATCGCGAAGCCATCAAATCGATCGAGCCCGGCATGTACGAGTACGAAGTCGAGGCGCTCATCGAGTACGTGTTCCGGCGCAACGGCTCCGAGTATCCCGGCTTTCCGTCGATCGTAGGCAGCGGTGAGAACTCGACGATCCTGCACTACGAAAGCAATCGCAGACGGATGGAGGCTGGCGACATGGTAGTGATGGACATCGGTGCCGAGTACCATGGCTACAGCGCCGACGTAACGCGAACCGTGCCTGTGAACGGCACGTTTTCCGAAGAGCAGCGCAAGATCTATGAACTCGTGCTCGCCGCGCAGGAGGCGGGCATTGCCGCAACGCGCGCAGGCAATGGCTTTGCCGATCCGCACCGGGCCGCTATGGAGGTCGTGACAAAAGGGCTGATCGAATACGGACTCATCACGGATCCCGGAGACGTCCGGCGATTCTTCAATCATGGTACAAGCCATTACCTGGGGTTGTCCGTACACGATGTGGGTACAGGTGGACCTTTGGTCCCGGGCACCGTGATTACCGTTGAACCGGGCGTTTACATCAGACCCGCCGAAGACGTCGACCCGAAATGGTGGAATACCGGTGTGCGCATCGAAGACGACATTCTTGTGACGGAGGGCGATCCTGTAAACATGTCGGAGGCTGCGCCGCGGACGGTTGCAGAGATCGAGTTGTTGATGTCACAGACCGGCGTAGGAAACGAGGCGATCGGTGCGGCTTCAACTCGCTAGCGCATACCGGTTGGTGCGGGAGCTCCACGCACGGCCAATCGATCCTTGTAAAAGGCCGACAAAATGATCAGCGTCCGCGAGCTTTTGCTACGAATCCTGACCGTCGTACTGCTCTCGACGGTCGTTCCGCTGGTGCATGGCCAGCCCGACCCAACGGTCGCGATAAGAGCAGGCCAATTGCTCGACGTCGAGACGGCACAGATGCAAAGCGGCGTGACTATCGTCGTCAGCCGCGACCGAATCGTCGATATAGGGAGCGAGATCGAGATACCTCCGCAGGCCGAGGTAATCGATCTGTCGGAGTTCGTAGTGATGCCCGGTCTGATCGACACACATACGCATCTTCTCCTACAGCCGGACTATTCCAACAACAACCCGATCCTGTTCAAGTCGATCTCTTATCGTACGGTCGAAGGTGTCGCCGCGGCACGCGCGACGCTCCACGCCGGGTTCACTACGGTTCGTGACATCGATGCGGAGGGCGCCGATTGGGCGGACGTTGCGATTCGTGACGGGATTGAGAACGGCTTGATCGAGGGCCCGCGGATGCAGGTGGCGACGCGCGCGATCTCCATTACGGGCGGTCACATGAACCAGTCGAAAGTGGCTCCCGAGATCGACGTCCCGCAATTCGCAGAGATTGCGGACACGCCTGACGAACTGGTCCGCGCCGTCCGAAACCAGATCAAATTCGGAGCCGACTTCATCAAGCTGTACACGACGGGAACGCTGCGTCACATCGACGTCAAGACGATGGAAGTGTTGGCGCAGTACAGCGAGCAGGAGATACGCCTCGTTGTAGAAGAGGCAGCGCGATTTGGAAAGAAAGTCGCCATTCACGCGTACGGCGGAGAGGGTGCGAAGCGTGCTATTCGGGCCGGTGCCGTTTCTATCGAGCACGGGTTCCTTCTGGACGACGAGGCCCTTGACTTAATGGCCGCGCGCGGCACGTACTGGGTACCGACGATGAGCGTCTACATTCCGGACGAGCCCGAACCGGAGTGGACCGAGTTGCGGCGAGGCATCGTCGCGTCGCATCGGAAGGTTTTTGAGGCAGCGATGAGAAAAGGCGTCAAGATCGCTTTCGGAACCGATGCGGGCGCATTCATTCACGGCGACAACGCACGCGAGCTGGAGCTCATGGTCGCCTATGGAATGTCGCCCATCGACGTCCTCAAGTCCGCAACGATTACGGCCGCGGAGCTCATGGGTATGGAGAAAGAGACGGGGCGAGTATCGCCCGGGATGAAGGCAGACATCATCGCTGTTTCCGCCGATCCCACACACGACATCGGCGCGATGCGCGACGTGGTGTTTGTGATGAAGGATGGCCGGGTTTACAAACGGCCGTAGCTGCAAGAGGCGCACGAGTCGCTGGCGACCCTTCCGAGGATCGGCGCCGAGGGGACGAACTTCGTACGCATGTTCTACACGCCGGCGGCCGAACTACTTGCCGACGAGGAGGGATCCATCAACGCATCCAGCGTTCTGTCCGATCGCTACTTCAGGCGCCCGTCAGACGATTTCCACGAGCTCGATGTCGAAGGTCAGCTCCTTGCCGGCCAGAGGATGATTGCCGTCCACGGTCACGTGTGAAGTGGTCACGTCCGTGACGGTGACAACCACATTCTCGCCCTTCGTTGTGCCGATTTCCAAACGTTGACCGATCTTTGGCGCCGCGTCCGCAGGAAAACGATCCCGGTCTATCTCCGCAACCATTTCCGCACGGTGCTCGCCGTAGGCCTCTTCCGCTGGAATAATGACGGTTGTCGACGATCCGACCGCCATGCCGAGAACCGCAGCTTCGAATCCCGAAATCACCTGACGATCTCCCACTGTGAACTCCAGCGGTTCACCGTCGCGTGAGGTGTCGAACGGCTCTCCCTGTGATAATCGACCTGAATAGTGGACTCGGACGGTGTCACCAGGTTCAACAACTTGCATCGGAACGGGGCTGTTTGGAAATCGTAGCGTTCGCACATACCGGCCAGACGTCCAATGGTTGCGCTTCGTAAAGATTGGGCCTGCATCCCTTGATTCTGCGCACCTAAAAGGTGTTACCTATTGTTGTTGAGATCGGCTACTTTGGTCTCGTAACCTTCCGATCGTCAATGTCCACCGCCTCACGCAAGGATCTGCCGGCCGGGCAGGCGCCGCCTGTCGGCTACGACGATTGGTTCGAGTTTCTGGTCGATAATGTCCAGGACATAATCACGGTTATCGACACCGACGGTACTATCCAGTATGAGAGTCCGTCGATCCGGGTCGTCCTCGGTTACTCTCCGGAAGAAATGGTTGGCCGGAACGCGTTCTCCTTCATCCCCGAAGAAGAGGTTCCGGGATTGATGCAGATCTTTGAACATGCCCTTGCGCATCCGGAGGCACCGCAGCAAGCGCGCTTCCGATTTCGGCATGCCGATGGATCGTGGCGGCATCTCGACGTGCGCGCGAAAGTGATCGTTAGCGACGGCGAGTCGCAATCGGTCGTTGTGACCTCCCGGGACGTGACGGACCGCGTGGCCGCCGAGCAGGCGTTACGACGCAGTGAGGAGCGGAATCGTGCCTTGCTCAATGCGATCCCGGATGCAATGGTGCGCCTCTCACGCGATGGCACGTATCTCGACGTGAGCATACCGACCGGCTACACGCCGTTCCGGCCTCCTCAGGAACTCATCGGCGCGAACGTGCGGGATCTATTTGACGAGCCTATCGCCGAGACGGCGATGCGATGTCTCGAGGAGGCAATCGACACCGGTTCAACTACACAGTTTGAGTATGAGCTGGAAATTGACGGGCGCCGTGTTGTCCGGGAGGCCCGCATCGTCAAGTCGGGTGACGCCGAGGCCATCTCCATCCAGCGCGACATCACCGAAGCGAAGCGGATCGAACGAGCCCTCAGACAGAGCGAAAGCAGTTTCAGGGCCCTGTTTGAAAACTCGCCCGATGCTGTCTTTGTCGAGGACCTGAAAGGATTCGTGCTGGACGTAAATCCCGCCGCAGCGAGGCTCCACCGGATGAGCCGAAGGGAATTGATCGGCAAACACGTGGCCGAACTCGTTCCGGAAGATATCCGCGAATCCGTGCGCGTTGAGTTCTCGACACTGGCGGTTACCCCGGGACGAAACCTCGAGTCGTACAGTCTTGCCGCCGACGGAACGGCCGTGCCCGTCGAGATCAGCGTGAACTCGTTTCGTTACGGCGAGACCCCCGCGCTTATGCTCACGGTTCGCGACGTGACACGGCGCAAGTTGGCCGAAGAAGAACTCGTGCGGCTCGAGACCTTCTACCGGACGATCCTCGACGAGTTGCCTGCCGATCTCGCCGTTCTCGATGCCGATGGCCGGATGATCTACCTCAACCCGTCCAGTGTGCGGGATCCAGAAATGAGGAAGTGGCTCATCGGGAAAACTGGATACGACTACTGCAGGCGCCGAGGGATTGACACGGCGCTGGCGGATCGGCGCGTCGCCCACATCCGTGAGGCGATCGAGAAACAATCGACCGTCTCGTTTGAAGAGGTCATCGAAGATCGCTCGGGACGTCCCCGACACATTCTGAGACTGGCGAGTCCTATCGTGGAAGCCGACGGTTCCATCAACTACGTTATCGGGTACGGCCTCGAGATCACCGAGCTCAAAGAGGCCCAGTCCGCGCTTCGCGACTCGGAAGCGCTCCTGCGATCCGTCGTCACCAACATGCCCGTCGCCGTAATAGCGACCGGCGGACGCGGAGCCGTAAGAGTCCTAGAAGGACAGGGTCTGGAAGCATTTGATCTGGAACCGGGTCACGGTCTGGGTCAACACCTCGAGGTGATGTTCGCGAAGGTACCGGAGGTTGTGGTAGGGTTCCGTGCGGCCCTACAAGGAGAGCAATTGAACCGGCGCATTGCGGTCGGTGACCACTCGTTCGAATTCTGGTATCACCCGCGTTTTGGTCCCGATGACCATACGGTGAACGGCGTCGTCGCCGTTGCAGCGGATGTGACCGACATAACCCGGAAGGAAGCCGACCTGCGCGAGTCGCGTGAACAACTTCGACAACTGGCGAACCGTCTGGAAACCGTCCGAGAGGAAGAGAGGGCGAGAATCGCTCGTGAGGTGCACGACGTTCTGGGGCAGGCGATGACGGGCTTGCGCATGGACATCGGTTGGCTTGCGCAGAGCCTTGGACCTGAGCAGGCGAACCTGTTTCGGCGCACCGAGTCGATGGGCAGCCTCATCACGGACACGATCAAAAACATTCGCCGAATAGCCACCGACCTTCGTCCGGGCATACTGGATGACCTCGGCCTGGCGGCGGCGATACAGTGGCAGGCGCGCGACTTTGAAAACAGGACCGACATCGCCTTTATGGTGTCCGACGAGACGGAATCACTGGCGCTGGACCGAGAACAGTCGACCGCCGTCTTTCGTATTTTTCAGGAGATCCTGACTAATGTCGCGCGGCATGCGAGGGCCACTGCCGTCGATATTCTGCTGCGGGAGCGCCACGGGCGCTTCGAAATGCGCGTGGCGGACGACGGCATCGGGATCAAGGACGAGGACATCGCCGCGGGCGTTTCCCTTGGCCTTCTGGGAATCAAGGAACGTGTCGCTCCATGGGGCGGCGAGGTCACCATCGAAGGCCGCGAGGGACAGGGAACTACGGTCAATGTTTCGATTCCGATTGCGGGACGAAAAAGACCATGATACGTGTGCTTATAGCGGATGACCATGCCGTCGTGCGGCGCGGGCTGTCGCAGATCATCGACGAGACGGCGGGTATGGAAGTGGTCGCCGAAGCGGCGGACGGCAGCGAGGTCATCGACCGAACTCGCGATACCGGGCTGGACATCATCGTGCTGGATCTCAATATGCCCGGCCGCAGCGGTCTGGACGTACTCAAACACGTCAAGGCCGAGTATCCGGACCTGCCCGTCCTAGTGCTTTCGATGCACGCGGAGGATCAGTACGCGATGCGGGTCCTGCGGGCCGGGGCTTCCGGCTACTTGGGGAAAGAGAGTGCACCGGAGGAGTTGGTGAGAGCGATTCGAAGAGTAGCCGGCGGCGGCCGATACGTCAGCCCCGCAGTTGCCGAACTCCTGCTGACGCATCTCGAAGGCGATCCCGATGCGCCGCTTCACGAGCGGCTCTCAGACCGGGAATTCCAGGTGATGCGCATGCTGGCTGAAGGTGTCTCCGTGAAAGAGATCGGAGCGGCCCTGTCGCTGAGCGTAAAAACCGTAAGCACGTATCGCTCTCGGATTCTGGAGAAGATGAACCTGAAGAGCAATGCCGACCTGACCCACTACGCGCTGAAAAACGATCTGATCTACTGACGCGTCCCGCGCTGTAGGACAAGTCTGACATCCGACTCATCGGGCGTCCTACAATTATGGATTGGCGCGTTACCGTTTATGGCATCGGTTCGTGTAATGTCTTGTCTCGCTGGTAATTCCGATCCCGGTGGAGGATATCCCGAGGACTCCGATACGATCTTAATGACCCATTGATAACGCAGTGAGCGACTGCCGCCGGGCAGGAATCAACCAGCGAACACATTCACACTGAAGGGCCGCTTCTCTTATGGGGGGCGGCCCTTATCACTGTCGTGAAAGTGCCTGTAGGACTGGTCCTACGTCGAGGCAGATCCGAGGCCGACACTACAAGCACCGTGCGTCCGATAGGAGGTATACGGGCGGCAACCGAAAATAGGGTTGCGTCATTGACAGCGTCTGGCTTCTATCGTTGACCCTTCGCCGGAAAGAGACGGGAGCCGTTCGCCGAGGTGGCTGCAAAGGTGCATACGGGGCGGTCCACACCGAACCAAAATCAGATCGCTAAGTCGCAGTCCGGGTGGGCTTGACGGTGACGCGATCGACCAAGGCTGAACCAGGAAGCGACCCGGCTTCGTCACCAATCTCAAGGGGCTCGAACGGTGAACGGAATTGAGCGCGACCGGTTTGGCCGGTGTGGGCCGCCACGCTGCTCCAAAAATGACCAGGTGTGCCTTTTTTGAGTTTGCTGCGGTAACTCCGACTAAAGTCCTCCAGATCGATTGACCAACCGCAGCAAGGGGTCCGTACCAATGGTGCGGGCCCTTTTTTTGTCATCGTAGGTCGTTCGTGCTGCGGGCGGAATTGCGCGACACCCGGCGAGCGCGCCAGAACCTACCCACTGTTTAATGGGCAAAACCGTCCGGCCGATACCCCCAAAGCCCCTTTTCCACCAATCCACGTACTCAAATGTATCGTAAACAAGCGTTTTTCGCGGTCGGCGTCTTCCTTTCGATCGGTCTCTTCCTGTCGGGTTGCGGCCTGTTCGGCGCGGACTCTTCCGGACGCTTCATCTTGCGACTGACGGACGCGCCGCTAGAGGCCGAGGCCGTAACCGTGTCCATCGTCGCCTGTGAGCTCATTGACTCGGCGTCGGGCGAGCGCGAAACCGTCGAGCTGGACACCGCCGCTGTCGACATCAACCTGCTCGACTACCGGGATGGTGTCATGCTGCTTGTTGCCGACGCGGAAGTGCAACTGCAGCGCTTCGACCAGTTTCGACTGCGGATCGGAGATGATCCGACGATTACCGTCAATGGTGAAACGTATCCGATTCACATCGCAAGCGGCGCGTCTTCGGGCGTCAAGTTCTTCCTGGACGCTCCTTTGGAACTCGACGGCGGAACGGTCGACGTAACGCTCGACTTCGATGCGGCGGAGTCCGTCGTTCCACTCGGTTCACCGAACAGCTACGTTATGACTCCCGTGATAAAGCCGGTTACCATGCTGTTCAATAGTACGGACGTTGCACTCAGCGAAGGGCAGGTCGAATAGAATCGGATCAGAATCACTGTGCACGCGAGGGCTCCGGCGGCTGCCGGGGCCCTTTTTGTTTGCAGGATCGCTCGTGGCGAAACGGTTGACAACAAGCGTCGACATTCGTAACTGAGTCGACGTCTTGAATTCGGTAGAGGTCCAGTGATGAACAGGATCGTAGCCCGAGATCCTCGTAAGGCTGCGATTCTTGTCGCGGCAGCCTCAATCGTCGACTGAGGCTACCAGGTAATTCGTCCGGTCCGGCTGCAGATGGTTTGAACGATGATCAACGAGTCGCAGAGGGCCGAGTACGAGGCGGTTTTTGCCGAGTCAAAGCGGCGGGCAAGAGAGATCAGCGGCCCGCTGAGTGATGCGCAGTTCAACTGGAAACCTCCGCCGGATCGCTGGTCGGTCGCCGAGTGCATCGAGCATTTGAACATCGTGGCTCGACGGTACGTCCCGGCGATGACGGCGGCGATTGGCGCGAGAACGAAGCGGGCAGAGGGGCCGTATGGCTATGGTTGGTTGAGCAACAAGTTTATCGCTGCGGTTCGTCCCGGTTCACGGCCAGTGCGGACCGCGAAGTCAATGAAGCCGGCCGGAGCGAGTGGCGGCTTTTCGTCGCTCGACAAGGCCAACACGCTCGCCGAGTTCGAGAAGTTGACGGACGCGTACATCCGAATCGTCCGCGCGTCGGAGGGTGTCGATCTCGCGGCAACGAAGATGCGCTCACCGTTCCTCTGGCTCCTGCGATTGCCGGTGGGCGCCTTCATGGAGGCGATTGGGCTGCATGCTTTGCGACATCTCGACCAGGCCGAGAGAGTCACAACGACCGAGGGGTTTCCGGCAGAGTGACAGGCGAGAAAACGGTTTTCATCGCTGTTTTCTGCTGAAATTCGTCCCTCCGCCTCCAGATCGGAAAGAATCCGAATCAAAATTTAAGTTTGTCGGCTTCCCGGCCGATACTCTGACGACGACATGTGCCCGGTCACTGCCAAGCACTTCCGGCAGGGGCCCGCGTACACGCAGTCTCGCACATCAGTTGGCTGCGTTGCACATCAAAAGTCCCTATCTGCGCGGGCGGGGACACGAAAGATGAGCCTGCTATGATTATTCGAAAGTTCTTTGCCGCTTCTCTCGCCGTTGTAGTCGCCCTCACCGGCGGTCTCCTCTCGGGCTGCAGCGACTCTACGCTGCAGACGGAGTTCTCCGAAGATTACGAAGTGATCGACTATCCGAAGATGCGCAATTCGCATCTTCTGAAGGCAAAGTTTCTGTCGCGGACTAAGAAGCCCGCTCCTTCCACGGACGCGACCAAAAACATGGAGGCCACTGCCTCCAACACCTTCGTTCTTGCGGTGTCTTCGATTGCACTCGACCCGTTGAAGGTGCTCGAGCGATATGAGTCCATGACCGGGGTGACGGTCAAGAAGTCTTTCCAGAAGCTCTTCAAGGGATTCGCCATCGAAGTGGACGATCTCGAGATCGAAGCGCTGCTTGCGCTCATTGAGGCCGATCCGGAGGTCGACTGGTATGAGCCGGATCCGGAGGTACGTCAGCCGAAGGATGGCGCCAAGGAGCTGATGGACGAAGGCCAGAGCCGCTCCTCGAGCCTGTCACATGTGCAGGCACAGAACACCTGGGCGCTTCCGGGTGATGGCAGCGGCGCCGTCGACATCGACGTTTACGTTCTGGACACCGGTGTCAATCATGACGACCTGAACGTCGTCGAGCGGGTCGACTTCAGCACTTGGGGTACTGATCTGGACATCACAAAGGTTCTGGAGCGCTACAAAGTTCTCGAGCGCTACGAAGACACCTTCGACCCGTCTTTCGATGAGGTTGGTCACGGTACGCACGTCGCCGGCATCATCGGAGCGATCGACGACTTGGATGGGCTGGTCGGCGTTGCACCGGGAGCACGGATTCACGACTTCAAGGTGTTCGACAAGAGCGGCAAGGCAAATATGTCGGCGGTGATCCAGGCGATCGACGTGATCAAGTCGCGCAAACTCGACAACCCGGCCAAGCCGATCGTCGTCAACATGAGCCTTGGTGCGGATGTGGGTACGACCGACTTCACGGCTCTTGATCATGCCGTCGCAGATCTGATTGACCTTGGTGTGACCGTGGTTGTCGCTGCGGGCAACGGCGGCATCGATGTGGCAACGGTTACACCGGCACATGTGCCGGGTGCGATCACGGTCGCGGCTGCTGAATCGGCAAGGCGTGACAAGGACGGCTGGCAGATCACGTGGTTCTCGAACTTCGGCGCGGGCGTGGACGTCTTTGCGCCAGGCAAGTTGGTCACCTCGCTGTCGCCCGATCCGCAGTATAAGGTCGACATGTCAGGCACTTCGATGGCTGCTCCGCATGTGACCGGAGGCGCGGCGCTTTATCTGGCGAAGAACCCCTCGGCTACGCCTCAGGAAGTCCGCGACGTCCTCGTGTCGATGGGTAACCCGGAGGTAAGCCTCAGGCCGGCCAACACGACGAACCTTCGTCTCTGGCTGCAGGGCTTCTGCACGGATCCGTGCTCACTCTCGGACGATTAATTCTATAAGTTGTAGGTCAAAAGGGCTCGGGGCGAACGCTCCGAGCCCTTTCTTTTTAGCAGAAACGTGCGTCGCGAACCTGTCGACCGGTTCTTACCTTCGGGATCACGCCGACAAATCGATGACAGCTATGGTATTTCGTCTCAGGCACGTCGTGTGGGCTATGGCACTAATCGCCGTCAGCGTCCACGGGCAGTCGCTTACACCGGAGGAAACACGCATCGCGGATTACGTGGATGCCCACGTCGACGAAGCGATCGCTTTGATGGAGCGTGTCGTGAACATCAACAGCGGCACCATGAACCACGCGGGCGTGCGGGAGGTCGGCCGCGTGTTCGCGGCAGAGTTCGAGAAACTGGGTTTCAAAACGAGCTGGGAAACGCTTCCGGACGAGCTCGACAGGGCCGGCAACCTGTACGCGGAACGGCGGGGAACGCGCGGCAAGCGGGTGCTCCTTATCGGCCATCTCGATACCGTCTTCGAGGCCGACAGTCCGTTTCAGAAGTACGAGCAGATCAACGACACAACGGCGATCGGTCCCGGTGTGGAGGACATGAAAGGTGGGGACGTCGTTGCCCTGTATGCGCTGAAGGCTTTGCATGCTGTGGGCGGGCTGGAGAATACGAGCATCATTGTCGCGTTCACGGGTGACGAAGAGTTTCCCGGCCGGCCGGTTTCTGTAGCGCGTGAAAGTCTTATGGCTGCGGGCAAGCGGAGCGACGTGGCTCTGGGTTTTGAGGGGATGGTGTGGGGGACCGCCACGATCGCGCGCCGCGGTTACTCCGGCTGGAAGCTCGAGGTGACCGGCAAGCGCGCCCACTCGTCGGGCATCTTCAGCGACGAGGACGGTGCAGGCGCCATCTACGAGGCCGCCCGCATTCTGCACGGTTTCTACGGAGACGTGCGTGGCGAGCGTTACCTCACGTTCGGCCCCGGTATCATCCTGGGTGGTACCCGAGTCGAGTACGATAAGCAGCGCTCGACCGGTACCGCATTCGGCAAGACGAACGTTATCCCGCAGACGGTCGTTGTCGAGGGCGACTTGCGGACCATCTCACCTGAACAGACGGCCCGCACCAAGTCTCGCATGGAGGCCATCGTGGCCGCCAATCTGCCAAAGACGTCTGCGAAGATCACCTGGGACGACTCGTATCCCCCGATGGCTCCGACGCCCGGCAACTACGAACTCCTTGCCATGCTCAACGACGTGAGCGAGGACCTCGGCTATTGGCCGACCGTTGCGCTCGATCCGTTGGAAAGAGGCGCCGCCGATGTTTCGTTCGTGGCTGCCGACATTCCCGCCATCGACGGTCTCGGGACTGCGGGCTCCGGCGGCCACACCATCCACGAAACCGTCGATCTGCGATCGATGCCCATCGCCATCAAACAGGCGGCGCTGCTGATCTACCGGCTCACCCAATAGTCGCCGTTAAGATTCAGGCAGACGACGCATGCTGGGCTTACATCAGTTGCTGCCTACCGCTTTGTTGCGCGGGTCGTCCTTCGGGTCCAAGTAGGTTATTCCCCAGGGACCGATGGAGTGCAACTGGATCACCGTATCCTCGGTGGTGTAGGCAAAGTGCGGCATCTCCTTTGGCATGACTACGTAGCCGCCTTTGGCCATTTTGTTAGCCTTCTCCTTTTTGAACGCCTTCCCGGAACCGATATGTATCGAGCCCGACAGCACGGTCAGGTGTTCCATGACCGGATGGGTATGCGGGCGTACTTCGTATCCCGCAGGAAGCTGAAGGCGAAGCGTCAAGGGTCCGGCCTTGTCCGGGTGTCCTTCCAGCAGGGCTGCCTTCGCACCGGGAGGCAGCGATGCCGGTCCGGGCCCCCATTCGATTGCGTCCGCATTCGTCATAATCATGCCGGAATGGCTCCCAGCACTATCCTGGGCAATCGCAGGCCGGATCATTAGTGCCGCAGCAACAAGTGTCGCCACGGTCAGGATGGATCTTTTCATCAAAGGACCTCTCATTTGATGAGTTTGGTCGAACCAAATATGGTTTGTTCATATGCGGGGCTCGACAGGGCGAATCTCCTCGGCGGACGGGGCAAAAGCAAGTGAATTTGAACGCGATCTAAGCGTTTTCTTCCGCGTGATTCTCTTCCTCCAGGGGGCTTGTCGCGGTTGGCAGTCGACTGCGGCGTGGCAGCAGTCTCGTTGAGTCCGCGCCGCCCGGCGCGACACCCGGTCCATTCCGATTCGATGGACGTAGACGAAGAAGCCAAAGCTCCCACGCGGTGCCAGCCAACGGCCGACCAACGCGTGTAGGCGTTTCCATCACGAAAATATGCGCTAATCAAGTCGCCGCGTGGGTGGACACATCGGTTCGGATGTAATACATTCCGATACCGGAAGGCTCAACGCGGAAAGCAGTAAGTTTTCGTGGCACGGCGCAAGAAGAAAGATTCCGATTCGGACCAGAGCGGCGTAAGTCGGCGTGAGTTCATGAGCACGGCGGGTCTCGGCGTGATCGGGCTCGCCAGCGGAGGCGCCCGGGTCGAGAAGCCCCTTGAAGCGGACCCCGAAGTTGCTGCAGGAGAGCGCGTTGCGGTTACGCTTCGCATTAACGGTCACGATCACAAGCTCCTCGTAGACCCCCGGTGGTCGCTGGCGTACATCCTCCGCGAGGAGCTTGCCCTGACGGGGACGAAGCTCGGCTGCAACCGCGGTGAGTGCGGCTCCTGTACGGTTCTCGTAGACGATGTTCCGCGCTACTCTTGTCTGACTCTCGCGCTCGAGGCGGACGGTCAGGAAATCACCACCGTGGAGGGACTTCTCGACGGTGAGGACCTGGGTCCCGTCCAGCAGGCATTCGCGGAACTGGACGCGTATCAGTGCGGCTATTGCACCCCGGGCCAGATCATGGCCGTTGAGGGGCTGTTGCGTGCGAACGCGAATCCGACCCTGGATGAGGTTCGCGTTGGAGTGAGCGGCAATCTGTGCCGCTGCGGCGCGTATCCGAACATCTTCAAGGCTGCCCAGCGGGCCGCCGAAGTGAGGCGCGGCGGAGGCGGCTCATGAAAGACGCACTTTACTATCTAGAAGGGCCGCTCCCGAAGACCCCGGATCCGACGCAAAAGCAGGATCCGTGGGAGGAGACGCGCGTGGTCGGCAAGCCGGTACCGAGAGTCGACGCCTACGAGCGCCTTAGTGGCGCAGCAGTTTATCCGTCGGACGTGAACCTGCCCGGGATGCTGTACGGTATCGTCTTGCGATGTCCGCATCCGCACGCGCGTGTGCTTTCGGTCGACACGGCCGCCGCGGAAAAGATGCCGGGCGTGCACGCGGTGATAACAAATGGATCGCCGGGGACCGACATCGTGTGGTACCGTGACGCGACCGGCGCTCCGCTCGAGAAGCTGTTCAGCACGCACTGTCGCTACGAGGGGGAGGCGGTAGCTGCCGTCGCGGCGGACACGCCGTACCGGGCACGCGATGCAGCGAAAGCTATAAGGGTCGACTACGAAGTCCTGCCGTTTGTGGCGGACTACGAACGCGCGCTCGACGAGGGTGCGGCGCAGGTTCGTGACGGAGGCAATAGGTCGGGCGAGCCGGGCGTGTACGAGCGTGGCAGCCTCGACGAAGGCTTTGCCGCCGCGGATGTAGTGCTCGAAGATGTTTATCGCACCGCGTGCGAGCTGCACACGGCGCTCGAGCCTCACGGCTGCGTCGCGAAGTGGGACGGCAACAAGCTGACCGTCTGGGAATCGAGTCAGGGTGTATATCGGGTTCAGCAGGTGCTGGCCGACGTGCTGAATCTCCCGCTCAGCAACGTGCGGGTGATCTGCCAGTATGTGGGTGGCGGGTTCGGAGCCAAGCTGTGGCCGGGGCGATACACTGTTATCGCCTCGCTGCTCGCGAAGAAGACAGCGCGTCCGGTGAAACTCTTCCTCTCCCGAGAGGAGACGCTTCTTTGCGTCGGCAACCGCCCCGCGAACTGGATGCGTATCAAGGCCGGCGTCAAGCGTGACGGCACGCTGACGGC
>JBFHWK010000005.1:0-45166 GCA_041589075.1 Rhodothermales bacterium
CCGTCCGAGGTCACGTAGCGCTTTCCCACCGCCCGAAGCGACGTGCCGACAAAAAGGGAGCGATACTGGACCATGATCGACGCGACGGCGACATGCGCAGGCACATATCGAATGGTGCTGCCGGACGACAATGGCGCCGTGTCTGAAACGTCCCGCGAATGCGTGTACGTGTATTTCGCGTGCATCTCCAGACGAGATCGTCGTCCTACGTTAGTTGCACCGGACGCGGACATCTCGACGCCCACACTTCGCACGCGGCCAATATTGTTCGGGGACCAGACGCCCTTGGAGTTGGGCAGCCAGGTTATCTGGTCGCGAACGGACTGGAAGAAGAACGTCACTTCCGATGATGTCATGGCCGTTACGAACTCAACGCCGGCATCGGCAGAGGTGCCGTACTCCGGTTTCAGATTCTCGTTGCCGATGGCACCGGTGCCGCGCCAGAAAAGGTCGTTTTGCGTGGGCGCGCGGAACGACCGCTCTACGCCGGTCTTGAGGTACCAGGGGCCAAGATCTGTACGCGACCTCAGCGAACCGCTGATCGCGTGCGCGCCCGTGTGGCTGCGTAAAATCCAGTCGGAACGAACCGACGGATACCAGCTTACGGGCCCCGTGATGACGCCGCCCGTCACGAACAAAGCCACATCATTTTGACGGGACCGCGTGACAAGGCCTGGGTGGTCCGAACCATGACTCGCGCCCGCGAGTCCGCCCTGAATCTCAACCCTGTCGCCCAGTCCTCTCCGGTGAGAGAATTCCACCGAAAACGTGTTTGTGACGCCTTCCTGGTCGATGTCGACGACCGGATTCCGATACCTGAGTTCCGACCGTTGATAGGCCGCTTGAACGAGGCTTCGTCCGCGCCTGTGGTACATTTCATGTCGCAACCAGACGCGCTGCAGCGTATCCCATTGTCGTTCGTCCGGGGTCGGCGATCCCACGATTCCGGGTAGCCCGCGCTCACCGGTCATAAGCCAGCCGGCAAGGCGCGTGCGTGCGGCGTCGCGGAGATAGGTCAGGCTGGCCATCACGTTTCTCGTGTCGCGGTCCGCGTTCTGACGTCGCTCCACGGCTGTCGGGAATCGTGTTGTGTTGGTGAAGGGGAAGTCGCCCTCCATGTGCAGTGCCTCGGCCGCGAGTGCCATGTGTATTTGCCCCACGCGAGCCGAGTAGCGAGCCGCCGCCGCGCGTTCGCCCCAGGGGCCGACGGTCGATGTGACGGTGGCTCCCTCCTGTTCGGCGGCATCAACCGTACTGAGGTTTACGACGCCGCCGATCGCCGAGCTGCCGAATAACGCAGCACCGCCACCATGAATCACCTGAACACCCGAAAGCATCACCGACGGCACCAGGGAGAGGTCTACCTGACCGAGCTGTGGGCTAGCAAGTGGATGTCCATCGATGAGGATCGATATCTGTGACGGGCCGGTTCCGCGAAGCGAAACCCCACCAATCCCGACGGCACCGTACTGGCGGACGAAGACTGCGGCCTCGGTTGCCAGCAACTCGTTGAGTTGCCGCGCACTCGAAGCGCTGATGGCGGCTGCCGTGACCGCGGTCATTCTCGCACCGGCGTCACGCGACGACAGTGAAAGCCGAGACGACTCGATCGTTACTTCGGGAAGAACGTAGACGGTGTCGACTTCCTGAGCCGCCACGCCACCCGTGGCGAGGATCCAGACGACAAGCAGAGTTGAGCAGGTCCTGAACATAGCAAGCCCGAACCTCAATACATGAGGCCCGGGCAGACAGGACGCGCGGCGTTAGCACACGTGGTGTCATGCGAGGCCTCTCACCCGGAGGTTCGACATGAGATTACCCCTGACCGGTCTCCTGGCTCGGTGCAATGCCACGCGACCGGCTCCACAGACAGCCTTCCCGTGCATCGCACAGTGACTGCCGGCTTCCAGACCGGGCGCGCTTGCACCTCACAGTTGCGGGTACAGCTCCGGATTCGGCGCGCGGGCGCCCCACCGGATTCCCGGACGCCCAAATGGCGTCCAAAACCAGAGGTTTATGTGAACGAACTCCCGCATGGTAACAGGAGTCCCGCTGTTATACAAGACGTTTGCAGCGAATTCGCCATCCGCAAATACGGGCGAGAGCGGCCACAATCATCCCAGCTCGACAGATTCCCCGTACTTCGGAATGGACACGTCCCCGTAACCCTCCTCGAGAAGCGCGTCTCGGAAGATGTTCTGTCGCTCCAGATCGCCGTGAACAAGAAAGACCTTCTTGAGACGATCGCGATCAAGGTTGGCCAGGAACGCCAACATCCCCGGTTGATCCGCGTGTGCAGAGTAGTTGTTCTTGACCACCACTTCGGCGCGAAGATGAAACATCTCACCGAAGATCCGAACCTCGGGTCGGCGGTCGACAATCCGCTTGCCAAGTGTGTGTTCCGCACAGTACCCGACGATCAGGACGGTATTCCGATCATCCTCAATGTTGTTACGCAGATGGTGCAGGATTCGACCCGCCTCACACATTCCGGATGCTGAAATGATGATCATCGGAACGCGGCTGCCATTCAGTTCCTTCGATCGTTCTGCTTCGCGTATGTACGAGAGTCGCTCAAACCCGAATGGGTTTTCATCGGTCATCATGTACTCGCGGAGTTTCGTGTCGTAGCACTCCGGGTGGGCGAGGTACACGCTTGTCGCGCTTACCGCAAGGGGGCTGTCGACGTACGCTGGGATTGGAGGCAAGGTCCCCTCGTTCCACAATTGGTCCAACGCGTGGACGATCTCCTGTGTACGGCCGACTGCGAAAGCGGGAATTATGACCTTGCCTCCGCGACCGCTCGTTCTCTTGACAACCTCGGCCAGGTCCTTCTTCGCACTGTCGGCCGGCTCATGTGTCTTTCCGCCGTAGGTAGATTCGGATATCAGATAATCGCAGTCGGCCATCGGCTGCGGGTCCCGAAGTATCGGCCGGCCCGGATTGCCGACGTCGCCCGTGAACCCCAGACGTACCGTCTGGCCATTCTCCATGATATCGAGGACCATCGTGGCGGATCCGAGAATGTGACCGGCGTCCCGATACTCAACGGTTACACCGTCTGCAGGAGAAAATCGCTGCCTGTAACCCACCCCAACGAAGTGATCGAGCACGGCCTCAGCGTGTTCGCGATTGTACAGCGGGTTTCGTGGCGGCTTACCCTGTTTTGAGCGGATCTTGTTCACAAAGCGTATATCCTTTTCCTGGATGTGCGCGCTGTCTAGCAGCATGAGCGCACAGAGCGAGTAGGTCGCATGCGTGGCCCAGATCTTTCCGCGAAAACCTTCCTTGTATAACTTCGGGAGAAGGCCGGAGTGATCAATGTGCGCGTGGGAGAGCAGGACGACGTCGATCGCTGACGGATCGAACAGAAAGTTGGCATTCATTTCGTCGGCCATAGACCGTTTGCCCTGAAACAGTCCGCAGTCCATGAGAATCCGCGTTCCGTTTGCCAGCTCGAGCAAGTGCTTGGAGCCGGTCACTGTTCGAGCGGCACCGCAAAACGTCAGTTTCATCCAATCCTCCCAGCGCAGTATGAGCGCGGCCGTGACGTAAAGTGCGGAATATACGGCGCCTCGAGAAGGGCGAAGTTCTTGTCTCGCCGGTTCGAACACTACCGTAACGGACTGAATACTGAGATGGACACTTATTTATTGACGATAGTGACGACGCTGGCTGTACTGGGTTTGTACACGTTGCTCGGTTGCGCCGGAATCGACGACCCCGGAGACGCGCTAGAGAAGAAACTCCGAGAGTCGCTGAAGGCCTATCCGAATGCCACTGTCGGGGTCGCGGTTCGCGATCCGTCGACGGGCTTGAAGGCTGATATAAACGCCGACGTCGAGTTTCACGCCGCGAGCACCATGAAACTTGCCGTACTCATCGAGTTGTTCAGGCAAGCGGAAACAGGCCGCTTCGCCATCACCGATTCACTCGAAATCACGAACTCGTTCACGTCGATCTTCGACGGTTCGATGTTCAGTGTTGGGATTGACGATGACTCGGATAAAGAGATCTACGCGAACATCGGCCGCCGGCTTTCGATACAGGATCTCGCCTACCGCTTGATAACCAGTTCTTCCAACCTCGCCACAAACATCCTTGTCGAGCTCGTCTCCGCCGACAGCGTTCAACGGACAATCGGACAGCTCGGAACGCAGCAAATGAAGGTCTTGCGTGGTGTGGAGGACCTCAAGGCTTTTGAGGCAGGCATGAACAACACGACCACGGCATCGGATCTGGCGATATTGCTCGAAGCGATCCTCGCCGAGCGCGCTGCCTCACCCGCATCGTGCGAATCAATGCTCAAGATCCTACTCGACGAGCCGTGGAACGAGCTGATTCGTGACGCGCTTCCACAGGGAACCGCGGCCGCCCATAAGACCGGTGCGATCGAAACCCGCAATCACCGACACGACGCCGCAATCGTTTACCCGCCCGAGGTCGAGCCGTATATATTAGTCATATTGACTAGAGATGCAGAGTCTGACGAAATCGCCAACAACATCGGACAAACCGTCTCGCGCGTCGTGTTCGAGCATCTTCGCCCGTAGCTACATCCAATACAATGCCCAAGACAGAGCTTTTCGTCGGTACAAGTGGCTACAGCTACAAGGAATGGAAGGGACCGTTTTACCCGGAGGACCTTCCTAACTCAAAGATGCTCGAGTACTATTCCCGTCAGCTGACGTCCGTTGAGATCAACAACACGTTCTATCGTTTACCGCGGCGTTCGGTGTTGGAGGCTTGGTCGGAGCAGGCGCCCGCCGCATTTCGCTTTGTGCTGAAAGCTTCGCGTCGGATCACGCATTTCAAACGTTTGAAGCCACCTTACGACGAGACGGATTATCTGCTCGAAACAGCAGGCGTATTGGGTGAGAAGCTGGGGGCCATCCTCTTTCAGTTACCGCCCAACATGAAGAAGGACTCAGATCGACTGGCCGCGTTTCTCGACCATCTGCCGAGGGAATCGAAGGCGGCCTTCGAGTTCCGCCACGACTCCTGGTTCGATGAGGATGTCTACAATCTGTTGAGGAAGCACGCGTGCCCGCTCGTTCTCGCCGACACGGACGAGAAACCCGTGCTCGATCTCGTCAAGACTTCCGAATGGATCTATTGCAGGCTGCGAAGGCCGGGGTACACGCGGGAGGATCTTGCTCGGTGGGCGGGCGACATTATCTCACGGAAGTGGACGAGTGCCTTCGTGTTCTTCAAACACGAAGACGAGGGTGCCGGGCCCCGCATGGCTCGCGATTTTCGCGAGCTGTTCGAGAGCTTGTGACCGGCCGCGACCCGAACCGCTACATGTTGCGAAGCTTGGCGGCCATGCGTGCGGCTCGGTCGGAGAGTTCCTCTTCGGCATCGCGCACTTCGAGCTGTGGCTTCGGCGTGGATTCCGGCTGAGAGGTTCGCGTGCCGTGAACCACATCCCACATTTCCGTGGTCACGATCGTTTCCAGGTTCTCGACTCGCTGCTGCAGCCGGTCGCGTGTTGCAAAAGAGTCCTGCAGTTTCGAGCGCAGGTCCTCCACGGCCCGTTCAAGTTCCGCCGTCGACGTACCCAGACGATCCTGTTTCGCCTTGAACTTGAGCCACTCCTTAAAGGCCCCGACGGCAATGGCCGCCAGAGGAATCAGTACCCAGACGAACGGTAGTAATTGTTCCATGTCACATAATTCAACGTTCGGCGCACTGAAGGCGCCCAGCCACTATTTCGCACACTGCGGACACAGAAAGTAGTACATTTTCCAGGGTGAAGAAATCATCGGGGCGCAAGGCTTCATGCACGGTACCGTGGCGAGATTGGGAAGGTGGCTGCAATCGCTTCGTGGTGTTGGAACGCGTGCGGCAGCGAACGAAAGCGATCTGGGATGGCTCAGCGAGGTCGTCGGCGAGTCAGTGAGAACACCCCGTCTGTACAAGCGAGCCCTCAGACATCGGTCCGCGCTCCGAAAAGCGGATGCGGACCTGCGTTCGAACCAGCGTCTGGAGTTTCTCGGTGACGCCATCCTTGGTCTTATTGTGGCCGAGCATCTCTACCAACGCTTCCCCGACGCCGACGAAGGTTTCCTCACCAAGACACGGGCCAAACTCGTGAATGGACGCTCCCTTGCCCGCTGTGCCCGCGAACTCGGCCTCGGCGCGATGCTCGAGGTGAGCGCCAACATGGAACGCATTGACGGCCGCAACAAGAAGAGCGTGCTTTCCGACGCGTACGAGGCACTTGTCGGCGCGCTCTTTCTGGACCTAGGCATCCCGGCCGTAAGGCGATTCGTGAGGCGGACTTTGTTCGAGCGAGTCGACCTCAGTACGCTCGCGGCAACCGAGGACAATTACAAGAGTGTGTTGCTGGAGTATTGTCAGTCGAACGCGTGGCCCCAGCCTACCTACGAGGTCGTGTCCGAAGAGGGCCCTGAGCACGACAAGGCGTTCACGTCGCGCGTGTTCGTGAACGGCCTCGAGTCCGGCATCGGAAGCGCCGGCAGCAAAAAGCGGGCGGAACAGATGGCTGCCCGGGCAGCACTCTCCAAACTTGGCGTTCTCGAGGAAGACGACGACGAAATCTGATCAATATTTCTTCCCCGTCTCTTCCAGAACAGCACCACGAAGGGTAACGTAGAAAGCCCCCGACGTTGGACCGCGGACCACAATCATGGCTATAAACCTCGACTTTCCCGACCGTTTCGATTCCCGCCATATCGGTCCGTCGTCCGAGGAAATCGACTTGATGCTTGAAGTTCTGGGCGTGGGTTCGCTGGACGAACTCGTCGACAGGATTATTCCAGCGGACATCCGAGCCGATCAGCCGCCCAACTTGCCGTCCCCCCGCTCCGAGCACGAGCTGCTCGAGTACGCTCGGGAACTCGCCTCGGAGAACCACCCGTTCCGTACATACATCGGAATGGGGTATTACGACACGATCACGCCGCCGGTCATTCTACGCAATGTGTTTGAGAATCCGGCGTGGTACACCCAGTACACACCGTACCAGGCAGAGATCTCGCAGGGCCGCCTCGAGGCACTGCTGAACTTCCAGACAATGGTGATCGATCTGACGGGACTGCCCATTGCCAACGCATCCCTTCTTGACGAGGGAACCGCAGCAGCGGAGGCAATGATGATGCTGCACCGCATCAGCAAGAAGCCGGACGCAAGGACGTTTTTTGTATCGGACCGCTGCCATCCGCAGTCTATTGAGGTGGTCCGCACACGCGCTGCCCCGATAGGTGTTCGGATCGTCGTCGGCGACCATACGGAGTTTGCGTTCGACGAGCATGTTTTTGGGGCACTCGTTCAGTACCCGGCAACCGACGGGGAGGTCATCGACTACGAACAACTCTGTGCAGACGCCCACGGAAACGACGCTTTTGTAGCCGTGGCGGCGGACCTGCTCAGTCTCGCGCTCCTCAGGCCGCCCGGCGAATTTGGAGCCGACGTTACGGTGGGCAGCACGCAGCGCTTTGGCGTACCGCTTGGCTACGGCGGGCCACACGCGGCCTTCTTTGCGACGCGAGAGGAGTTCAAAAGACAGGTGCCGGGACGCATCATCGGCGTAACAGTCGATACCGACGGTAACCGTGCCCTTCGCATGGCACTACAGACGCGCGAACAGCACATCCGGCGCGACAAGGCTACATCCAACAT
Source organism: Rhodothermales bacterium (assembly GCA_041589075.1). Taxonomy (GTDB): domain Bacteria; phylum Bacteroidota; class Rhodothermia; order Rhodothermales; family JABDKH01; genus JBFHWK01. The sequence goes on from JBFHWK010000005.1 coordinate 7,645, forward strand.
CTGCACGGCACAGGTTCTCCTGGCGGTAATGGCTGGAATGTATGCCGTCTATCATGGACCGGACGGCATCGAGCGCATCGCGAACAGGGTTCACAACCTTGCGAAGACGCTCGCGTCCGGGCTGGCGAGACTCGGCTACACCATCCGACATCGCCACTTCTTCGACACCTTAAGAGTCGACACCTCGCACGACCAGGCAAACGAAATTACTAGCCGGGCACTTGACGCCGGCATCAACCTCCGTCGCTTTGACGACGGCTCACTGGGAATTGCGCTCGACGAAGCGACACACACCTCGCATCTGCAGCAATTGTTTGAGATTTTTGTCGAAGGCGAGTCTCCCGTGTTTGGCGTCAGTGACATTGCAGGACTCATCGAAGACGGCTACCGTGGACCTTACCGCCGGCGCACGCCCTTTCTGACACATCCGATTTTCAACACGCATCATTCCGAGACAGAACTGATGCGTTACATCCACAGACTGGCGTCGAGGGACCTCTCGCTGACGACGAGCATGATCCCGCTCGGGTCATGCACAATGAAACTGAACGCCGTGGCGGAACTCATGCCGGTAAGCTGGGGAGCGTTTTCGAAAGTCCATCCCTTCGCTCCGATCGAACAAACGGCGGGTTATCAGGCCGTATTTGGCCAATTGCGGGCCTGGCTGCAGGAAATCACGGGGTTTGAAGCGATCTCGCTGCAGCCCAACTCGGGGGCGTCCGGTGAATACGCTGGGCTCCTGATCATACAGGCTTACCACCGATCACGCGGCGAGGACAGCCGCGACATATGCCTGATCCCACAGTCGGCTCACGGCACGAACCCGGCATCCGCGACCATGGCAGGCATGAAGGTTGTCGTCGTTCAGTGTGACGACGACGGGAACATTGACATCGCCGACCTGCGTGCCAAAGCGGAGGCACACACTTCTTCGCTCTCGGCGCTGATGATAACGTACCCGTCCACGCACGGTGTTTTCGAGGAGTCGATAAAGGAGATTTGCGACATCGTTCACGAGCACGGCGGTCAGGTTTACCTGGACGGCGCTAATATGAATGCGCAGGTCGGTTTGTGTCGACCGGCGGACTACGGTGCGGATGTGTGTCACCTCAACCTGCATAAGACGTTCAGCATCCCGCATGGGGGTGGCGGACCGGGGGTCGGACCAATCGGCGTGGCCGCGCATCTTGTCGGATTTCTTCCCGACCACCCGATTATTAAGACAGGCGGTGTCGATTCGATTGGACCGGTCGCCTCGGCGCCGTTCGGAAGCGCCAGCATCGTACTGATCTCGTGGGCCTACATTGCTATGATGGGAGCGGCAGGTCTCACGCGCGCATCGCAGGTGGCTATTCTGAGTGCGAATTACCTGGCCGCGCGGCTTCGCGAGCACTACAAGATCCTGTACACGGGCCGCAAGGGTTTTGTCGCTCACGAATTCATCCTGGACCTCCGCCCGTTTCGTCAGTCGGCCGAAGTCTCCGAGGTGGACGTCGCAAAGCGGCTGATGGACTACGGTTTCCACGCACCGACGATGTCCTGGCCGGTAACAGGCACGATGATGATCGAACCCACGGAGAGCGAGTCGAAGGCGGAACTGGATCGCTTCTGCGAGGCGATGATCTCTATTCGCGAGGAGATCCAAGACGTCGAGCTCGGCCTGGTAACGCATGAGGACAACGTCGTCGTCAATGCGCCGCACACGATGGCGATGATCGCCGCCGATACATGGACGCATCCATACTCACGCGAACAGGCAGTCTTTCCTGCGCCGTGGGTGCGTGAAAGCAAATTCTGGCCTGCGGTCCGACGTGTTAACGACGCCTACGGGGATCGAAACCTCGTCTGTGCCTGCCCGCCTATCGAAGAGTACCAGACTCACGTAGACGAAGCGTCAGCTTGACGACCACCGACACGGCCTCCTTGCAGACGGTGCAGCCGGCCAGAGAGGCGACGCCCCAGAAACTCTTCCATCTCGAGAGAGCATCCCGCCACGGCCGCCAGATCGATGCCCGTCGCAATACCAACCGACTCCAGCAGGTACACCGTGTCTTCCGTGGCAACGTTGCCTGTAGCACCGGGAATGAAAGGGCAGCCGCCGAGACCACCGAACGATGTATCGAAGCGACGAACACCTGCCTCGAGACCGGCGACAACGTTGGCAAGCCCGAGTCCGCGCGTGTCGTGCAGATGCAGGACGATTGGAATGTCGCCGGTGACTTCTCGGACGGCCGAGACGACACTTCGAACGAGGTTGGGGTTGGCCATGCCGGTCGAGTCTGCAAGCGACACGGATTCTACGTCAAGTCCCTCGAACGCGGAGAGTATCTCAACCACACGCTCAGTCGGTGTATCGCCCGTGTTAGCGTATCCGAAGACGGTTTGCAGTCCGATCTGAGCTGTCATGCCACGATCAAGTGCGTCGCGAGCGATCGATACTCCCGCTCGCACACCCTCGTCAACTCCTGCATTGACGTTCGCTCGGCTGTGCTCCTCGTTCGTGGCGATCGATACGTCGACGAGTTCCACGCCCGCTGCGTGAGCGCGTTCGAGCCCGCGCATGTTGAGCACGAGCGCACTGAGCCGCGTGCCAGCAAGATCTTCCAGCTCCCGGACTACCTCTTCCGCGTCGGCCATCTGCGGCACCCACCTGGGGTGCACGAAGGAGGTGGCCTGAATACGCCTGAGTCCCGCCGCCGCCAGACGGCGGATCGTTCGCACCTTCAGATCCGTAGGTATCGGCCTCTCTTCGTACTGAAAACCGTCACGAGGGCCGACCTCGCATAGCTCAACGGACTCAGGATAATGCACGGACCATGACCTCACATCAATCATGAAACAGACGCTTCTTCTCTCATTGATCGTTGGACTGTCACTGCCCAGCACTGCGCTCGGCCAGGCCTCGACAATCTACGACGAGCCGCTGAGTGACCGGCGGGTGTCATACGTTATAGACGCCTCGCTCGATCCGGACACGCGCACCGTCAGCGGCTCCCTGATAGTCAGCTGGCGCAATCCCGACCGCGTACCGGTAAGCAAGCTCTACTTCCATCTCTATCTGAACGCCTTCCGCGACAACTTCACGACATACATGCGCGAAGGCGGCGGACGCTTTCGCGGCGTACAGGCCGATCCCGAGGAACGCGGCTCGATATCTGTCGACAGCATCCATATTGTTTCAGACGTGGCGGCAGACAATCGATCTATGGAAGATATCGGAGACCGCCTCTCGTTTGTTCAGCCGGACGACCAGAATCCATACGATGAGACGGTTGCAGAGTTGTCGCTCGACGCACCCGTGCCGCCGGGACAAACGATAACACTGTCGATCGACTTCACGTCCAGGCTCCCACGCGTCAGTGCGCGAACAGGGTGGGAGGAAACCGATGACGACGAGTTGTTCTTTCTGGTCGCGCAGTGGTTTCCGAAACTCGCTGTCTACGAAGTCCCCGGTCAGCGCAATGTGTCTGCGGACGCCACACGAGGAGAATGGAACGCCCATCAGTTCCATGCGAACACCGAGTTCTATGCCGACTTCGGCACGTACCGAGTCACGATCGACGTTCCGCAATCCTATGTCGTCGGTGCTACGGGAGTTCGCGTGGCGGAACAAACCGAGAACGACCGAAAACTTGTGACCTACGAGGCGGACGACGTGCACGACTTTGCCTGGACGGCGAGCCCGGCTTTTGTGGAGGTCACCGACTCGTGGCGGCACGTCAACATCCGATTGCTGCTACAGCCGGAACGCGCAAACCTGGCACCAAGACAGCTTGATGCACTTCGGGTGGCCATGGACCGGCTGGACGCGTGGGTGGGAGAGTATCCGTATACCACACTCACGCTCGTCGACGCCCTCGGCGGCGCTGTCGGCATGGAGTATCCAACGTTCATCACCGCCTGGTCGACATCCTTTCCCCCGCCGCGGACGCGAACGCCGATCGAAGACACGATTATCCACGAGTTCGCGCATCAGTATTTCTACGGTATGTTGGCCAGCAACGAGTTCGAGGAACCGTGGCTGGACGAAGGTTTTACGTCTTTCTTCGAAGCGCGCATCATGCGCGATGCCTACGGAGCGGGCTCATCGTTTTCTCTCGCAGGTATTAACATCGGCCAGGAGACCGTGCATCGCCTCGCCTATACCAAGTCGACTCCCGAGCGCGGCCGGATCATGGACCTCCCCTGGGAGCAATCGTTCGGAGACTACGGAAAGACCGCGTACTACAAGTCGTCGACCGTGCTCGCCACGCTGGAGGGACTGCTGGGCTGGGACACGCTGCAGCAGGTCTTTCAGGAGTACTACCGGACGTGGCGGTTTCGACACCCGACCACCCGCGATTTCATCGACATCGCCGAGAACATCTCGAAACAGGATCTGGACTGGTTCTTCGATCAGTTTGTCTACGGTACCGCGGTAGTCGACTATCGCGTGGACCGGGTCGTCAACAGGGCGGTTCTCACGGACGATACGACGAGAACGTTTGAGACCGAGATTCGCGTCGCCCGCGCGGCAGACGCGGTCTTTCCGCAGACCATCCGGCTTTATTTCGCGGACGGCACGAGCGAAGACCTGCAATGGGACGGCGTCGAGCGCTGGAAGACCTTTGAGTGGTCCGGCACTCACCGGGTAACGATGGCCGAGCTGGATCCCGACCATCGGATCAAGCTCGAAATCAACCGGCTGAACAACCGCCGCTCGTCACTTCCCCGCGACGAGTTCGCGCGCGAGATGCAATTATCGGCCATCAGCCTGCTCCAACTGCTGTTCAGCATCTTCTAGCCTATCCATCTCCATGATCACGAAGAGTATAAAGGAAGGAGTTCGCCTGGCAGTCCGGCGCCCCGGACTCACGGCCATCGTGTTCCTCTCGCATGCCGCGATCGCGTTCGTACTGTCGATACCGATCTATCAATCACTCATGGACTCCACGGGCGCGTCGGGCTTTGGGGCTGACCTCGTGGCGCGCTTCGACCTTGTGCTCTTCGCCGACATTATGGAGGATGCGAGCGATGCCGTCCAATCCGTTCTCGTGCAGTTATTGTGGATTGTACCTGCCGTCGTACTGTGGAAGACGGCAATGGCGGTCGGAATTCTTCATGCTCTGCGCTGGGGAGGCGTGGGGTCCTTCTGGGATGGACTCGGCCGATTCACGCTCCGAGCGCTCGTGATTGCCGCGATGAACTTTGCGATGCTTGGTCTTCTGGTAGCGACCGCAGCGGCAATCGTAGCGCTGATCGGCTTGGCGACGAGTCAATTCCCCGTCATCTTCGGGGGAATTCTGGCCGTCTTGCTTCTGGTCTTCGCCGATTTCGCTGACGACTACGGCCGTGTTGTGCTCGTGTCGGACCGGTCGCAGATCCTTCGGTCCTGGTGGAGCGGTGTTACGTATGGCTTTCGTCGACCGGCCGCCGTCGCCGTATACGTGGCATGGGCGGTGGCGGCGGTGGCGCTCACACTGCTCGTCGTTCGTTTGCACCCGTCGTGGGCGCGTGAGATCGGGACCGTCTGGCTACTGTTCCTCGGGCAGCAAGCACTGCTTGTAATCCGGTCCGGTGTGAGCGTCGCATGGCTGGGAGCCGAGCTGACATTTCACGAGTCGACCAATTTCCAGGAGGCACCGCTTCTTGCGGGCAGCGCAGTGGTCGAAGGTACGATCTCGGCTTAGGACCGCGGCCCCTCACCCGCGCACGTCCCCTACACGCTGCTACGGACCGGCATGCCTGCTTCGCTGCATGATCAGCGCACCGGCGACTGGACTCGCCACAGCACCATTGACCGACCGCGTGCAACGGAATTCATTAGTATGACTGTCATATCGGTAGTCGGATTTCCAGTCATTTGCTTTCTGGGCGATCTCGCCGATCGAGGCCACGATGTAGTCCACCTCCTCATCCGTCATCGTCGGATGGAGTGACAGACGCACCCACCCTGGTTTTTCGGAGAGGTCTCCGTGGTCGATCTTATCTGTGATGTGGTGCGATTCCTGATAGTCGACGTGCAAGAGGTAATGGCCATAGGTGCCCGCGCATGAACATCCGCCACGCACCTGCACGCCGAACCGGTCGTTGAGTAACTGCACGACCAGGTTGTAGTGCACTTTTTCGATGTAGAAGGAGAACACTGGGAGGCGATCCTCGACATGGTCCGCCAGAAGGATCAGGCCGGGAATCTTGCCCAGTCCATTCCAAGCTCTCTCCAGAATCTCATGCTCGCGGGCAGCAATTTTGTCTGTGCCCATCTCTTCCTTCAGCGCGATCGCAAGCGCCGCCCGGATTGTCTGGAGGAAGGCGGGCGTGCCGCCGTCTTCCCTCGCCTCGACATCCTGAACAAAGCGGTACTCGCCCCACGGATTGGTCCAGTCGACCGTCCCGCCGCCCGGATCGTCGGGCACCGCATTGTGGTAGAGCCGTCCGTCGAAGACGAGAACACCGGACGAGCCCGGGCCTCCGAGGAATTTGTGCGGTGAGAAGAATACGGCGTCCAGCTTTTGAGCCGGGTTCGCCGGGTGCATGTCGATCGGAGCGTAGGGCGCCGACGCTGCGAAGTCCACAAAACAAAGACCGCCGTGCCGATGCATGACGGCGGCCAGTTCATGATACGATGTGCCGATGCCCGTCACGTTCGAACAGGCCGTGAACGAACCGATCTTGTTTTTCCGATCCGCATGCTCGGCGAGTGCCGCCTCAAGATTTCGCGGATGGACCAGCCCTCGCTCATCCGGCGGTATCACGACCACGTCTGCAATCGTCTCGAGCCATGACGTGTGATTGGAGTGGTGCTCCATGTGCGTGACGAAAACGACGGGTCGCTCTTCGTCCGGCACATGCGTGTACTTTCGAAGCCGATCCGGCACACGCAGCCCGAGAATCCGCTGCAGCTTGTTGACAACGCGTGTCATCCCCGATCCACAGGTAACGATAACGTCGTCGTCGTTGGCGCGGACATGCGCTTTGATCAGTCGGCGGGCCTCGTGGTAGGCCTCCGTCATGGCGCGGCCCGTCACACTGGACTCCGAGTGCGTGTTACCCACGAACGGGCCGAATACATCGGCTATTCGCTCCTCGATGGGACGATACAAGCGTCCAGAAGCGATCCAGTCCGCGTAGACTAGCTTTTGATTGCCATAGGGCGTTTGAAAGGACGCGTCACGCCCAATGGTCCGGCTCCGGAAAGGAGCGAAATAAGTCTCCAGACGGCTCATCGACGTAACGTTCTTACGTCAAGACAATCTCCTTGCGAAGACGCGCGACCGGAATTCCCAGTTGCTCTCGGTACTTGGTCACAGTCCGCCGCGCGATGTTGAAGCCCTTCCCGTCGAGCATGTTCGCAATCTTCTGATCCGACAGCGGCTTCTTCTTGTCCTCTTCCACAATGATACCCTCGATGATCGCCTTGACTTCCTTGTTCGAGACTTCTTCACCGCTCTCGGTACTCAAGCCTTCCGAGAAGAAGTACTTCAACTCATACACGCCGAACTCAGTCTGAACATACTTGCCGTTGACCACACGGCTCACCGTCGAGATGTCCATCTCGATCATTTCGGCGATGTCCTTCAGGATCATCGGTTTCAGGTTGCCCTCACCGAATTTGAAGAAGTCTTCCTGTAGGCTGACGATCGCATTCATCACCTTGATCATGGTGTTCCGCCGCTGGTTTATCGAGTTGATGAACCAGCGGGCCGACTCGAGTTTGTTCTTCAGAAAACTTTTGGTCTCACCGTCAATGGCACTTTGTGCTCCACGTTTCTTCTCTGCGGACAGTTTCTCGAGCATGCTCTGATAGCCCTTCGAAATCCGCAACTCCGGAGCATTTCCACTGTTGAGTAATACGATGAGCTCGTCGTCGACAAATCGAACCGTGAAGTCGGGCGTGATGTAATTCTGCGCAGCGGTGAACTCCCCTTCTCCAGGCTTCGGGTTGAGATGCTGTACCAGATCAAACGCCTCCTTAAGCTCCTCATCGGAGATGCGCAGCTTTCGCTTGATGGCCTCAAAGTGCTTCATGGTGAAGTCTTTGTAGGCCTTTTCAAGCATTTGAATCGCGGCCTCACGGCCCTCGACATCGTCGGAACGGGCCCGTAGCTGAACGAGCAAGCATTCGCGCAAATCACGAGACGCGATGCCGACGGGGTCAAGTGTCTGGATAAGTTTGAGCACGCGCTCTACATCGCTTTCCTCGACCATTTCTCCATAATTGAAGACGATGTCATCGATGATCGACTCCATCGACCGCCGCAGATATCCGTCCTCGTCGATCGAACCGATGATCTGTTCGGCAAGCAGCTCTTCCGTTTCGCTAAGGTCGAGAAAGGGAAGCTGGTTCTTGAGATGCTCGGCCATTGACAGCCGCGCGGCGACCGGGATCTCGCGGTCCTCGTCGTCCTCACTCGTGTCGACCTGCGCCTTATAACCGTACAAATCCTCGCTGCTGTTCAGGAAATCCTCCCAGTTATAATCGTCGACGTCGTCAGCGTCGGCATCACTTGCCTCCACGTTGTCCTCGGTGTCGGAGTCGGCCTCGTCCGCAGGCGGTTCGTCCTCTGAATCTTCCTGGAGCTCCAGTTCTTCCTCTTCTTCTTCTCCCTCTTCAAGCAGCGGGTTGATCTCCAGCTCGGCCTTGATTCGCTGCTCGAGCGCCAGCGTGGGAAGCTGCAAAAGCTTGATGTACTGTATCTGCTGCGGTGAGAGCTTTTGCTGCAGCGACTGTTTTTGTTGAAGGTTCAGCATCTACGCCTTACTACGTTGTACCTGCCATAACCGATCGGCGGTCGTCACAGGCAATGACAAACTTCTCGTACCAGTCGTCCCCGAACTTTCGAACGAGGGGCTCGCGGAGAAAACGAGCAAGCGGCATGTTCGCTTGCAAGCCGTTCTCACGACCCGCATCACAGATGGAAACGTGCTCATAATTGAGCACCTGCTGATTGCCGTAGGTCTCTGCCCTGACGGGATACAAATGACACGAGATCGGTTTGGGGAATTCCGTTCTTCCGTCGAGAAATGCCTTGTGGATGGCACATCGGGCGACGGGGCCTTCGAAGGTGACGAATACGCATTCACCTCCTCCGACGCACCGCGTCGCATAGCGGCCCTTCGAAGTCGTTTCCCAGGGTCCTTCGTCCGCGAGTATTTGCCGCGAGTTGGGACCGAGGTACCGCGTTACGCGAGGTACGATCGCTTCAAGCCACGGAAGCTCGTCCGGTTCTAGGGGCGCACCCGAGTCACCATGGACACAACAGGCTCCATGACACCGCCCAACGTGGCACGAAAAGGCCTCGCCAGCGATATCGTCAGATACGAGTATGTCTCCTACCACAAACATAATGCCTTTAACGTAGAACAGGCTTTCTGGTTTGTCAACAAACCGCACTATTACGGACGGCGCCTTGACCGGCGAATTCTCTTTGTCGGCAGACCACACCCCGGATATCGACCCGGAGGACATCTGTGTTAATAAAAGTCGGAGAAAACGGGCACGGGCGGATTGGTTATCTTGACAGCTTCCCACCATTCCCGATTCTCACCGCGCCAGCGGCAAACATCCTCGATGAGCGTCGAAAGCGATCGACCCGGTTTCCTTGGTACCGTAACGCTCCGCACGGAAGAGGACTTCGAGCGAACCCTGCGTCCCGCGAGACTCGATGAGTTTGTCGGACAGCAGCAGATCAAGGACAACCTCGCGATCTTCATTTCCGCGGCTCGCGGCCGCGGTGAACCGCTCGACCACGTGCTGCTATCCGGACCTCCTGGGCTGGGCAAGACGACACTAGCGCATATCATCGCCTTAGAGATGGAGGCCGGCATAAAGTCGACGAGCGGTCCCGTCCTCGACAAACCTGCAAGCATCGCGGGTATTCTGACAAACTTGTCGGAAGGAGATGTACTCTTCATCGACGAAATCCATCGCCTCAGTCCGGTTGTCGAAGAGTATCTGTACGCCGCCATGGAGGACTACCAGATCGATATCATCATCGATTCGGGGCCTAATGCGCGAAGCATCAAGATCGCGTTGCCACCTTTCACGCTGATCGGCGCAACGACGCGGAAGGGGTTGCTGACGGCACCACTCCGTGCACGGTTCGGGATCGACTTTCGATACGATTATTACACAGCCGATCTGTTGCAGCGTATCGTGAGCCGATCGGCACAAATTCTAGGTGTGCCCATTACGGATGACGCCGCTCTGGAAATTGCGCGTCGAAGCCGCGGCACGCCACGCATCGCAAACCGACTCTTGCGTCGAACGCGGGACTTTGCCGAAGTCGAGAACGACGGCGCAGTTAACGCACAGGTTGCGGACCGCGCGCTGAACGCTCTCAACGTTGACAGAACGGGCCTAGACGAAATGGACATGCGCATCCTTAGAGCCCTCATCGAAAAACACAACGGGGGTCCGACCGGACTGGCAACAATCGCCGTCGCGGTCAGTGAGGAAGCGGGCACGATCGAAGAAGTGTATGAGCCTTACCTGATTCAGGAGGGCTTTCTGGAACGCACACCCCGTGGACGTCTGGCTACGCTAAGAGCGTACGATCACCTGGGTGTCACGCGAGGGACCGGAGGCGGGCTGTTTCCGGAAGTCTGACGGCCACATCGGACCGCGCGCCAAGGTCAGCTTGTGTCATGGTGCTGCCTTTCATAGTTTCGATTCCGACTTAAAAACGCGTCACAACTGAACAACTACGCATGCCCTACGTCGTTGCCGAACCGTGCATCAATTGCAAGCACACTGACTGTGTAGAAGTGTGTCCGGTGGATTGCTTCTATGAGGGTCCGAATTTCCTCGCAATCCATCCGGACGAGTGCATCGACTGCAACGCATGTGTTCCCGTTTGTCCGGTCGAGGCCATTTTCGCAGACGACGAACTGCCAGAAAAATGGCAGCATTACACCGAATGGAATAGGTATCTCTCCGAACAGTGGAAAGACCTCGGTTATGTCATCACCGAGAAGAAGGAGCCACTACCGGACGCAGAGGAGTGGAAGTCGCGAGAGAAGTCGGAGCAGGACGTACTCACGTGGGATACCGGCGAAGCCGCGTAGTCGGCGCGACTATTCGTCGATCGCCGCTAGTCGTCGGAAACAAGAAGGGCCGCCACTTGAGGACGGCCCTTGTTCTTGAGCGACCACCGCTGCCTGAACTATGTGCCGGCGGAGTAGTCTGTCGCGTAGGCCGCCTGCTCGCTGGTAAGGGTGTCGATGGCCAGTTCCATAGTCTCAAGCTTGATCGCAGCAATCTCCTGGTCGAGCTCTTCGGGCAGGTCGATCACGCGGGGCTCGAGCGATTCTCCGGTCTTGTGCATACGGACGAGGTTCAGGTGTGCCATGAATTGATTGGCAAAGCTCATGTCCATCACCTCTGACGGATGACCTTCGGCGGCAGCCAGGTTCACAAGGCGACCCTCGGCCAGGACGAACACTTTCTTTCCGTTGTCGAGCGTGTACTCACGATTGTCGTCGCGAACCTGGCGAACATCGCTTGAGATTTCGGCGAGCTCCTTGAGGTTCAGCTCGACATCGTAGTGGCCAGTATTGCACACGATCGCCCCGTCACGCATTCTCACGAAGTGACGGCCCCGAATCACGTCCTTCATGCCGGTCGCCGTGACGAAGATGTCTCCGATTTCGGCTGCCTCGTCCATCGTCATGACGCGAAAGCCTTCCAGCGTAGCTTTGAGTGCTGCGGTCGGTTTGATTTCGGTGATGATGACGTTGGCTCCCAGCCCTTTCGCGCGCATCGCTACGCCGCGACCGCAATGCCCATAACCGGCAACGACGAAGTTCTTGCCGGCAATCAGAACAGAGGTCGACCGCAGAATGCCGTCGATCGTGCTTTGACCTGTGCCATAGACGTTATCGAAATCCCATTTTGTCTCCGCGTCGTTCACGGCGAAGACCGGATACAGGAGCTTGCCGTCGGCTGCCATCGCACGGAGTCGATGTACGCCTGTGGTCGTCTCCTCACTGCCGCCGACTATGTGTGACGAGAGTTCCGGGTGATTCTTGTGGACGGTGAAGATCAGATCGGCGCCGTCGTCGAGCGTCAGGTGCGGTGGCCGGTCGATCGTGCGTTCGATGCTCCAGTAGAATTCCTCGACCGACTGACCATACCAGGCGTAGATCTCAATACCGTTCTGCGCCAGGGCAGCAGCGACTTCGTCGCTCGTGCTGAGCGGGTTGCAGCCGCTCCACGCAACCTCTGCACCGCACTGCTTAAACGTCTCGACGAGTACGGCCGTCTCCTTGGTCACGTGCAGGCAGCCGGCGATTTTGTAGCCTGCGAAGGGCTTCTGATCACGGTACTCATCGCGCAGCCGCATAAGCACCGGCATACGACTTTCCGCCCATTCGATCTTCCGACGGCCCGACTCGGCCATCGATAGATCGCGAACCTTATACGCCCCTTCTTTCTGATCCATTAACGGGCCTCGAAAATCCAGATTTGATGGTCAAAACTCTGTGAACGGACTCAAGACCGAACGGTTTATCGATTCCGCGAATCTTCACCCCGACCTGCCGCTCTCGCAAGTCATCGAACGATCACCATGCGCTCAACCTTGCGCTCCCCGCCCGCATCTATGCGCGCGAAGTACAGTCCGGCAGCCAGGTCCCGCGCTTCAAACGTAACCGTATGCGCGCCTTTCTCGCGAACCCCGTTCGCCAGGAGCGCGACCAGTCGGCCCAACGTATCGTAGACGTCGACACGTACGTGCATGCGTTCCGGCAACACGTAGCTAATAGTCGTACGATCACTGAATGGGTCGGGAAAGTTCGCCGATAGCGAGAGTTGATCCGGGACTTCGATCGTGTCCGCTGTAGACGTGGCGATCACGGCCGCGTCAATTACCGTCCAGAATTCCGTCGCATCCCACACGCGGGCGGCACCAAAGTCGAAGCGGAAGCGAACCTGACGGCCGGCGTGTGCCGTCAGATCAAAGAAAGAGGTCAGTTCACCACCGCTTGAGCCCGAGTACACGTCTTGGCCGTTCATCGGATGCCCGCCCACATTGAAACGGGATGGATAGCCGCCGTCCGGGCGTAGTACACTCCAGGTCCTGCCGTCGTCCGCACTCAGGTGTACGTTGGCACCCACTTGATCACCCATCGAATAGCTGTGTAGTAATCCCAGGTAGAGATCCGACACGTCAGCAGGAAGCGTCATTGGCGGGATGACGAGGCTTGATACCGGCGTGACATCTTGCTGGGAGTCGACCGTCCAAACGCTGCCGTTCCTGACCCAGTGTCCGGTCGGAACGACATCGCGCAGCACCACAGTGGCGGACACGGTACGAAACTCGATCGCCAGCTTGGCCTCGCTCGGAGCCGGTGCGATCAGCGTGTTGCCATCGAAGTCAGTTGCGCGTAGGCGATATTCAAGTCGATCACCGGCGACAAACTGCATGCCCGGCGGAAACGTGCCCGAGAATTGCGATAGATCGTCGTGTGCCATCGAGAGCGGCACCGACCCGGATGCGGGTGACGAGCCGACGACCTCGTAATCGGCGTAGAGCGACGCTATACCGGTGTTGTCCGTGAACGACGCTGCTACGGGCGGAATGCCTTCGCCTACCGGCTGCACGATCGTTGCTCTCGGCAAGGAGAGGTATGCGGGCGCTTCGGTGTCCGATGGGCGGTCGGTGACTATTACGATGTCATCGATGTACCAGCCCGCAAAGTTTATCGACTGCTCGCTGTTGCTTGCATCCGTACCGAAATCAAATCTTATGCGAACGTCGTTTTGTATCGGCAGCGCAATGATCTCGCGCCGCCAGCCAAAGCTAATGGCGCCGAAGGCGGACTCTCCCTGTAATGGGTTCGTTTCCGACGGTGCGACGAGACCGCTGTACCCCCCGTCAGGAGTCACGACCGCCCACGTGTTGCCGCCATCGACGGACATCTTGATGTTGCCGCCATCCCAGATCGAACCCTGTAACGGTTCGCCGGGCAGGGGGGTGCCGCGGTACTCAAAGTCGTGCCAGTGCCAAAGGATCAAGTACGCTTCAGGGAGTCCTTGGAGGTTCAGCGGTGGCAACTCGAGTGTTGAGAGTTGCGGAAACGCCGGATAGGGTCCACCGGACCCCGAGCGCCACGTGTTCGACCCCGAATGCGCAACCTGAAGCGTGTTGTCCGGCGGCCCGTGCGCCCACACGCCCGTAGCCGTCAGATCACCATCTGACGACTCAAAATCGAAGGCTGCCAGTACACCGGAGAACTCCACGGAAAAGCTGTGGAAGCCAGTGACAGGATCCGCCGATTCGTTGCCGAGTACGGCCGCGTCTCGCGCCACGATAGCGTACCGCACAAGCGTACCGATACGCACATCGACAACCGCGACCGGAAACGGCGCCCGATAATTCGTGCCAACCTCAACCAGCCCGAAGGACCCGACCCGGTACGTCATTCCCGCGCTGTCCTCCAGCTCGAAATTCACCCAGACGGAGTCGATACCGAGATTGTCGTCTACCGACGCTATCACCGGAGGCGGCCACAACGCGCGCGACGTTGATGAGATCGGGATGTGGGTGATGACGGGCGGCGTGTTGTCCGGACCGACGTCGAAACTGAAGTAGGCCTCCGGCGCATTCGCCGGCAGCCGCGCCTGCAGTGAGTTGTCGTCAACCGCCTCTACGTAGTATTCCACCGTCGAAGGAGTGAACGGCAGATTCAAATCGTCCGCGTACATGTCTCCACCGGCCGAGGCAAGCGGCAATGCCGTGAAGGATGATTCCCCTTGCAGCCGGTGGTAGGCAACGACGGACCCGATCGGGGCACTCGTCGGCGAGGCCTGCACCCGAAGTTCCACAGTACCGCCCAGCGACTCCGTCGAACGCAGGGGCTCGTGCGAGACAATCGGACCGAAGTTGGCGGCGTCCAGATATCCCCTGGTTGAGAGCCGATTGATCAACGCCGAGGTGTGTATTCCGCCGAAAAGGTCGCGGTCAGCCTGAACGACGGCCTCGGCAGCATCGACGAAGGTCACCGGTGACATCAGGTAGTAGTGGGACTGCAGGACCAGCTGATCCGTCACCGTCTTGCCGAGGTCGGTGTATATCTCCATGAGTGTGGTGCCCCAGAGCAAGCCGTCCGAATGTATGCCGCACCCGTCTCCGTTGATGTCGTTGGGATCCTCGCATGTCGTCGTTTCCGGATACGTTCCGGGCTTGGTGAGCGAACGCCCGGGCCAGATCTGTCCGTCTCCACTGTCCCACCGAAAAACATTCTCCCAGTCGGTGCGCTTACCGACTTGCGTATCGGCCAGGAGTCGCAAATAGGAACCTGCCCAGTAATCGGACCAGCCTTCGTGCAGTGCATCGCCCTCGTCCGTGACGCTCAGGCCGGCTGATGCACCCTCTAACAACGCGTGGCCATACTCATGCCAGATGACGCCTGCGTCTTCGGCATCGTCTACTCCGCCTATCCCGAATTCGACCAGGTTTTGCCCCGGCGTGTAGAAGGAGTTATCGGAAGAGAACGCCCGCGGATTGACCTTGAGGGGCGCGTTCTGCAACTCGGTGAAACCGAGCGACTGCACGTACCGCTGACTCTTGTCAACGTGATAGTATGCCATCACCGCCTCGAACCCCGACAAGTCGCGTGTGTAGTGGAACGCGTCGGCGGAGTTCTCGGCCGGGGGGACGAACGGCGGGCTTAGCGATCCGCCCCCGATGATGCGTACGTGCGGACCCTCGAGCCTGTATTTCGCATCGTTGCCGAACGTAATGTCGAGCAGTGGGACGCTGACTCGCTGATTGTCGAGCTGCGGAGAGGTTTGGTCGCCATTGTCAACGTAAGGCGGTCCATACGCCACCCCGGCCACGGTGATCGGATCCGGGTCGAACACGTACCCTGAACCGTTGACAGCGGCGCTGCCCTGCACCGATTCCTCAACGCCCCGACGATAGGATTCTCCGACATCCGCAGCGACACGATTATGTGCGATCGTCTGATCCAGCAAGTGGACGACCTTGCCCGTCCGAGCATGAACGAGCACCTCCCACTCGCCGGGCGCATCAGAGGGCCACAGCACTATCCTCCATACCGGAAACGGCTCGCTACCGGGATAGAGCATCAACTCAGGTTCCGACGACGCGGCACTGCCGCGCACAACAATCGATGAGGCGATCTCGCGGGCGGCAACGGGTGATAGCGACGCTCGCATCAACCCGCTCCTTTCCGCGAGACCCGGATCAACACCGTTGAGGATCATCGTCGGCCTGAGGTCGCGGTCCAGGTTCACCTTGACGTAGCGGCGGTACACCGGCAGTCCATCTATATTCTGCTGCAGCAGTACGTGGTGGCTGACGGAAGTAGAGACGACCCGTACGACGACGAGTGTGCCGCCGCCCTGAAGTCCGAGTTTGTCCTCGTGACGCAGCAGCGCAGCTCGTGCCGACTGCGTCGGGGAATCATGGGCTTCACCGGCAATGCCGGCTTCGACGGCGTACATCGCTCTCAGTACGCCGTTTTCTTCGTCTACGCGTGCCGTCGTCGTTCGGCGCGTATCGAAGCCTAGAGACTCGACCGTCTCCACGGCCGCTGTGCGGGCCTCATCGCTAAAGATGGTGTATGCACGGTCGTCGGGCCGAATCTGAGCCTGCAGGGCAGGTGCGCAGGCGGCGCAGACGAACAGTGCGAGTACGACGTGCCGGAAATGCATGTGCCAGACGAAGTGCGGCGTCTTCCAAAAGAAAGTGTCTACGCGAACGAGGGACCGCCGGGTCCGTTGTCCAGGGGCACAAATGACCCTCTTCTCAATTACGGTATCGACGTCATCGGTCCGGAGCTATACCATACCGGTCCGTCAGGCAAGTGCCGACGCCGCCGCTTTTAGGATTTCGACGCTATCGAGTTTCTCCCACGTTACGTCAGGGCGCCCGAAGTGGCCGTAAACGGCGGCCTGCCGGAACTGGGGTTTCGTGAGGCCGAGTCGCTCGATGATTCTTCGCGGCCGCAAATCGAAGCATTCCCGAACGATCTCAACGAGTTGGCGGTCGCTCACGACACCGCTGCCGTAGCTGTTGATGTCAATCGAAACAGGGTCCGGGACGCCGATCGCGTAGGCGAGCTGCACTTCGATTTCGTCGGCCAGCTCGGCACCGACGATGTTTTTGGCGACGTGCCGCGCTGCATAGGCCGCCGAGCGGTCCACCTTCGTGGCGTCTTTTCCACTGAACGCGCCGCCTCCGTGCGCACCTTTCCCCCCGTAGGTGTCGACGATGATCTTGCGTCCGGTAAGACCCGTGTCGCCATGGGGACCGCCGATGACGAACCGGCCCGTCGGGTTGACGTGGAGGATCAGGTCATCGTCGAGCAAGTGGGCAGGAATGACTTTCGGAATCAGAATGCTCCGGACGTCGTCGCGGATCTGCTCCTGGCTTACCGATTCCCCGTGCTGCGTGGACACGACGATCGTGTGTACGCGACGCGGCGTCTTTCGGTCGTCGTCATATTCGATCGTGACCTGGCTCTTCGAATCGGGCCGGAGGTAGCGCATCTGCTTGTTGGCTTTCCGAATAGACGCCAGTTCCCGCATGAGGCCGTGGGCAAACGTGATGGCCATCGGCATCAGGTGTTTCGTTTCCCTGCACGCATAGCCGAACATCATCCCCTGATCGCCCGCGCCGGTTTCTTCGTTTCCGTCGACGCCCTGCGCGATGTCCGGGCTCTGCTCGTGGATACTACTGAGGACGCCGCACGAATCGGCGTCGAACCGGAGGTCGGGGTCGTTGTAGCCGATCTCGCGGATGACGTTTCTCGCGATCTCCTGAACGTCGACGTAGGCATTTGAGCGCACCTCGCCGGACAGGATTACCAGTCCGGTGGTCACCATCGTCTCCACGGCTACCCTGCTTTCGGGATCATCGGCCAGAAGTGCGTCGACGATGGCGTCGGAGATTTGATCGGCGACTTTGTCGGGATGTCCCTCCGACACGGACTCAGAGGTGAACAGATAGGCCATTATCGCTACGGTTAATGGGGCGTGAGAAACACGAAGTTACGAAGAACGCGTGTACGCGCCGATAGATTCGGGGCGATGCGGTGTCGCGGCCTATAGTAACGAACGTTTTTTCAAAGATTTAGAAGTCTGAAACAAGGGGGCCGGGGCAAATTGCTTATCGGCTCGGTCCGGTGTAATTTTTTTGTTTCGTGCCGTATGCACCTCCTGGGGCCGCGCGCACGACCAAGCGAACCGTACCAATTGACGGAGGCCTTCTCCAATGGCAAACGATATAGCCTCAAAGGTAAGCGCAATCATCGTCGAAAAGCTCGGCGTCGACGAATCGGACATCACATTAGAGGCTTCGTTCACGAACGATCTCGGCGCAGACTCGCTGGACACCGTCGAGTTGATCATGGAATTCGAGAAGGAGTTTAACCTGACCATTCCGGATGAAGAGGCTGAGAATATCGCCACCGTTGGCGATGCTGTGGACTATCTGACGGAGAAGACGGGCCAGTGATCGGTCTTTCGCGAAGGCTCCTATGCACAACAGTTCACGACGAGTAGTTGTCACAGGGATGGGGGCTTTGACCCCCATCGGTCTTTCTGTCGACTCGTTCTGGCAGAGCATGATGGAGGGACGCAGCGGTGCGGCCCCGATCACGTATTTCGACACGGAGCCGTTCGTAACGAAGTTCGCCTGCGAGCTGAAGGGCTTTGATCCGACCGAGCACATCGATCGAAAGCTGGCGCGCCGCGTCGACGTCTTCTGTCAGTATGCGCTAGTGGTCGCCAAGCAGGCGGTTGAGGATTCGGGTGTGGATACGGCCGCGCTTCCGGACGAGGAACGCGAGCGTATTGCCGTGATCTTCGGCAGCGGCATTGGCGGCATCAAGGTGTTCACCGATCAGGTGCAGACCTACCTGCAGGAGGGAGTGCGGCGTCTGTCGCCATTCTTTATCCCGATGCTGATTCCCGACATTGCGCCGGGGTACATCTCGATCGAGTACGGTTTTCGCGGACCCAACTACTGCGTCGTGTCGGCGTGTGCGACGGGCAACAACAACATCGGCGACGCCTTCATGATGATCCAGCATGATCTGGCCGATGCGGCATTGTGCGGTGGCGCTGAGTCGTCCGTCACTGAGATGGGCATCGGTGGTTTCAACGCGATGAAGGCGCTGTCTACGCGCAACGATGACCCGTCGACGGCAAGCCGCCCCTTCGACGCCAAACGCGACGGGTTCGTCATGGGGGAGGGCGCGGGAGCTTTGTTTATCGAAGAGCTCGAACGCGCCAAGCGGCGGGGCGCACGTATCTATGCGGAGCTGGTCGGCATTGGCATGAGTGCGGATGCGCACCATGTGACGGCACCGGATCCGGATGGCCGCGGTGCCTGCATCGCGATGCGCGCGGCGCTACGCGACTCCGGTCTCGCCCCAGAGGAAGTCGACTATCTCAATATGCACGGGACTTCAACGCCGCTCGGTGACGTCGCGGAGACCAGAGCCATAAAAACGGTGTTCGGCGAGCACGCCTACGAGATGAATCTTTCCTCGACCAAAAGCATGACAGGGCATCTACTTGGTGCAGCCGGTGCCGTCGAGGCCGTCGCGACTATTCTTGCGATCGCAAACGACCGCGTGCCGCCCACGATCAATTTCGCCAACCCGGACCCTGAGTGCGACCTGAACTACACGTTCAACGAGGCGCAGGACCGCAAAGTCAACGTAGGTATGAGCAACGCCTTCGGGTTCGGCGGGCACAACACAGCGGTCGTCTTTCGCAAGTACGAAAGCTAAACCCACGCGCGTCAGCGGAAAACGATTTCCTTCACCACGGGTGCGCCGACATGCTCATTGATGCGCCGGGCCCACTCCTCTCGCTGAAGGTGCAGCTCATGCCGCCACGCCGGCGAGGCGATCTTTACAAACATCTTGCCGGCACGCATCCAGACGGCTTCCGTTACACCGGCAATCGCCGGACCCGCCAGTTCCGCCCAGGCATCCCTGGCGCGTGCTTCCTGCAAGCGGGTCCCGATTCCAAGACGGTCGATCAGTTCCCTGAGGACGGCCCCAATCGGGCGTGGTGAGCTTGATCTCGTGGACATAAGCGGCAATCACGCAGGTGTGTCTACACAAACGGCTTTCCAACACCGTGAGATTCCAAATGCGGAATTATTTTTGTAACTGCACCTACCCACGGCTTTCCCCACTCACTCGGCTTCTCTTCGATGCTCTCGATTAGCGGGATTCCTTGCGGACGATGTTCGGCGATGCTTCGCGGTGTGGTCTGCCTCGCCGGAACGCTCGCGATTCTGTGCCGGCCGTTCGGGGCCGCAGCGCAGTCCGCCGGTGCGCCGGCCGACAGCGTCACGCTAGATCTCGTCGCTACAATTCGACACGCGATCGAGGTGAGTCCGGAGGTGGCATCCGCAAACGCCAAACGCGCGTCTGCTGAGGCCCGATCCTCACTCGCAAGTGCCAGCCGATTCCTGACCGAGTTCAGTGCAACCAGCGCACACGCTCCCGCTCCCGGCCTCGACAATCCAAACAACACCCCGACGGACCGTCTTTACCTCGATCCCGACGTCCGAAACGACTGGGACAATCTATCCGTGTTCAACGAGGTCGAGGTCAGTCTTATCCAGCCTATTCATACCTGGGGAGAAATCAGCGGTAACATCCGGGCGGCACGCGCCGGTGTGATGGTCGAGTCCGGTCTCGTTCGCCAAAAGGAAGTAGAGGTAGCCTTCAGAGCAGCGGAGGCCTACTACAGCCTGCTCCTGGCCGAAGCATTGCAACGAGTGGCGGCGGACGCGGGAGATGTCGTTGCCCGTGCAAAGCGTGAGATCGATCGACTGCTCAAGGAAGGGGCACCCGACGTCGACGACGCCGACCTGTTTCAGGTCCTGATCACCGAGCAGGAGTTCAACCGCCGGGTCGTTGAGGTGGACGAACGCTTTCGGACCGCGGAAATGGGTCTGAGAAGGCTGTTGTTTATCCCCGACAGCGTGAAAGTGGCGGCCCGCGACGCGTACTTAGACCCGCTGGTTTTCGAACCGCGTCCGCTCGATGAATACATCCGGACCGGCCTGATGAACCGACCCGAGTTGGATGCGGCCGCGTCCGGGGTGGCTGCTCGACACGCACTCGTCGGCGTGGCGCGATCGAATTATTACCCGAAGCTGTTCCTTGGCGGGAGGTACCGAGCGGCTGCTACCCCCGACCGCTTTTCACAGCGCAACCCGTACATCAGCGACCGCCTCATCGGTTCCAGCATCCAGGCGGGCCTGGGTCTTCGACTACAACTCAACTTCGTGCAAACGCGGGCTCGGGTGGAGCAGGCACGTGCACAACGCAACGAGGTGGCTTACCAGCTTGACGGACTTCGGCAACTGGTTCGCTTCGAGGTCGAGGAGGCCTACCGGTCGCTTCGCATAAAACGGGCCGCCCTCGAATCGCAGCAGGAGGCGTTGCGCCTAAGTAAGGAGTGGCTCCAGCTCGAGTCGGTGAACTTCGACCTCGACCTCGGCGACACGGAGAACCTGGTTCGGGCGGTACAGTCGAACCTGCAGTTGCAGGCCGCCGAGTACCAGGCCATGTACGAGTACAACATCGCTGTCCTCAAGCTCCTCCGTGCCTGCGGGATCCTGATCGAGCACGTAGAATCCGGCACACTTGTTGGAAATTAGATCTGGACAACCACGCGCCGTACGGAAATACCGGCGCGGAAAGAAAAACTACTAAGAGTGTCCGCTATGCTGTACAGAATTGTATTGCTCGTCATCCTGGTCGCTTCCGGGGCACTCGCCTCGCCGGCGGGAGCCATCGCCCAGAAATCGCCGGCGGAAATCAAGAAAATGCTTCAGGCTCGGGATGCGGAAATAAAGCGAATCCTGGGCAACAGGGAGAGCTTTACCGACCAGCAGCGGCAGACCCTCAAGGACCTCGTCAACGGGATCATCGATTTCGAGGCGATGGGCAGCCGGGCTCTGGGGCCACACTGGGACCCGCTAAGCCCCGAGCAACGAAAGCAGTTTGTCGACGTGTTCAGTGATATCGTCCGCAATCAGTCACTGTCGAATCTTGACGTCTACCGGTCACCGGTCACCTACGGAGAGATAACCGTCACCGGCGACAGCGCCCGGGTGCAGACGAGCACGATCTACAAAGACGTTCCTGCGCGGGTTGAGTACACCATGATCTTGAGGAACGGCGGCTGGCACGTATCCGACATTACTCTTGACGACGTTAGTACGGTCGGCGGATACGCGCGCTCATTTCAGAGCGTTGTGCGAAAGAAGGGATTCGACGCACTGATGTCGAGTCTCATCAAGCGCCGCGACAAGGATAAGAGTAAGACCTCGTAGGGGTGGCAATTTCCTCCTACCCCGGGACATGAAGTGAGAGACTGACGGGGAGCTCCTCATCATTCACGCACGAATGCTGCTACCGGTACGTTCTTCGAGGGGTGCTAGGAACATGAACCGTCCCCCCTCGCCGCCACGATTGTGATTGCTGGTACGGTTTTTCGAGGGGGGCTACAGGGGAGGAGACAGGCGACTACAGCGGCGATTCGACATCTGCTACTTCCCGTTCCCGCGCCTTCGCCGCATCCGCCACCTGCGCCCAGACGCGCTCCGCGAAATCCACAAAGACCGCCTTTTCGTGGTTCCAGCCAAAGTGCAGCACGAACGGCGTTACGTCCATGTGGTCGCCTCTACCCGGAAGCCGGCTCATAATCCGAAACAAACGATCCCGTATGGCCAGTGTTCGCACACCGCGAACGGAGTAGACAAGCTCGTCACAATAGTAGCGGCACTCGACCTCCGTGAAATCCCGGTCGTGGCGGGTCAAACCGGTGATATAATCGAGTTGAGGACTGTTGTAATTCTGAAACCAGGGGTAAACCGGCAGTTGCAGACTGCTCATCGCCATGGCCAGACTCCATTCGCATGACTCTTCCGTTCGTCCCTCGTCCAGGCGACTGCGGAAGTGCGTCTCACCCCGTCTTGCGAGGAATTCTCGAGCACGCGCGCACACATCCGAAACGAGAGCGGGGTCCTGCGTGTAGATCATGCCGGCCTGCACGCGCGGAAGGTGCTTCAGCCCGAATCGTTTCATGGTTTTCCGCCTGCGATCCAGGAAGATGTCGACGAGAACACTCCAGCCTTTGGGTCCTCCAAAAAACGGATCGGCGCGCTCCATTCCAGTTGCAGTGAAGGTGTACGCGGAGAGCTGCAACCAGAGCGGATCCGGGTTCCTGCACCAGATCATGTCCGCGTCGAGGTACAGGTTGCGCTCGAATGGTTGAAACCGCTCGAGATGCAGCTTGAAGCCGGTGATTGACCGGTGTTCATCGGGCAGTCCCCGGGTAACGGCGAACTCCGCCTCCAGGCCCATCCGACGTAGCGTTTGCAAGTGTTCGGTTGGAGCGTAAAGCGCTACTGGCCTTCGTCGATCGTACCGCCGAAGGCTCTTTACTGAGGCGACGACGGAGCGCAGGAATCGCTCGTCTCCGTACGTGTGGAAAACGTATCCTTCACCCGGAAGCACGGCATCGCGACCGTCGTATTCGTGGTTCGCGTCGTCTCCCTCACCCGGCGCGCCGTTCATTCTGCCGTCGTCCACTGGTCTTAGTACCATACTTAATCGGACACAATCGCTGTACACCAGTTGGCCAATGGCGGGGCCGCCCATCGATGCTCAGCCGGAGTATAGCCGTCCGGCAGACGATGGCAGAGATGTAATACTGACCTCGACGTTTGTTCCTTTTCCGGTCCCCTTCGGGACGGCCATTCGGTCAGGTACCGTGACATATGCGCGATTTAGCCGCTTGACTCCTTAGTGAGCCACTCCGCAAAAACCCGGATTCCGTCTTCGAACGGCGTGGTGGGCCGATAGCCGAGAAGGCGCCCCGCCTTTTCGATGTTGGCAAACGTGCGGTCGACGTCGCCAGGCTGCGGCGAGAGGAGCTCGCGCTTCGCGTCTACGCCGAGAACGCGCTCCAACGTTGCGATCATCTCGCTCAGAGTGACCGTCTGCGAGTTACCCAGGTTGAAGATATCGAACTCTCCCGGATGCTCAGCAGCCCGCCTGAGGCTGCCCACAACTCCCTGAACGATATCGTCGACAAACGTATAATCGCGACTCGTCGAGCCGTCGCCGAAGACCGGTATCTTCTCACCCCGCAACATCCTTGCGGCGAACTTGTGGATCGCGAGGTCGGGTCGTTGCCGCGGCCCGTATACGGTGAAGAAGCGCAGGCAATGAACGGTCAAACCGTAGAGATGGTTGTAGCTGTGCGCCAGCAGTTCGCCCGCGCATTTCGTGACGGCATATGGGGACAACGGCGCCACCACATCGTCTTCCGAATACGGCACACGCAAACCGTTGCCATAAACCGAAGATGACGATCCGAAGATTACGGTCCGAATTCCACTGGCGACCGCGAAGTCGAGCACATTCTGCCACCCAATCACGTTTACACGATGGTAGCTGACAGGGTCGACGACCGAAGGCCGGACTCCTGTCTTGGCAGCGAGGTGAATGATGGTGTCGGCTCCGAAGTCGGATAGGGAGCCCAGTGTACGCGCGTCGACTATGTCTCCTTCGACAAGTCGAAAGCGATCGTTCGCAGGCAGATCCGCAATACCTTCTTCTTTAATGGATCGCGCGTAGAAAGGGTCGAAGTTGTCGACGGCTACAACATCGTGACCGTCGGCCACGAGTCGTCTACACACATGGCCGCCAATAAAACCGGCGCCTCCGGTAACCAGGATCCTCATCTTACGCCTGCGTGCAATTGAAGCGAAGTGGCCGTTAACGCGGAGGCCTCGGGTTCGTTCAGCCGATTAACGTCCAAGCAGCCCGTTGTCGTCTCGGAATCTCAAAGAATACGTGTGAATGACGCTTTCTTTGGGCCTGCGGGGGGCAGATCGCCGACCGCCGACATGGCGTTCAAGATCAGAGTGGCGTACTTTGCTTGGTTGATGTGACAAACGGTACGAACTCCAATTTCGAATGGCCACCTCCGCAACTGTCGCCCCACACGAGGGGAAACTGCTCGTGCTCACACCCGGCCTCGGTGCCGTGGCAACGACCTTCATCGCCGGCGTGGAAGCCGTCCGCCGCGGCAACGCATTGCCGTTCGGCTCTCTTTCACAGATGCAGACGATCCGCCTGGGGGCGCGCTCAGATAATCGCAGTCCGCTCATCAGGGACTTCCTCGAACTTCCCCCGCTCGCCGATCTCGAGTTCGGCGGATGGGACGTGTTTCCGGACGATGCATATGAAGCAGCCGCGCGTGCCCGGGTGCTTCAACCCGCTACCCTTGAACCATTGCGAGACTTTCTGCATACCATCAAGCCGATGGCCGCCGCCTTCGACCGTCAGTATGTCAAGCGTCTCGACGGACCGAATGTCAAGAAGGCTTCTACGAAGAAGGAGCTGGCTGAAGAGCTGCGCGCAGATATCCGGCGCAGAATCGAAGAGACAGGCTCCTCACGTGCCGTCATGGTGTGGTGCGGATCGACTGAAGTGTACTTGCAGCCGTCGGCATGCCACCTAAGTGTCGAGGCTTTCGAGAAGGGACTCGCCGAGAATGATCCCGCCATCGCACCATCGCAGTTGTATGCGTACGCGGCGATTATGGAGGGCGTGCCCTATGCCAACGGCGCGCCTAACCTGTCCGCGGATTCTCCTGCGCTGGAGCAACTCGCTCTCGACCGCGGCGTGCCCATCGCCGGGAAGGATTTCAAAACGGGACAGACTCTTATGAAGACCATCCTGGCTCCCGGGATGAAATCACGCATGCTCGGAATCCGAGGCTGGTACTCCACTAACATCCTCGGCAACCGGGACGGCGAGGTCCTCGACGACGCCGAAAGCTTCAAGGCAAAGGAAGTCACGAAATCGGGCGTGCTCGATACGATTCTGCAGCCAGAGATGTATCCTGACCTCTATAAGGACCTGTGCCATGTCGTCAAGATCAACTATTACCCGCCGCGTGGGGACGAGAAGGAGGGTTGGGACAACATTGACATCTTCGGATGGCTGGGATACCCGATGCAGATCAAGGTGAACTTCCTGTGTCGTGATTCCATTCTCGCAGCACCGATTGTGTTGGATCTGGCTCTTTTCCTCGACCTCGCCGGTCGCGCAGGGCTGAGCGGAATCCAGGAGTGGCTCTCGTTCTACTTCAAGAGTCCGCATGTGCTCAGCGGACACGTTCAGGAACATGATCTCTTCATTCAGCACTTCGGACTGAAGAACACACTGCGTGTCCTGGGCGGCGAAGAGCCCGTGACTCACATGTCGGAAGAACACGACCTCTCGCACGGCCTAGAGGTATCATGACCCGGGCCGCCAGCCGGCGCACAGGAGTCGTTCTCGCGGCCGGATTCGGGTCGCGCCTCGCGCGCGACGGCGAAGAGGGTAGTCTCAAGCCGCTCACACCGGTCGCCGGTGTACCGCTTATTGAGAGAACACTATCCAACCTGGCTCGTGCAGGTTGTGAGCGCGTCGCTATAGTCCTCGGCTATCGGGCGAACGAGATCGAGGCCGAAATCCGACGGGCACATTCCAGCGGCGTCGCTCTTCAATTCGTGCACAATCCCGACTATGCGAAGAGCAACGGATTGTCCGTTCTCGCAGCGGCACCGCTCATCGAGGATACGTTTGTGCTCGTAATGGCGGACCACGTGCTGGGCGACAGTCTTATGGACATCGCTCGCGACCACATGCCTCCCGAAAACGGGGTGTCACTACTCGTCGATTACAAGCTCGGTAGGATTTTCGACATGGAAGACGCAACCAAGGTTCGGGTTGAGGACAAACGCATCGTCGCGATCGGCAAGAATTTGGTCGATTACAACTGCATCGATACCGGTGTCTTCGTGTGTACGAGAGGTCTGCTTGAGGCACTCGAAGCCGTGAAGTCGGAGAAGGGTGATGCTTCGCTTTCGGACGGGATTCAGCGACTTGCTGCAGCGGGCCGCATGGAAGCGGTGGACATTGGCGACGGATTCTGGCAGGACGTGGACACCCCGGAGATGCTTGCGTACGCGGAGCGCACTCTTAGTGCGGGGACGTAACGCCCGAGTTCGCTCAGGTACGCATAATGAGATCCCAGAAGTATCCCATCTCCGGTGCAAATCGCCCCGTTAACAATACGCCTGCCGCAATCGATGCCCACGTGAGCGGGTGCAGCAGGAGGACGATCACGGCTTCCCCGATGGACGTACCGGCAATGGCTCGGTAATCGAGAAGGCTGCGAACGGTCGCATAGATGATGACGACCGCCGTCACGAGCACGGTTGCGGTGACGAGAGTCAAGCGCCACGGCGCGTCGGAGGCAGCTATCGCAGGCGATACGAGCAAGAGTCCGATGAGTGGCCAGAGTGTCCAAACTCCGACGATCAGCGTTTGTGACGGGAAGAGTGTTCTGGCACGACGAGAAAGAAGAGACAACAACGACGCCCACGCCACGTACACAATTAAAAAGACACTGGCCAACACCATCATCAGCGGCCAGCGCGCCACGAGCAGCGCCCCGAAGAAATCGCGGTGCTCCGGATCCATCCAGTTTCGGGCGGCCATGAAAGAAGGGTGCAGTGAGATTTCTGAGATTAGAATGGTCAGGGAAAGGCCCACTCCGCTCGAAACCGCTGCAAGGACCGCGATCGTTTCCAGCGCAAGCGACTCGCGTCCACTAGCGACGGCCTCACGATAGAAACCGTGCGAGAGAAAGTAGCGCGGAGCCATGTGACGCATCTGCGGCGACGAAGCAAAGATCGCGGCGAGTGCACCGATTGCGACCCATCCCAGAATCGTCGACCAGCGCCAGCCGAAACGTGTCCTCATGCCCGGATCGAACGCGAACACCTGTTGTCGCCCTGTCGCATAGCCGGTCAGGATGTCGGCAGCAGGCCGGAACGCTGGAGCGTGGATCCCATAACGCCGCTGGCGGATGTCGCCGAAAAAATCGTCGATCGCCACCGGATCAGTCCAACGATGAACGAAGATGTATTGCGCGGGCGGAACACCGCCCGGTCGTAGGAGCGAGGCAAGGGCCTTCTCGAGATACCGTGCCTGCCACTCCGGCGACCGTTCGTTACGAACGCCTCGGTGCTCTCCGACCGGATCCACCCACGTACCGACGGACGCTATCCCCGAGAGGTTGTCGAATCGGCCGGACGCAACGCGGTACAGTGAATCAAGTGACTCGGGCCGATGGTCGGTTAGTTCGACGTAGACTTCATCCACAGAGCTGCTGCACAGGTCGTCCCGCAGGAAAGCAGTGGTGTAGTAGGTAACGGCACGCTCGCCGGCCAGTGTCCAACGCTTCGCCATCTCTTCGAAGTAGACACACGCTGTTGGGTCACTGGTGTTTGACCAGCGCCCCAGACCGATGCGCGTTACGGATTCGTGTCCCCGAACGCGTTCCGCAAGGCTGTACAGTTCGGCCTGAGCGGCCGCCAGCGTATCGATGAGTCTGGCGGCCGGTAAATAGCCCGGCGATAATTCGAGGAATAACTCAAGGCCGAGTGAGTCCGCCATTGTCAGCAATTCGGCATTGACGTTCCGTGCCGGCATCCGAATTGCGCGCGCGCCGCTCGCCTCGATCTCCGCGAGCGTGGCAATCGCCTGGTCGTGCGCGGCCGGCGGCACCCAGGTAACGCCATACACGGTGCTTTGCGCGAACGATGCTCCTGACCACAGCGCGATCGCTGACAGAATAAATAAGAGACTAACCCGCCGCAAAACGTTTGGAATAGCTACAGACGCAGTCGACATGGAGCGAGCACGAGGTGCGCCCGTCAAATGTAGTCCGCTTCGCGTCCAAATCCTCGTCATCCTTACGGCGCCGAATAGATCGCACAAAAAAGAAGGCCGCGCCGGTGGGAGAGCGCGGCCTGGGCCGGAGCGAATCGGAAGGGCACCGATCTGAATCGGCAAACCGGTTGCGGCCCAGGGGCTTGGCGGAACTGGAGGACCCGCTCTCTTCAACCGGCTGATTCGCTCCGTTGGGGTTGAGTTTCTAGATGATGGATGGTCAGTCCATCATCTTCCGAATGAATGCTGGTGTCTCGAAGTCTTTCTTGAGGATACTCTCGGCACGGTCTTTCACGTCCTCGGAGTTCAACCTTCGAACCGTCGCCTGCCCGTTGGCCTGCGTCGACTCATCGATGTCACTGTCGATAGAGATCGGATGAGCGCTGCGGCGCACGTAGGCCGGGATGTCGAGTTGCCGGAGGTTTTCCTCTCCTTTGTACTGATACACGGCCGGTGATGCATGCAGAGGCGTGACGGTGCGCTTCTTTTCTTCCTTCGGTGTTTCTCCACCGTCGAAGCCGGTTGCTATAACGGTCACGCGAAGCTCGTCGTTCAGACCCTCGTCAATGACGGTGCCGAAGATGACCTCGACATCGTCACCCGCCTCGCGCTGTATAATGCTTGTGGCTTCCGTTGCCTCGCGTATCCCGAGCGAGCGGCCCGCCGTGATGTTGACGAGTACGTTTCGCGCACCGGTAATAGACAGACCGTCGAGCAGCGGACTAGAGATGGCTTCCACGGCTGCCCTTTCGGCGCGGTTGTCGCCCGAGGCTGTCGCGGCACCCATCAGCGCCGTGCCTCCATTCTGCATCGTCGTCTTAACGTCGGCGAAGTCCAGGTTTATGAGGCCGTTGACTGTGATCAGGTCGCTGATGCCACGCGTTGCGTTGTAGAGCACCTCGTCGGCTTTCGTGAAAGCCTCGATCAAGCTCGTGTTCTCCTCGGCGATATCGAGGAGGCGCTCGTTAGGAATTACGATTAGGGTGTCGACGTCCTCGCGCAGACGATCGATTCCCTCAGTGGCGGTCATCATGCGCCGCCGTCCCTCGCAATGGAAGGGCTTGGTGATGATGGCCACACTGAGTATGTCGAGGCTCTTCGTGATCGAAGCGACAACAGGCGCGCCACCGGTACCCGTGCCGCCGCCCATTCCGGCTGTAATGAATACCATGTCGTATTCCCGAATGGCCTGTTCGATTTGCTCGAGGTTCTCCTGCATGGCCTCGGCGCCAACGGCCGGGCGGGCGCCGGCACCAAGACCCTTCGTCACACTTCGGCCAACTTGGATCTTCGTTGCCGCACGGTTAACCTCGAGTGCCTGTGCGTCGGTGTTAATGGCGATGAACTCGGCACCCTTGATGCCGCGATCGACCATGTTGTTGATCGCGTTGCCCCCGCCGCCTCCGACACCGACAACGCAGATCTTCGCTTCCCCGCCCGATGCCTCGTCGAACTTGAAGCGTGGACTAAAAAGATTCTCCATTTTTCTTCCTCCAGTTAGAATGAATCCCGTCGGGATGTCATGGCGTGCAGCAGCAAGCGACCAACTCGTGCCGCAGCTCCATAATGTCGTTTTGTTTCTCGCAGCACCGTCATCACAGTTCGTCAAACCATGCTTTCATGCGCTGCGCAATCTTGTTCACAAGCTTGTCCCCGGGTACACCGTCGTGGCCGACGGGCACGGTCATGTCGGAGGCCATCGACGTACGGCCACGCATCTCCGGCTGCAGCGCGAAGAGCACAAGGCCCACGGCGGTGGCATACATCGGGTCGCTCACCTCTTCGACCAGGCCGCCGGACAACCCCATGGGCAGGCCCATGCGGGCCTCCACATTTAGGACCGTCGACGCGAGCGCCGCCGTCCCGGGCACCATCGAGCCTCCACCGGTGACCACCACACCCGCCGACAGATGACGCCCGTAGCCGCTGCGCTTGATTTCGATGCCCGCAATCTCGAGGATCTCCTCCATGCGAGGCTGGATGATCTGGGAGAGTACACTGCGCCCGATCGACTTGTCCGGACGCCCACCGATACCGGGGATAGTGACTGCCTCGTCGTCGGTAATCACGTCGGCTATAGCGGCACCGTAGTCGCACTTCAGGTACTCCGCCTGATCGCGCATCACACCGAGGCCCTTGCGTATATCGTCGGTGACGTTGTTACCCGCGACGGCGATCACGGCGGTGTGCCGAATTGTATTGTCCTCGAATACGGCGATGTCCGTGGTGCCGCCGCCGATGTCGACCAGGGCGACGCCAACCTCTTTTTCGTCCTGGTGCAGCACGGCAAATGATGAAGCGAGCGGCTCGAGCACGATGTCCGCCACCTCGAATCCGGCCTTCTCAACACACCGGTAAATATTCTTTGCCGCAGACACCAGCCCGGTGATGATGTGCACGTTTGCTTCCAGACGCACACCGCTCATCCCGACGGGATCGGCCACGCCATCCTGGCCGTCCACAATAAACTCCTGCGGAATGACGTGGAGGATCTCGCGGTCGGCCGGCATCGCCACATGCATCGTGTCGGCCAGTAGTCGCTGGACGTCTCGTTGCGTAACCTCGTGGTCCCGGCTCGAGATCGTAATGACACCACGACTCTGAAAACTCTGCACGTGGTCGCCGGCAATGCCCACGACAACACTTTTTACTTTCACCCCAGCCCCCCGCTCCGCCTCTTGTATGGCTTCGCTGACGGCAGCGACGGTACGGTCTATGTTCACGACCACGCCTCTGTTAAGGCCGTCGGACTCGGCACGCCCAAAGCCAAGGATGTTGATGCGGTCGAGATCATCGATGGCCGCGACAACGGCACACACTTTCGTCGTACCGATGTCAAGTCCTACAACAATGTTGTCGTTCATGGTCATAAACGGTTTTCAGGTTTAAAGAGAGCACCTGGTGGCGTCATCTCGTTGTCGTCATATCATCGCGTGATGATTCGACTGTCGAAACGGAGGTCAACGTGCTTTATGTTGAAGTCCCGGGTTTTCACAGCATGCTGCGTCCAATAGGCGCGCAGCTTTTGCAGCTGATTGGGCAGATCGTCTGCCTGTACGCGAACTTCTATCGACGGTGTGTCTTTTGCCGCCGTCGTGTGGATCAGAATCTCGCCGGATGACCGAAGCTCCAATTCCGAGATCAGCGCATCGATCGCCGGATCGAGATCTACCATCATCGCTGCGAGAGCGCGCACAGTGGAACTCTTTACCGGCTCGATCGGATGGAACTTCTCATTGAGTCCGTATAGTAGAGGAAGGTCGTATGCGACCTCCTCGACGAATGGCATCCTGTATCCGTCCTCATCGACGAAGTAGACCGGCGTTCCACGCTGGACCACCAGCAATCGCGGTTCGCGTGGCGAAACGGTGATCACAAGGCGTCCCGTGGGCGTACGGCTGACGTCTGCCGACCGGACCCACGGATGACGCACGACGCGATCGGCAATGACAGACGGATCGACGGAGTACAGCGCGACATTTGTCTCAGCACCGGCCAGACGAGCAATTGTGCCCGCGTCGCCTAGCAGGGCAGCACACCCGGGGCTTGACGTAAACCACGAGGACTCACACGAGTCGCGCACCTCGACGGAGGTCAGCAACACGCCAGCACGCCAATGCCAGCCGACAACCGCAAGGATCGAGAACACACAAAGTGCGATCACGCCGCGATAGATCCAGCGACGTGCGGAGGCTTTCATTTCCTGGGTAGGTTCGCCAGGGGGTAATTGCATGTCAATTCACCTCCTCGCCGCGCAGTTCGCGAAGCAGCTTTACGAATTCTCTCGAGTGGCGCCAAATGTCGCCCGCACCCATGAAGACGACGGCTTCTCCCAGGGACACAATCTCTGAGAGCACCCGCGGCACGTCCTTAACCGCCGGCACGTACCGTACATCGCCGTGACCGAGCTCCTTTGCCAGCGCAACGATGAGCGATCCGTCAACGCCTTCGATCGGCTCCTCGCGCGCGCCGTATATATCCGTGATCACGACGGTGTCCGCTTCCAGAAACGCAGCGGCAAACTCCCGCTTCAGTTGGTCCGTGCGGGAATACAGGTGGGGCTGAAATACCGCGATGATGCGGCGGTCCGGCCAGACACGCACCGCCGCTTTCAGAGTGGCTTCGACCTCAGCGGGATGGTGCGCATAGTCGTCGATCACCGTGATTCCGTCGACGGTGGCCAGAACTTCGAATCGACGCTGAACGCCCTTGAAGCGATCTAGCCCGGCAACGATCTGGTCGAGCGAGATTTCCAGCTCGATACCGACGGCCACAGCCGCCAGAGCGTTGCGCACGTTGTGTACACCCGGTGAAGCGAGCGATACGGCCGCGGCCTTCGCCCCTTCAATCACCAGATCGAAAGACGTCGTCAGTCCGATGGACTCGATGTTCTCGGCGCGAACCATGGCCTGCCGTGAAAGACCGTACGTCACGATCCGACGATCGACGCGGCCTGCAATGGATCGCACGTTCTCGTCGTCAAGGCACAGGATTACTGATCCAAAGAACGGGACACTGCTCGCAAAACGAACGAACGCGTCCTTAATGTCATCGAGATCTCGGTAGATATCCAGGTGCTCGGAATCGATCGAGGTGACGACGGCAATCGATGGCGTCAATCGTAAGAAGGTGCGATCGTACTCGTCCGCTTCGATCACGATGATGTCGCCCTCGCCGACCACGGCATTCGATCCGAACACTGCAACCTTACCGCCGACAATCACGGTAGGATCGAAGCCGCCCTCGGCAACGACGAGTCCTGTCATGGTTGTCGTAGTCGTCTTACCATGCGTTCCCGCGACGGCGACACCGTACTTCATCCTCATGAGCTCACCGAGCATGTCGGCGCGCTTTATGATGGGGACGCCCCGCCGGTCCGCTTCGCACGTTTCCGGATTGGTCACCGGGTTTACGGCGGACGAGAATACCACGACATCCGCCTCGGCAACGTTTTCCTCGCTATGCCCTTCGAAGACAACCGCACCAAGTTCTGCCAGTCGGCGTGTCGTCTCGCTTGTGCGCAGATCAGATCCGCTCACCGCGTAGCCTCGCATGAGCAACACTTCCGCGATCGAGCTCATGCCGATGCCGCCGATGCCGACCATGTGGACGTGCCGGGTCCGACCCAGGAACGGTTGTCGTCGCGTGTCAGCCATGTCGCTCACCCTCCCTTGCCGCATCGCTGCCGTGCGAGGCAACCTCAAGAATCGCGCGCGCGATAGCCGATGCGGCATCCGGCCGCGCCATACTGCGGGCCGCGGCTGACATCCGAACGCGAAGTTCTTCGTCGTCTAGAAGGCGGCGCAGCGTCTCGACCAGTTCGTCCACGAGTCTGATTTCCGGCAGATGAACGGCGGCGCCTACCTCCGCGAGGCTTCGCGCATTGACCGACTGATGGTCCGCCGCCACGTTTGGCGAGGGCACGAGCACCGCCGGTGTCCCCGTCACTAGAAGCTCGCTGCAAGTGATGGCCCCGGCACGCCCAAGGACAAGGTCACTGGCGGCATACGCCAGGTCCATCCTGTCGACGTAGGGCAGCAGCCGGACGGCCGGCCTGTCGCCAAGCGCATCACGCACACGCTCGAAGTAATGCTTCCCGGTCTGCCAGAGAATCCACGTTCCGTCGCTTGTAATGCGATGGACGTTTTCGAGCAGAACGTCGTTGATCGCCGCGCTCCCGAGCGACCCCCCGAAGACGAAAAGCACCCGCACATCTTCCGGCATCGCCAATTCTCTTCTTGCTTCTGCACGCGGCGGCAGTGTCCGCAGCCCCGAACGAACGGGGTTTCCTGAGAGCACGCATTTGCCGGGCGGCAAATGGTTCTTCGCCTCCGTGAACGCGATGTGCACCTGCTTGGCGCGGCGCGCCAGTAGCCGGTTCGCGACACCGGGGTACGCGTTCTGCTCCTGAATCACCATCGGTATGCCGATGGTGGCAGCAGCAGCGAGCACCGGCAACGTTGTGTAGCCACCGGTTCCTACGGCAATGTCGGCGTCGAATGCACGCAACAGCGAGACGCTCTGCGCAAAGCCGCGCACGACTTTGAAGGGCAGCGCCAGATTGGCGAGCGAAAGTCTCCGCTGTAACCCGGCCACCGTCACGGGAGCGATCTGATAGCCTGCCGCCGGCACGGCCTGCCATTCCATTCGACCCTTAGATCCTGCAAACATTATGGCGGACTCCGGTTTCATGCGGCGTATCTCGTCCGCGATCGCAATGGCGGGGTACACGTGTCCTCCCGTACCACCTGCCGCAAACAGCACCCTTGGTCGAATGGGATCTCGCATGTCATTCTACCGGGATCCGATCTATCTGTCGGGAGATGTTCAGAAGTATGCCGACCATGACCCCGGCAGCGAGCATCGACGTACCTCCGTACGAAACAAACGGCATCGGCAAGCCCGTGACGGGAAGAAGTCCCGAAGCGACACCTGCATGAACAAAACCGTACAGCGCGAGCATGCTCGAAAGGCCGACGGCGATGAACAGACCCAGGGGATCCGCCGCGTTCCTGGCTACTCGAAGCAATCCTCTTGACAGCAGAATCACGAAGAGAAAAAGCAAGACAAGCGCTCCGACTATGCCGTACTCTTCTGCGATTATCGCGAAGATGAAATCGTTGTAAGGTGCCGGGAGGAAGTCACGCTGCGTGCTCTTGCCCGGGCCGACACCCGTCAGACCTCCCATCGCAAATGCGATCCGTGCCTGTTGTGCCTGGTATCCCTCGTCACTTGCGCTGAATACCTCCTCCTCAGTCGTGTTGGGGAAGATCTTCAGACCGAGGTAGGACTCGACTCGCGCCGCGCGATTTGGCGATGCCAGCAGCAGCATGGTCGCGAGCAGTATGCCGAGCGTGCTGAGGGAAACAAGGTGCAGCGTACTGACCCGCGCCACAAAGCACATCGTCAGTGCGGCCGCCAGCACCATCACTGCAGATGACAGGTCCTCGATTCCAATCATCGTTACGGTGACAACGATCCACGTAAGAATTGGAACGAACGCTCTCCCGAAGTCCTTGATATACTCTTGTTTTTGAGCCAGGAGCGCAGCCACATACAGCACCAGGGCAACCTTGGTGAGGTCCGACGGCTGGAATCCTATGGGGCCGAGCTCGAGCCACCGTCGGGCACCACCGGTCATGGTTCCGACGAACTGCACCGCCGCAAGGAGCCCCAGGGAAAAAATGAGCACCACCTTGGCGATACGCGCAAGCTTGCGATAGTCCACGAGACTGATGGCACCCATTGCCAGAAGCGCCAGACCAACGCGTCCCACGTGGCGAATCAGAAACCGCTCCGTGTCACCACCCGATTTCGTCTCGGCCAGAAACCCGACCGCGCTGTAAACGGCAACGATTCCAAAAGCGGCAAGGCCGAACACCGCCCAGACGAGATACTTGTCCGCGGGGCTGACTGCGCCGAAGTGCCGCTGGATGATTGACTCTCTGCCTTTACCCATGATAGCGTGTCTAATGACCGCCGTCAGCGGCGGCGTTCAGGATTGTAGGTTCTGCACGATGCGTCGGAAGGTGTCGCCGCGATCGACGAAATCATCGAACATGTCGAACGACGCACACGCAGGACTCAGGAGGACGACATCGCCCGGACGTGCAAGTGTCCGAGCAAGCGCGACGGCATCCTCCATCGAGGAGGAGGAGACGGTCTCTTCCGCGCACGGTCCAAGCTCCGACACTACCTTCTCGGCACTCTCGCCGATCGCGACGACGCCGCGCACCTTCTGCCGGACCAACTCCTTCACGGGCCCATAGTCGTTGCCCTTGTCGCGGCCTCCTGCGATCAGAATCACCTTTTCGCTGAAGCTCTCGAGAGCGTACCAGAGCGAGTTGACGTTAGTCGCCTTCGAGTCGTTGACGAAGCGGACCCCGTCAATTTCCGCAACAAGCTCCAGACGATGCGGAACGCCCTGGAATGTCTGGAGACTGCCGCGGAGGACGTCGCTTCGGACTTCCACCACTCTCGCCGCAACGGCCGCTGCGAGCGAATTGTATAGGTTGTGACGTCCCCGGAGGGAGACTTCCTTAACCTGCATCAGGCGTTCCTCTTCTCCTGTGAAACTGATGATGATGTCCTTGTCTCTGACGAATCCGCCACGCTCGACGGGATGCTCCAGAGAAACGGGCGCGATTGTCACGCCGCTTCGCGCGCTAGCCGCTTCGATGCCCGACCGCACGACCGCGTCGTCGTCGTTGAATACCGCGAAGTCCTCGCGACCCTGGTTCTCAAGGATGCGAAACTTGCTCTCGGCATAGCTCTCGAAACGGCCGCCGTAGCGATCCAAATGGTCAGGTGTGATGTTCAGCAAGACGCTCACATCCGGCCTGAACTTGCGAATGTTGTCGAGCTGGAAACTCGAAACCTCCAGAACCACGATGTCGTCCTGTTTCGCATCACTGACCACGGATGAGAAAGCGACACCGATGTTGCCGGCCACGTGTGTGCGACGGCCGGCGTTGCGGAAGATGTGTCCCAGCAGCGTAGTGGTCGTCGTCTTACCGTTCGAGCCGGTGACCGCGACAATGGGCGCGGGGCAGAACCAGAATGCGAGCTCGAGCTCGGAGACAACCGGGATTTTGTGCTCCTGAGCTCCGGCCACGACGTCCGCGTCCGAGGGTACACCCGGACTGACAACAACGAGATCCGCGTCGAGCACTCGCGCGGTGTGGCCGCCGGTCTCTGTGGCGATTCCGGCCGACACAAGCGGTTCAAGTGATTCAGCATC
>JBFHWK010000006.1:0-44234 GCA_041589075.1 Rhodothermales bacterium
GACGACTTCGCGAAGATTGTGGGGCGGGATATTGGTTGCCATCCCGACTGCGATACCCGTGGCTCCGTTGACGAGCAGATTCGGAAACTGGGCGGGAAGCACGACAGGCTCATTGAGCGTGCCGTCAAAATTGGGCCGGAAGTTGACCGTTTGTTTACGGATCTCTTCCAACAGCATCATGGCCAGGGGTCGAAGCTTCGCCTCGGTATAGCGCATGGCCGCCGGACTATCGCCATCGAGCGATCCGAAGTTACCCTGGCCATCGACGAGCGGTGCGCGCAACGAGAAGTCCTGCGCCATCCGCACCATGGCGTCGTAGATGGCCGAGTCACCGTGCGGGTGATATTTACCCATGACCTCGCCAACTACCGTTGCGCTCTTGCGGTGGCGCGCGTCCGGGTACAACCGCAGGTTCGCGAACATGGCGTAGAGGATGCGCCGCTGGACGGGCTTGAGTCCATCCCGGATGTCCGGCAGCGCCCGGCTGGTGATAACCGACAACGCGTAGTTGAGATAGCGTTCGCGCGCAGTTTCGTGCAGCGGTATTACGTCGACGACAGGCATTCAGAGGTGGACAATAAGGGGGTTCACGGTGGGCAAGAAAAGATACGAAGAGCGGGCGAATTTGTCTGCGTGGTCGCAAGGCGCCCGAGACGCATCAACGCCGCTCCGCCGCCGTAAAATAGTCCTGCCTTTCGGTCGGGTGCAGCATCAGAATATCCGCCTTCGTCAGCAGCACGAGGGTGCGCGAAGCGGTTTTTCGAGAGATGTTTGCCAGACGCGCGAACTGCTCGACTGTGATGCGACCGTAGGCCTCGAGATAACGCATGAGCTTATGCTCTTTCTCACCGAACTCGAACAGCACGTCCTGCGTCTTCGATTTTTCGCGCATCAATCGAACCGCTTCTTTGCTCGCCTCCAAGCTCTTGTCACGCACGCGCACGTAAGGCGTCTTCCTGCCTCCCTCTCCATCCGGCACCAGGAAGTGCGGCTTGCTTTCGGACGAGGGCACCCAGACAACGATTACGTCCCGGCGTCGCGAGATGGGCACTCGCTCGAGCGTCACCGACACGTGCGGCTGGCAGTGTGCGTCCAGCGCGTTGCGCAGCGAGTACGTTTCCTCGTCGGCGTCACGGACTCCCAATATGGATCCGCTGTCATCTACGCCGAGCAGGAGGTGACCTCCGGAGCTGTTGGCGAAGGCAATGACTTCCTTGGCGAGCCGGTCGGGCTGCGGGACGCGCCGCTTGAACTCCAGGTGCTGTCCCTCGCCGATACCGACGAGCCTCACCAGTTCATTGTAAGTCATGGCGCACATCAGGCTAGTCTTACGGGAGGAACGCCGCGTCACCGTCTTCAAGTATTTCGGGCAACCAGTCTTCGCGTTTTGCGGAACGGTTCATGAGTTGCTCGACGGCCTCCGCAGGCTTCTTCCCCTCGAACAGAATCTGGTAAACCGCTTCCGTAATCGGCATCTCGACGCCGTGGATCTTAGCGAGTTCGTGGACCGACTTTGTCGTTCGGACGCCCTCGGCAACCATCTTCATCTCCGCCTGCACCTCTGCGAGAGTTTTTCCGCGCCCGATCGCCTCGCCGAGGAATCGGTTTCGGCTGTGCTTACTCATGCACGTAACGACAAGGTCGCCGATTCCTGCGAGGCCGGAGAACGTGGTCGGGTCCGCGCCCACGGCAATTCCCAGGCGGCGAATCTCGGCGATGCCTCGTGTAATCAGGGCCGCCTTCGCGTTGTCCCCGTACCCGACACCCTCGGCCATGCCGGCTGCAATTGCCATGACGTTCTTGACCGACCCTGCGATTTCGACGCCTTTGACGTCACGGTTGACGTATACGCGCAGCCGGTTGGTCATGAAGATGTCCTGAATCCGTTCGGCGACCTCGTGGCTGCTGGCCGCGGCCACGACAGCGGTGGGTACGCCGGCGGCCACCTCCTCGGCATGGCTCGGACCGTACAGCACCCCAATGCGACCCTTGGGAAGATCCTTCAGGACGTCCCCCAGGACCTCGGAGGATGTGAACAAGGTTCCGTTTTCGATTCCCTTCGTGACGGACACGACGATGAGCTCCTCGTGGACGTGGCTGCCCACCTGCGAGGCGGTGGCTCGGAGTGCGTGCGATGGTGTCGCGAAAACCCATACGCTTGCGTTCTGCACGGCGGCCTCGAGATCCGAGGTGACATCGACCGAGTCCGGCAGGATCGCGTCGGGCAGATATAACGGATTGTGGCGCGTTTTGGTGATGGCATCTGCCGCTTCGGGGCGCCTGGCCCACAGGACCACGTGATGTCCCTCGGTAGCGAGGCTGATGCTCAGCGCTGTTCCCCAACTGCCGGCGCCGATTACGGCAATCCTCTGCGGTGGGCCGTCGGTCATGACTCCGGTTTAAGTTCTCCGCGTCCGAGCATGCCGCGGGCAGGGCGAAATGTTCTGACGCGGTTCTCCGTTCCTTCGATGAGCCGCCGGATGTTCGACCGGTGCGCCCAGATCAGGCCGGCGGCCATAACGATACTAATGATGAACAGGCTGGCGTCGAGCTGCTCGATACCTAGAAAGTACTTGCGGACGCCGACGCTAATCGGAAACGCAATCGCAGCCGTCATTGAAGCCAGCGACACCGCGCGCGTTGCCAGCAGGACACAGACGAACACGGCTACGGCGACACTGATGGACACGGGTGTGATGGCCAACAGGACTCCCATGGCGGTGTTCATGCCCTTGCCACCTTTGAATCCGGCAAAGACTGGAAACATGTGTCCCCCGATCGCCGCTACACCGGCGAGCATCTTTGTCAGCGTCCCGATCTGCCAGAACGGTAGGTCCTGTGGAAGCGGATCGATTCGAACCACCACCGCGATGACGCCGGCTGCCAGAAACCCCTTACCGACGTCCACGAGGGTTGCCAGAATGCCGGCCTTCCAGCCGAGCACGCGAAAGACGTTGGTGGCGCCGGCGTTTCCACTGCCATGTTCGCGCACGTCGACGCGGTGGAGCAGTTTTCCTACCCACAGGCTGCCCGGAATGGATCCGACGAGGTAGCTGAGAACGACA
This sequence comes from Rhodothermales bacterium, assembly GCA_041589075.1. Taxonomy (GTDB): domain Bacteria; phylum Bacteroidota; class Rhodothermia; order Rhodothermales; family JABDKH01; genus JBFHWK01. Next base: position 3,066 of record JBFHWK010000006.1, read on the forward strand.
ATTACAGCGAGGCTGGCCATGGACTTCGCTTTTTTCCGGTGGGACGCCTATGACACTACGAAAAACCGCCTGCGGTTTCAGATTATTCCACGTAACCGATAGAAACCGGCCACTCCCCAATATCCGTCCAGCGCTTGTGGACCGCTGCGGCACGTGACGGGTCCACGATCGCGATCAGGCCGATTCCGACGTTAAACGTACGTCTCATGTCCTCCTCGGGGACCTCGCCGGAGTGCTGGATTAGTTCGAATATCGGCGGCCGACGCCAACTGTTGTAGTCGACAGCCGCCTTGAGCGGCTCGCGAACGACGCGTGCGATATTACCCGGTATGCCGCCGCCCGTCACGTGCGTCAGGCCGTGGAGCGCGTCCATATCCCGAACAGCACGAATGGACCTTAGATACGAACGGTGAACCGCCAGGAGGCTATCCGCCACAGAGGCCCCGGCGAGTTCAGGCGGCCTGTCGTGCGGGTCGAATCGCTCCAAGAGAACGCTGCGCGCGAGTGAGTACCCGTTGGTGTGGAGGCCGGTTGAGGGCAGGCCGATCAGCACGTCTTCTGAAGCAACGCGGCTGCCGTCGATGATCGCCTCCTTCTCCACTACGCCCACCACCGTTCCCGCAAGGTCATACTCGCTCCCGGCGTACAGTCCCGGCATTTCGGCCGTTTCGCCCCCTATGAGCGCACATCCATTCTCCCGGCAGGCCGTGGCAAAACCTCGGACGATCGCTTCGGCAACATTCGGCAGGAGCTTGCCGGTCGCATAATAATCGAGGAAGAAGAGTGGATCGGCGCCGCAGACGGCGATGTCGTTTACGCAGTGATTCACAAGGTCCTGCCCGACGGTATCGTGCCGGTCCACGAGATGCGCGACTTTCAGCTTTGTGCCAACGCCATCAACTGAGGAGACAAGGACCGGCTGTCTGTACGCCTCGACGTCGAGTTCAAAGAAGGCTCCAAACGCACCGATGTCCGCCAGAACGCCGGGTGTGAAAGTCTCACGGACAAGCGGTTTGATCCGTCGGACGACCTCCTCTCCCGCGTCGATGTCGACGCCGGCATCTCGATACGTTGTCATAATCTATTACGTTAGATATAAATTATAACTGGCTGTGATACAGTCACTTGACTTTGAACGCCAGCCGACTAAATCGGGACTGGTATCGAACCTGGAGGCGACGCAAGGTTCCTATCAGGACCGGACTTGACCACACGTCGAATTCGCGGCGCTCAACGATGTTGAGTACCTCCAGACCTCCCAGCCACCAGATCTTGAACGCTGCCGCCTGCCGTCTAGGAAGATCACGAACAAGCGGCAGCGCCTGGGCGAAGAGGTCGCGAATACGCACACTCTGTTTCCAGAGCAACTTCTTTACGTTTTCTGACGGTGGGCCCTCGCGCAGATCGCTCTCACTGACGCCGAAGAACGACATCTCGTCTGCGGAGAAAAAGCAGTGGCTGCGCTTGGCGTCGGAGGGTACATCGACGAGTCGGCCGAGCAGAAAGAAGGCGCGCCCAAGGGCATCTATGTACGGTAGCTGCCAGGTGCGGTCCGCTCCGGCGATCCCAGCCAGCAGCCGCGCAAGAGGAACCGCCCACGAATCGGCAAAGCGCCGTACATCCTCCGCGTCGTAGAAGTCGAGTGGCCGTGTCAGACGACCGGCCGAGCGGACTTGCGATGCCAGAAGGCTTCGTTCGAGATCGAAGGACGCGAGGGCATCAGCAGCGGCGCGGACCCGGTCCGCGTCGACAAGTCGCGTAAACAAAGTTGCCTCCACGCGATCGGCTTCGAGAGCGAAATCTTCCTCATCGAGCGAGTCGTCGCTCAAAGCCGCCTCCCGCAACGCATTGTGCCACCCCCAGAACGCTGCGGCCGCTTCTGCACGAGCACCCGACCACCCGTCCCGAAGAAACGGCTTCTCGTCGAGGACCAGTAGCTTGGTCATTCTTGCGGCCGTCTCCAGTACGGATCGCGCTTTTCAAGGAAAGCCGCTACGCCTTCGCGGCAGTCCGCCGACTCGCGCGCAGCCACATTCACCCGTCGCGAAAGCTCCAGCGCGTCTCTAAACGGCATGGTCGCAATATCACCGATGAGTTTCTTTGTCATCGCCACGGCCTGCCCGCTTGTCTCATTCGTGAAGACGGTCGCATAGCCATCGACAACTTCATCGAGTCGTTCCTCTGTCACAGCCTCCGTGAGGAGTCCGAGCGAAACGGCGTCTTTCCCGGCAAGCAACTCACCGGTCAGTAGAACTCGTCGCGCGTGGACGCCTGCACATCTTCGAATAACAAGTCCGGCGACAAGGGCAGGCACGAATCCAATTCGCACTTCCGTGAACCCCAGCCGTACCGAGTCAACACCAATCGCGATGTCCGACGCAGCGACGAGGCCGCAGCCACCCGCTATGGCGTGTCCGTGCACGCGGGCAATGATCGGTTTTGAGCAGTAGAACATGCTTGCGAAAAGAGAGGCCAGTAGCTCCGAGTCCCGCTCGTTGTCCGCGCTTGTTGCCTTCTGTAGGGCCTGCAGGGATGCGAGATCGGCGCCTGCCGAAAAGGCACGCCCATTACCGGCAAGTACGATCGCTTGCACGGTTGCATCCGTGTCTGCCTCTCGAAAAGCCCGAGTCAAGGCGACGACGAGTTCTTGATTGAGGGCATTCCGCTTCTCCGGCCGATTCATGATCAACCGGAGTACACGGTCCCCACGTTCTTGAAGCAGTACTTCTGACATAAGAACTAAAAAAGGCCTCGGCAAGATAGTCTCTGCTCCCAAAGCTCGCCATTCCGAGTGGACCTGAACGGAATCGCGCTTGCGAGCCGTATTGCTGTGTCAGCCGCTACGCGCTGGTTGCCGTCAAACGATTTCCTGCAAAAGGTCGTCGACGCGAGGCCTGACGAGCTTCGACTGCGTGCTCATCTTCCAGTAACGCTCCAGTCGCGCCGGCACTTCGGGCGGATGACCGAGAGCCTGCTCAATGGTCTCAGGAAACTTGGCGGGATGGGCCGTCGCCATAACGGCCATAGGGGCGGAGTCACCTGTCTCTTTTCGGTATCGCGACACCGCCTCGAGACCAACGGCGGTGTGCGGATCCGCGACGTAGCCTGTCTTCTCACGAACACGGCGGATCGCCGCCAGCGTGTCCGCATCGCTCACACTGGTGCCCCAGATCAACGACACCAAACTTCTTCGATCCAACAAACGGACCAGCCGTTCGAAGTTGCTCGGAACCCCGACGTCCATCGCGTTAGACAACGTTCGAACCGACGCGGCTTCCGACTTCTCACCCGTACTGAGGAAATGAGGAAAGAACTGATTTGCGTTGTGCGCGGCGATGAAACGTGCAGCCCGGATACCGCTGAGGTGCGCGAACACGCCGGCCGTCAGATTGCCAAGGTTACCGCTGGGAACGCAGCATCGAAACTCGCCCGGCCGCATTTCAGCGGCGGCCCTGTAGTAGTAGACCATCTGTGGAAGAAGACGCCCAGCGTTTATCGAGTTAGCCGACGATAGGCGCGGAATCGTGGGCGCGGCGACGGCGAACGCTTCCTTGACCATGCGCTGGCAATCATCGAAGCTGCCATCGACGGCCAGCGTCATCACGCCCGGTCGGCGCACGATGAGCTGACGCTCCTGAACCGGACTCACCTGGCCACGTGGATACAATAGCACGACGCGGATGGCGTCCTGTCCGGCGAACCCATCGGCTACGGCGCTCCCCGTATCTCCGGACGTGGCCACGAGCACGGTTCGTTTCTCGCCCTCCGGCAGAGCAGCGGCCATGAACCCGGCCATGCACCGTGCACCGAAGTCTTTGAACGAAAGGGTCGGGCCATGAAACAGCTCGACCACGAGTACATCGTTCCAGTCGCCACCGGCCAACCGCACGATGGGGACTTCGAAATCGAGCGCACGGCCGATGATGTCGCGTACCGGCGTGCTCCCGATGTGGCTTCCGATCCAAGCCTCCAGGATTGCTGCCGACAGTTCCCGGAAATCTTTGATCTCCCGCCATCGCGCACCCACTGACGGCACCTGTTGGGGAATGTAGAGCCCACCGTCCGGTGCGAGTCCGTGTAAGACTGCCGTCGCGAAAGGAACCGGCTCGGCGGTTGCGCGGGTGCTGACGAAGCGTGTCATCCGGAATCCTTTTCCGTGCCGGTACGCTCGATTCGACGCGCCCCCACACTGTCCGGTACGGCGGCAAACGCGGTGCATGAAAAGCCGGACTCTAAGCATGCCGCTTCCATCGCCGAGCAGGTGACCTCTGCCTCCTGCCTTGTTGCACACGCAGCCACCATGGCCGGTCCGGAGCCGCTGACGGCACAGCCCGGAGCGCCCACCGAGAGCGCGGCTTGCCGCACGGCATCAAAGAACGGCAGCCGCTGCGCGCGGATCGGCTCGACGAGGAAGTCGGTCATCATCGCCCTGCCGACGGCCGCGACGTCACCATCGCAAAGCGCCCGTAAAAGTAGCCCAAGCGAAGAGCTGTGATCGACAGCTTCCTGGAACGGTACTCTTTCCGGCAAGGCGTCGCGCGCTAGCGCCGTCTCGATCGCCAACTCCGGAACGAGTATTGCAAAGTGAATCGAGACGGGTACCGAGAGCTTGTAGTACTCCTGGGGATCTCGCGAGTTGAGGAGTACGAAACCTCCGCGCAGCGACGGTATGACATTGTCGCCATGCAGGCTGCCGCTGGCTGCCTTCTCGCCGGCGAGCGCCGCTCGCACGACAGTCTTTTCGTCCGAGCAATCGGTCGCCAACGCCGCCGCCAGAGCTCCGGCGGCCGCACTTGCTGCGGATCCGCCGAGACCCGAGCCCAGCGGGATCCCCTTTTCGACCGTCAGATCGGCGCCCCTCTCGAAACCTACCGCGCCAAAAAGGTTGGTAACAGCCACGGACGCTGTGTTGCGGTCAGCCTCCTCGGGAATCGTCTCGGTATTAGCGACACGCACAACCAGCCTGTCGTCATCACGGAGGCGCAGCGTTACCCGATCGCCGGGTCCGACGACAGCCACGCCCAACGTGTCGAATCCGGGACCGAGGTTCGACAGTGACGCAGGAGCCCAGACCGTGATTTCGGTCTCACCCACGACAGGCCCGATCAAAAGCGGTACCGAACAGGAAGGCGATCATTGGTCGGGGGACTTCTGAAACGATTCGATAATCCCGCCCTGTACAAAGTCCTTGTTCTCCTGATCGGCGCGGTACGCTTCCATTTTGTTCAACGCCTCCACGTAGGCATTGGACGAGGCTTGGAGAACATCCGTATCGCGGGCAACGCCGCGGAAAAGAACGTCTCCGTAACTGAGCAGCACGGTTGCCTCTCCCAATGCATCCGATCCCTCGGTCACGGATCGGATGGTATAATTGAGCAGCTTATGCGGGCTACCGACAGCCGCGTCAATCGCGTTATACAGCGCGTCGACGGGTCCGTCCCCGGTGCTGGACTCGACGCACGTAGTGCCCGACTTGAAGTGATAGACCTCTACCGTGGCGTACGGCTCTTTGTCCGTTCCCGCGGAGACGTCGATCCGGTTCAGCCTGTAAAAACGAGTTTCCATTTTTCGACAACGGGTCTCTCGGTGAGCAACCGTCAGAGTCTTAGCGCGGACGGCGTCGCAACAAGTCGGGAAAAATAACGCTGTCCGCCGTTACAAATAACGAACCTCGCACGAATTGGTGCCGGCGATGCTCGTTTTCGCCGCTATAGTTTGCGGCGACCCGCGAGGAAGTCCTCGGCCATAATCACCATTTCCTCACTGCCGACGTAAAGGGGTGTCCGCTCGTGCAAGCGATCGGGCTTCTTGTCCAGAATGCGCCGCTCGCCGTCGCTGGCGCGGCCACCGGCCTGCTCTACGATCATGGCCATCGGGTTGGCCTCGTACATCAGCCGAAGCTTGCCTTCCGGGCTCGCGTCGGTCGCTGGATAGATATAAAGTCCACCCTTGAGCAGGTTGCGATGAAAATCGGCGACAAACGACCCGATGTATCGTGTGCTGTAGGGCCGATTTGTCGCTTTGTCCTTCCGCTGCATCCACTTGATGTACTGCTTCAGCCCGTCCTGAAAGGAGTTGTAGTTACCCTCGTTGATGGAATACTGCTTCCCCAGCTTCGGGATCTTGATGTCCGGATGCGAGAGAAGAAACTCCCCGATGGATGGATCGAGGGTAAAGCCGTTGACGCCCTCGCCTGTGGTGTAGACTAACATGGTCGAGGAACCGTACACGATGTAGCCGGCAGCGACCTGATTAACACCCGGCTGCAACGCCGCTTCGAGTGTCGGCTCGTCAAACTCTTTCGGCAGTCGATAGATGCTGAAGATGGTCCCCACCGAAACGTTGACCTCGATGTTCGAAGATCCGTCCAGCGGATCCAGCAGGACGATGTACTGGCCGTCCGCGTCGGCGCTATTCGTCCGAATGGGAATCGCTTCGGCATGCTCTTCCGAGCCGATCAGGCAGCACTCCCCACCCCGGCGCAACGCACGTACAAACTCTTTGTGTGCCAGGGCATCCATCTTTTGTTGCACTTCACCCTGGACGTTGACTTCACCGGTCGTTCCCGATATGTCAGTCAGACCGGCACGGCGCATGTCGCGGTTCACAACCTTGCCCGCAATACTGAGGTCGCGCAAGAGGCGTGAAAACGCGCCAGTCGAGTGCGGGAAGTTGGCCTCGCGCTCGATGATAAACTGCTCCAGCGTCTCGAAATGCGCCAAGTCAGCCAGTGATAAGTTCTCCATCGGTGAACGCGTCGGTTTGGTGGGAGACTTCAAAATATGTCATCGACCGATAATCACGAATGCCAATTGCCTGGGCCCTCTTTGTCACGATGCCGGGTCGATCCAGTCGTATCGCGCGGCCAGGCGCAATAACACGGCCCTTGTCCGTGGTGCACGTTGGCCGTTTTTCGATAGATCGGCGAGTAACCTAGTAAGAGTTTCGGGCCTGTCGACGTCATACCAGGTGGGGAGAATCGTCAGCTCCGCACTCGTACCCACGGCGCGATCGACCGTCCGTTCGAAAACGTCTTCGCGGCTAAAGGTCATCGACTCGAATAGTTGTGGGTAGAACTCGTTCATACCGAGTAGATAGTATCCGCCGTCCTCAGCCGGACCGATAACGACGCTCTGTGGCCTGGCAAGTGTGCGGAATGCTAACTCAATGAAGTCGTCCGGAAGAGACGGATGATCCGTACCGATGATTGCGATGCGCTGGTAGCCCGCCGCAAACGTCTCGGCGAAGGCGTGCTGCATGCGGTGCCCAAGATCTTCGCCGCTCTGTTGGAAGCTGTGGAACTGATTACCGGTCCGTCGCTCGATAGCGCTGGTATCGCCCGACACGTAGAGCCGAACGTCAGGCCCCAGTCGCTGATACTGCGCCAGCGAGTCCTCGAGAAACGCGGCGTACAAATCGGTGGCCTCCGCGGGCTCGATTCCCGTATGCAGCCTCGTTTTGACCTCACCCTGGATCGGCGGCTTGGCAAATACGATAAGGCTGTCACGACCAGGTTTCATCGCATCTCCCCGGCACGTTCGGTCTTCAGCACCCGCTTCGAAACTTTTGTAAGAGCCTCGATAGCCATATCGATATCAAGCTCGGTGTTGTCTTTGCCGATTGAGAATCGCAGCGCCGCTCGCGACGTTGACCGGTCGCGCCCCATCGCCTCGAGGACATGACTCGGCTTGACGGTTCCTGACGTGCAAGCCGATCCGGACGAGGCGCACACGCCCTCGACATCCAGCCCGAGCAGGAGCATTTCTCCATCGACTTCCGCACCGCTGCGAGGCGGAAAAGCAATGTTGACGATGTGTGGGGAGCGCCGCGTTTCTTCCGCGGGTGTATTGACGATGCAGCGCTCACCGATGGTCTCCTGAATTCCGTCAAGCAAGCGACCTTGCAGGGTCCTGAGGCGGGACACACGATCGTCACGTTCAATGTGTGCAAGATCGAGAGCGCGTGCGAATCCAACAATGCCGGCGACGTTCTCCGTTCCTGCTCGTCGATCCTGTTCCTGTGACCCTCCACGTAGCAGGCTTTCGAATGCCGTTCCGGCGCGCACATAGAGCAAGCCCACTCCCTTCGGCCCGTAGATTTTGTGGCCGGACAGCGTCATGAGGTCGGCACCAAGATCATCAACGTCCAGAGCAAACAGACCCGCGGACTGCACCGCATCTATGAGCACGAGCGCACCGGCTTCGTGGGCAATTTCTGCGAGGCCGGCAACGTCGCTCAGTGCACCGGTCTCGTTGTTGACGTGCATTACGCAGACCAGACCATCGCGACCACGTAAGGGGCTAAGCGCCGCCCCCAACGCACCGTACTGCACGTAACCGGCGGCAGAGACATCGATCGTATGCACCGTCACACCCTCATCTGCAAGCCTGGCGGCCGGCTGCAACACTGATTCGTGCTCCGCCCGACTGACGAGGATGTAACGGGTTCCGGAAATACCCCTGAGAGCGGCGTTGTTCGACTCCGTACCCCCACTGGTGAAGAGAACTTCCGTCGAACTGGCACCGATCAGATCGGCGATCTGCGCTCTGCTTTCCTCGACCAGGTAGCGTGCCTTTCTTCCCAGAGAGTGTACCGAGGAGGCGTTGCCGTAGTCCTCCTTCAGTACTGGCATCATGGCCTCGAGGACGCGCGGATCGATGGGTGTCGTCGCTGCGTGGTCGAGATATATCGGCTGCCGCTTATTCATACGGAAAGCGAACGCCTGCCCGGCGATGCTGTTCTAGCCCAGTGACAGACGCCGCAAATTTTCGCCAGACCACCATGTGCGAGACGATCTGCACTCCACGGTGTCCGCTTCAAATGCTGTGTTTATCTTCGGCGTGGACCGCGTGATTTCACAAGACGTTTTAGTATGGACAAACTCGTTATTCGTGGTGGTAAGCCCCTGAAGGGGACTCTAAGGGTCAGCGGGTCCAAGAACGCTGCCTTGCCTCTTATGGCAGGCGCCCTTCTTGCACCGGGCGAGTCTACGATCACCAACGTTCCGGAGCTGCGCGACGTTCACACATTCGCCCGTGTCATGGAGGTCACAGGTGCGGTGGTACGGTTCGATCCTGCATCACACACGGTCACTATCGACGCTGCAAACGTGGTCAGACCGGAGGCACCGTACGAGCTCGTCAAGCGCATGCGCGCGTCGTTCTACATGCTTGGAGCGCTGCTCGGACGTCTTGGACGGGCACGAGTTTCCCTTCCCGGTGGCTGCGCCTGGGGGCCCCGACCGGTCGACCTTCATATCGAGGGAATGAAGGCATTCGGAGCAGAGATTTCGCTCGAAGAGGGCTACGTTGTCGCCAAAGCCCGTGGAGGACGTCTGGCGGGCGGATCGTTTACGCTATCCCCTTCAAGTGTCGGGGCGACTGTCAATCTCGTCCTTGCGGCATCCACTGCATCCGGTGAATCGCGCATCGAGAATGCAGCTCGGGAACCGGATGTGGTTGTGTTCGGAGAGGCTTTAAGAGATATGGGTGCTCGTATCGAGGGACTGGGAACGCGTACGATTACAATACAGGGTGTCGATGCGCTGCAGCCGGTCTCCGTGCGCAACTGCCCGGACCGTATCGAGCTGGGCACCTTCATGATCGCGGCCGCCCTGGCCGGTAGTCCCGACGAACCGATCGCGATCACGGGTGGGAATCCAGAGCATCTCGGCGAGACCTTCCTAGAAATGTTTCGAGCGACGGGAGCCGGTCTTGAAATCTTAGACAACGTCATCAGGGTCGACGCCCCTTCCGCACTGTCACCGGTCTCCATCGAGACAGGTGTCTATCCGGGATTCCCCACAGATCTTCAGGCACAGTGGACCGTCCTGTTGAGCCGCGCCGATGGCAACGCAAAGGTTGTCGATCACATCTACACGGACCGATTCAAGCACATTCCGGAGCTCCGCCGCATGGGCATGAATGCAATCGTCGTAGGAAATGAGGTCGTTGTCGAGGGTGGCGGCGGCCTGTCCGGAGCGCACGTGATGAGTACGGATTTGCGCGCGAGCGTTTCGCTTGTTCTGGCGGGCATGATTGCGCGTGGCGAAACTCATGTCCTTCGTGTGTACCATCTCGATAGAGGGTACGAGAATCTCGAAGGAAAGCTCAGTGCCGCAGGGATAGATATTGAGCGTGTCAAATACGACGAGTTCGCAGACCCGCGACCCTGATTCGTCAGAAGATGGCGGTCACCTGCATGCGCAGCGTGTGCAGAGCCGGTGCGTTGGCCGGCGCCCTGCCGTCGTAGCTTAGGTCGGCACGGATATACTGATTGATCGCATACTGCGCGCCGGCTGCCCAGAGCGTCGAAGTTCCCGGACCCCTCCCGTCGGTGAGTTCGAATTGGGCAAATCCATCCGCACTGCCGTCCAGTCTTATGTTGGCGACTTCGAACCTCCCGGTCGCCTGCAAGCGCCTTGCCCGGTTGTATCGCACCTCGACGGGTACCTTCGTTACGAACGCTGACCGGTCAAAACGCCGGTCGATCTTGTGCGCAAGGTCCGTCGAGACCTTGACGTGCCACGACCGCGAGGGTGAGTAGGAAAGCTCCGGGATCAGCCGTCGATTTCTGAGATCGAATTCGCGGGAACGGAACGACGCACTCGTAACGCGATTTATTTCCGTCGACGCGGTGACACGAAGCGTGAGGCGACGCGCCGGACGCACCATTCCCGACACCTGCCACAGATTTACGAATCTTTGTTCGAGTCCGGCCGAAAGGTCCGTGAGTCCCCTCACCTGGTTGAACGTAGCATCGACGCCGTAGTCGGGGTTTGTCTTGAACAGCGTCACATCCTGGCGGACCACAAGCCGCCCGTTTAGCGTCTTGCCCGGCACCCTGAAACGGTTCAACCGAAGCAGATAGACATCACTGAGCCGTTGATCCCTGGTTTTCTCCACGACTTCAAGCGTGGTTCGCAACGACACCTGCCGCAGAAGGCGCCCAAGGCCTTCGACATTTGCCGGCAACAATTTGTCCGGCTCAAAGCCAAGACGAAGACGCGCCTGAACTCCAATGATCGAGAACAGAGAATCGGACGGGACAAACGTTTTTACGTAGTTACCCTCATTGGGCGTCGTCTCGGGAAGAAACTCGTCGATCTGGATGGCGCCGTCACTATTGGCATCGACCCATACGTACTGGCCGAGTTCGGCTCCCGTGCGCACGTAGATTTCCTGGAGCTTTGGTGTCCGCTCTGTTTGCGCTTCGTAGAACCAGGAGGCGTTGACGGCCCGGCGCAGCGGCTGTGCTCCCCCTTTCCACCGCAACACGATCGATTCCGAGTTTTGTCGTCCTTGCTCGATTCTGAAGCGGTCGCGATAGTCTAGTCTCCGGAAGCCGATGTCGGCGTCCGTATTGAACGATCCTTTTCCGCGGTAACGTAGGAATGCCCGAAGCGTCCACCCGGTTGCCGCATCGTGAAGTCCGTTGTCGATAACGAGGGCATCCTTCCGAATATCGGCGGAGCTGCCGATGTCCAGACGCTCCGCCGACCACGTCAGCGACGGACGCACCTCCACAAAACCAAGTGAAACAGGAAGCAAACTGTCTGCGATCACATCGCGTTGCCGCCGATCTTCGTGCTCGACCTCGACGGCAGGCGTAAGTCTGCCGATAAGATTCTGATGGGCGATTCGGCCTGTGTGCCGCAGCCATTTTCCTGCCTCCGACCGACCCCGATCGTTACTCGTGATGTACTCCAGGCTGTAGTTCACACCCGGCCAGCCCACCTCGTCAAGTTGCAGTGTCCCACCACGGCGAACAGCCGAGAAAACATCAGCCAACTCTATTTCGCCCCACTCTGCAGAGACACGAGTCTGTTTTGAAAAGGCAAGGTTGCCCTCGAGCTCCGTTGTCGTTTCATTCCCTGCGATCGAATTGCCACCGGCTGCTCCTGCCTGTCTCGATGCGAGATTCCATCTCCTGCCAAACTCGACCTGGCGTATTCGATTGAACGAGCGAAAGTTCGCATCAACGAATCGCCGACGCGCCTCAATCGATACCGAGACGCCATCCCCGCCAAGATTCAAAGCTGGCATGCGAGCACCGACGGTATAGGCACCACCGCCGTCGTCGCCTGCGTCCAACGGCGAGAGCCGATTTTCGTTGTTGATCGAACGGGCCCATTCACCGAAGACTTCCACGCCCTCTAAAGGAGAGACGGCCGCGGCGACATCAAACAGCTGCTGTAGCTTCGGCTTCGGAAGAAGACGAATCGGCTCATACTCCCCAAGACCCGCTCCGCGAAACTCATAGAGGATGCCGTTCACCGATCGTCCCGAACGGACATACCGACCGTTGCCCTGCCCGACACGGCTAAACTGAACTCGAAAAACAGTGACGTTGGAATCAGGCTCGGACGTTACGGCAACGAAGATCGTGTCGACAGCACCTCCCGGCAGCGTGGTCGTTTCCCGTACGTACTGAACGTACGGTGCTTCGGGATTGTAGGTGACCGCCTCCGCTCCGGATCTGGAGGCGGGCCGATCACCGCTCTGAGAAATCAGGAGCGAGTCGTTTGATGTGAGTCCAAATTCCCGATTGAATTCGCGACTGTCCGCCTCCCGAATGAATGTGACCGAGAGTGAACCCGCTTCGCGTCTCTCGCTGCCAAAACGTGACGACACCTGCGAAGCCAGCAGCGTGCGGGTGAACTGATTCGTCGTGTACTGAAATTCCACAACGATTCTCTTGTTGCCTGTTATGATTCGCTGCGGCGTAAAGGTGATCTCGGCGGTGGCGTAGTCTATCACGTAGTCGTTGGTCTCTCCGCGAGTCAGCCGGAGGCCGTCGATGAATACATTCTCTGTTCCAGGAACGACGATTATGAAGCGCTCGCCCGACAACCCTTCGAGGCGATAGGGCCCCTGAACGCCTTCGACACCACTGAACTCCTGTGATCGAAATACGCCGCGGCTGGTTGCGCCGGCGGCCATGACCGTGCCACCGCGATAGACACCGCTCGATGCAGGAAGTACGCCATGGATTCTTCCGCCCTGGAGCTTGCGATCGAACCGTGCAAACTCGGACTCGTGCATCGCGAGCTCGAAGTCACCAAGCTGAGCATCGCCGCGCGCCGATTTCACCTCGATGAACACACGATCGAACTCGTTGATTCGCTGTGTCGTCCCCTCCGGCAGTATCGGTGTGTTCTCATCAGTGAGGACGGCACGTAATTCGACACCGTCCACAATCTCACCGCTCAGCTGCATGCGAAGTCCGGATTCGATCGTCGCGTCCTGATTGTTGCCTGCGATAACGCCCCGGGTGATCGACCCACTCTTCTGAAGACGAGACCCACCGAAGATGTCTACCGGACTCGCGGTTAATTGAGTCCTATATCGCCGATCCATGGGTTGCGCGGCAGTCGTGTCCATGCGGCGCGCAACCTCGGTCTTGTATACGTCCTCGAACAGGATGGGGATCACCCGATACGCGACGATCAATGTGTCGGGCTCCGTCGGCCCATGGTTAAGCGAAAAGTGCCCGAATCGGTAGTCAACCCGAAACGCCGTGGAGTCAATTGTTGTGGGCCCCCGCCGCGCCTCCACGGAGCCCTTGACAACGAACGGATGCAGTCTGGCGACACCTCCCCGCGCGATGACCAGCGTGTCGACTCGAGCCGCTCCCGGCGGACCGGTCACAATTTGCGCTGCACACGTGCCGACAACGCCGCACCCGACTATGAAAAGAAATATGAACCGCACTCGCCCGAGTCGGACTTCCGTGAATCAGAACAAGCTACAGTATCAATCGTCGGCTCGGATGCGGTTGTAAGGATGGTTGGGAATGGGAACGGCTCGCGCTATCGCAGGCGGGCAATCTGGCCGTATCGAAAGCATGTAACCAGGTGGTCGTTGACGAGTCCCACGGCTTGCATGAACGCATAACAAATGGTGGGACCGACAAAACGAAATGCACGCCGTTTCAGATCCTTGCTTAGTGCCTCGGCTTTCGCCGACGTTGCGGGAAGGTCGGCCATGGCGCGCCTTCGGCCGTCGATCGGCTCGTTGTTCACAAACGACCAGACATATGCGTCAAACGAACCAAACTCCTCTTGAACCTTAAGGAATGCACGCGCATTGTCGATCGAGGAGTCGATCTTCAGCCGATTCCTTACGATGCCGGCATCACGAAGCAGGCGCTGCCGGTCTCGCTCGCCGAATCGGGCGACCTTCTTGGGGTCAAAGCCTCGGTACGCCTTCCTGTAGTTGTCCCGTTTCTTCAGGATTGTACTCCACGAAAGGCCCGCCTGCGCAGCTTCAAGTATCAAAAACTCGAAAAGTGTGACGTCATCGTGGACAGGAACTCCCCACTCGGCATCATGATACTCCTGCGCGAGCTCGTCGGCGGCCCAGGGGCATCTTGTCGATTCGTTCTCGTGCACTGCGTCTTGCTGTCTATTCGCACCATCCCACAATGGAGCTGCGGTTTTTGTCCTCGTCTACGATTCGTGCAACCCCGAGCGTAAAGATCGCGTACCACGCGCAAGGATCCGAATAGGCAGCCGAACAGGCAGCCGGGTCGCCTGGTGCCGCCGCACGTTGCCTGGGCTCTGGAGAGCCTTCCGAAATATTGTTCTCACGACTATGATCAGAATAGGAACGGTGGCTTCCATGGCCACCGTATGTGTTTTTTTGGTGTTTTCGCAGCTCGGATGCGGCAGTGACGCCAGCTCGATGGATATGCCGGAGAACGAGGAAGAGGTCTCCGCGGTGCCCGTCGAAGTGGCGGAAGTGACGCGTGGAGACATTTCGGCGCATCTCGTCGGAACGGCAACACTTGAGGCGGTCGAAGAAGCGACGGTTGTAGCCAAGTCTGGAGGTATTGTCCAGGAAATCCTCACGGAGGAAGGTCAGTTCGTTCGGAAGGGGCAGAAACTCGCACAGTTGGACGACGATCGCCTTGCGCTCGAGCTGACCAGGGCCGAGGCCTCGCTCCAGAAACTGCAGCGCGAGTTCGAGCGCAACGAGGAATTACACGCAAAGCAACTTGTCAGCACGGAGGAGTACGAACGCGTCCGCTCCGAGTTTGAGGCGCAGCAGGCCGCCCGCGACCTTGCAAAACTCAGCCTGGAGCACACCGCTGTCGTTGCACCAATTAGCGGCGTCGTTTCGGAACGATTGATAAAAACCGGGAACATGGTGCAGGCATACGAACCGACGTTTCGCATAACGAGTTTTGATCCTCTTCATGCGATCATGCACATCCCCGAACGCGAGCTTAAGAAACTCGGGGTGCGGCAGCCCGCAACCCTTCGCGTCGACGCCTTCGCGGGCGAGGAGTTTACCGGCAGAGTGGAGCGAATCAGTCCCGTGCTCGATCCGGCCACCGGTACGTTTAAGGTGACCGTGGAAATACGTGACCGCACGCGTCGGCTAAAGCCCGGTATGTTTACGCGCGTCCGCATCGTCTACGACACCCATTCCGAAGCCCTCCTTGTACCTAAGGAAGCTGTCGTCACGGAGGACAAGGCGTCCTCGGTGTTTGTCGTCCGCGACACCCTTTCGTTCCGACGCCCTGTCGAGGTCGGCTTCGAAGATGACCGTTTCGTCGAAGTGCTTTCGGGCGCGGAGATTGGCTCCCAAGTGATCGTCACAGGCCAGAACAATCTGAAAGACAGCTCGCGTGTGGAGATCGTGACCACGCAGCCGTAGCGTGAACGGGTAGGCGTGCCATTCGACTCACGAAATGAAGATAATTGAGATCGCCACACGACGGCGGGTGACCATCGCGATGTTCACCGTGGCCGTAATGCTCTTCGGCTCGGTGTCACTGTCGCGGCTGAACACCAATCTTCTCCCCGACCTCACCTATCCGACTCTCACGATACGAACTGAGTACGTCGGTGCGGCGCCGATCGAGATCGAGAACCTGATCACGAAGGACATAGAGGAGACGCTCGGTGTCGTCAAGAACGTAAACGAGATTCGCTCGGTGTCTCGCGCCGGGCAGTCGGACGTGGTACTCGAGTTCGCGTGGGGCACCGACATGGACATGGCGAGTCTGGAGGTTCGGGAAAAGCTGGACGCGCTACGGTTGCCTCTGGAGGTACAGCGGCCGGTCATCTTGCGATTCGATCCCTCACTGGATCCCATCATGCGTTTTGCCTTGCGGCACCGGAGGGTCGAAGAAGTTCAGATAGCCCGCGAAACTCCGACGCCCCCGGCACGACCGGCTGCAAATCAGGTGGGACCCTCCATCGACGAGGAAGTGCTCAAGTACCTCCGTCGGTTTGCGGACGAGGAGATCAAGAAGAACCTTGAATCGAGTCTCGGCGTGGCTGCCGTCAAAGTAAGTGGCGGCCTCGAAGACGAAGTGCAGGTTCTTGTAGACCAGCAAAAACTATCGCAGCTCAACCTTTCGCTCGATAGGGTCGCCCAGGTACTCGGCGCGGAAAATGTCAACTTGTCCGGCGGTCGACTGGAAGAAGGCACCCAACAATTCCTGGTTCGGACCGTCAATCAGTTCGCCACGGTGGACGAGATCAGCAGCGTCATTGTCTCGAGCGGGCGTTTGCGACCTACGTATCTGAGAGACATTGCTGACGTTCGAATGGGTTTCAAGGAACGCGAATCCATAAACCGGATCAACGGTGTCGAGGCCGTTGAGATTGCCATCTACAAGGAGGGCAACGCAAATACGGTTGCGGTCGCCACCGAGGTCGAGAAGCGATTGCGGCGCGTGCGCGATCTGCTCCCCGATGACATCGAGCTCGTCAAGGTATACGACCAGTCGACCTTCATATCGAATGCCGTAAACGAAGTGATCAACGCCGGTATAATCGGTGGCGTGCTGGCGGTGCTTGTTCTGTTCCTGTTTCTTCGAGACTTCCCGACGACGCTCATAATCTCCGTGTCCATTCCCGTGTCCGTCGTCGCCACGTTTAATCTGATGTACGGCGCCGATATCACGCTGAACATCATGTCTCTCGGTGGACTCGCGCTCGGCGTCGGGCTGCTCGTCGACAACTCGATTGTCGTGCTCGAGAACATCGCTCGATACCGTGAAAGGGGACTTTCGCGGCTAGAGGCTGCCAGAAAAGGCGCTAGTGGCGTTGCAACCGCAGTCATTGCGTCGACACTGACGACTATTGCCGTTTTTGCTCCGCTCGTCTTCGTCAAAGGAATTGCGGGACAGCTTTTTCGTGATCAGGCACTTACGGTCACGTTTTCGCTACTCGCCTCTCTGGTCGTGGCCATCACGCTGATTCCCATGCTGGCCTCTTTCGGAGGTGGCGAGCGGCGAACGCATGCCGCACCATCAAGACGCGTACCCAAGACACGGTTTGGCAGCGGTCTCCGCAAGGTTCGGGTTTTCATATTCGACACGATACCGAGTCTGATTTCGCGCGGCGTTGTTCTGACGGTTCGGGGCCTCGGCAAGTTGATACGATTGCTCTTGCACCCCGTAACCATCGGATTCAACAGTGCCTATGGTGCCGCGGCGCGGGTCTATCCCAGAATGCTTGCCTGGTCGCTTGCCCACCGGACGACGGTGTTGATAGCAGCTTTTGCCCTATTTGCCGCGTCTCTTCTGCTCGTACCTCGACTGGGCCTTGAGTTCATTCCTCCTCTCTCGCAGGGAGAGTTTATCGTGGAAATGCGACTGACACCGGGAACGCCCCTCGAGCAAACGGATCGGGTGATGGAGCGGGTTCAGAGAACGGCGCTGGGCATTCCGTCCCTAAGGACCACCTTTGCCGCTGTCGGAACCGGCAACCGGATGGACGCCAACCCCGACGAGGGTGGTGAAAACTGGGGCGAGTTGCATGTCGAGATGCAGCCTGGCTCGACCCAACTCGACGAGGAGCAAGCATTCGCCGTACTGCGGCGTGACTTGGCTCAGATTCCGGCGCTTCAGTACAAGTTCGGACGGCCTACCTTGTTCACGTTTCGCACCCCGATCGAGGTGGAAGTGGCGGGCTACAATCTGGACCAACTGCGGTCCGTCGCTCAGGAGATTGTAAACGGCCTGGAATCGTCCGATCGATTCGCGGACGTCAAGAGTACGACCGAGCAGGGACATCCGGAGATCAGAGTCATCTTCGACCGAGAGCGAGCCGCTGCACTGGGCCTCGCAGTGCATGAGGTGGCCAATCGCGTGGTGAATCAGGTACGTGGTGAAGTAGCCACGCGGTACTCATGGAGGGATCGAAAGATCGACATCGTCGTGCGAGCGAGAGAAGAGGATCGCTCATCCATCGACGACGTTCGGGCGCTGATCGTCAATCCGGAGAGCGGTAAGCCGGTGACACTGCAATCGGTTGCCGACGTCGTTGTCGATATCGGGCCCAGCGAAATCCGGCGAACCGGACAGCAGCGCGTAGCGGTGATTACGGCGAACCTGCGTTACGGTGATCTGGGAGGCGCCAGTGAAGAGATCACGCAGGTTATTGCGAACACGAGGATGCCGGACGGAATAACGGCTCGTCTGGCCGGACAAAGTGAGGAAATGACTGAGAGCTTCCGTTCGCTTCTGTTTGCCCTGGCACTCGCTGTGTTCCTTGTGTACCTCGTGATGGCATCACAGTTTGAATCCTTGATGCATCCGTTCGTGATCTTCTTCTCCATTCCACTGGCCGCCATCGGGGCAATCTTGGCGCTCTGGTTGACAGGATCCACAATAAGCGTCATCGTTTTCATTGGGCTCATACTGCTTGCGGGCATTGTGGTGAACAATGCGATCGTCCTTGTCGATCTCGTAAACCAGCTCCGCGCGGAGGGAGAAGCAAAGCTGACGGCAATCCAGGAAGCGGCCCGGCTTCGCCTGCGTCCGATTCTCATGACCACGCTGACAACCATCCTCGCGCTGCTTCCTCTCGCACTCGGCTTCGGCGAGGGAGCGGAAATACGAGCTCCGATGGGGATCACCGTGATCGGAGGACTCATTGTATCGACCCTCTTGACGCTCATCGTCATTCCCGTCATGTATGCCAGCCTTGATCGAAAACCGGATGTAGTCGGTCAGGAGGCCGTTGTGGAAGCGAAAAATCAAACCAGGAGGCCCTAGATGAGCCTGTCCGAGCTCTCAATGCGACGCCCGGTCACGACCATGATGGTCTTCCTGTGCGTCGTCGTAATTGGGGCAATATCTGCGCGGCTCATCAGACTCGAGCTCTTCCCGGAATTCGATGCACCCATGCTGTGGGTCAATCTCCCCTACGAAGGGTCTACGCCGGACCAGGTCGAGCGGGAAATCACGCGACCCGCTGAGGAGGTGGTCGCCACCGTTACGGATATCAAGCGGATGAACTCGACCTCCCGCCTCGACGGAGCCAACATCCACCTCGAGTTTGACTTTGGCACCGACACCGACCTGAAAGCCATTGAGCTCCAGGAGAAGTTGGATGGCATTCGCAACCAGTTTCCCGACGATTTCGAACGGCTCTTTGTCGGTAAGTGGTCCATGAACGACATGCCGATCCTGCAGATGCGCATCTCGTCGGAGCGGGACTTGTCCGGAGCGTTTGACATGCTCAACCGCAACCTAGTGCGGCCCGTTGAACGCGTGGAAGGTGTGTCTAAGGTTGAGCTCTATGGCGTCTGGGAGCGCGAGGTCAGGATCGAGCTCATGGCGGATCGTGTCGCAGCCCACCGAGTCGATCTCCCGGATCTGATGTCGGCGCTCCAGAGCGCGAACTTTTCGGTCTCCGCAGGACGAATTACACACGGCACGCGGCGGTATCTCGTCCGTCCTGTTGGAGAGCTTTCCGACGTCTCTCAAATCGAGAATCTTCCTGTTGGCAGCTCAGGCCTCCGGCTTGCGGACATAGCCAAAGTCGTCTATGACGACCCGGAACTGCCGCACGCGCGGCATCTTGACGGCAAGTTTGCAATCGGACTAGACGTGTTCAAAGAGAGCGGTGCAAATGTCGTCGAGGTTGTCCGCCAGGTGTCGAGCGTCTTTGACGATGTAGCCGACAACCCCGAAATGCGGGGCGTCTCCCTGTACTACATGCACGATCAGGCCGACGGCATCACCTCGTCCTTGTCGGATCTGCTCCAGGCTGGATTCCTGGGCGGATTATTCGCAATCATCGTTCTCTTTTTCTTTCTCAGACGCATCAGTACGACGAGCATCGTGGCGCTGGCTGTGCCGATTTCCATACTCGTCACAGTTGGCTTCTTGTACTTCCTCGGTTTCACACTCAACATCTTGACGATGATGGGCCTCATGCTGGCAGTGGGTATGCTCGTCGACAATGCCGTGGTCGTGACTGAGAGCATTCACCGGCATCAGCATCTAGACCCGTCTGGGTCGAGCTACGAGGCTGCGCTTCGGGGAGTAAAAGAAGTAGCACTTGCGGTCACCGCAGGCACACTGACGACGGCGATCGTCTTTTTGCCGATGATCGTAAGCCAGGCTGACGAAGTGACCGTTTACCTGAAGCATGTATCGGCAGCCATCTGCGTCGCACTTTTTACGTCGCTCCTCATTTCCCTGACCGTGGTGCCGCTGTTGACTTCGAGACTCAAGCCACCGAAGAAGACGGCACCGACGATCATAGACAAGTCAATCGATCGATACGGTCGCATACTTCAGTGGATGATCACACATCGCTGGAGCGCGGCCGCCATCATTGTCGCCGTACTTCTGAGCGTGCTTGTGCCTGCAAAGGTCGTCACACAGGACTTCTTTCCCGACCACGATGATGAACGCGAGATCCGCTTAATTTACCACATCAACGATACCTACACGCTGGATCGCGTCGAACAGGCCGTCGATAAGATTGAAGCGTATTTGTTTGAGAACAAGGAAGAATTCGAGATACGGTCCGTATACAGCTACTTCCAGCCTGAGTTTGCGTCATCGACTATCATGCTTATCGACGCGAAGGATGCTCAGAAGGACGTCGGCGACATCAAGAAGGAAATCAGCGCGAACCTGCCGAAGATCGCCATTGGGTCACCCAGTTGGACTTGGCGCAACACGGGTGGTCGGGAATCGGTTCGCATCACACTTAGCGGCGAATCGAGTGAGGTATTAGCAGATCTCGCAGATGAGGTGGCCCAGGTTCTGGGTCGAATCGAGGGACTTGTCGATGTACGCAGCGAAGGGACAGTCGGAGAACGCGAAGTGCATGTTCGGGTCGATCGCGAGCGCGCAAGGCAATACGGTTACTCGAGTGAGCAGGTAGCGCGGACGGTATCCTCGGCAATGCGGGGACAGAACTTGCAGCGATTTCGATCGGCGGACGGTGAGATCGCGATGCGCATCAAGTTTCAGGAAAGTGACCGGCAGTCCGTGGACGATTTGCGTAACCTTATGCTCCTGGGCTCTCAGTCGGGGCAGGTACGCCTGGGTGCCGTGGCGGATTTCAGCCTCACGCGAGGGCCACGAGCAATTGGGCGCGAGGACCGCAAGACCATGCTCGGCGTGACGGCAGGTCTGGACGGAATGACGTCAAACGAGGCGAAGGAAAAGATCCGTCGAATCCTCGACCGCTACGAACTGCCGACCGGATATGCGTGGGACTTCGGCCGCAGCTTTCGGCATGAGGAGGAGTCGCAGGCGATCATGATGATGAACCTGATTCTGGCACTGATTCTGATTTATCTCGTGATGGCGGCGCTCTTTGAATCGCTTGTTCATCCCGCCGCCATCTGGACATCGATCGTGTTTTCGGTGGTCGGCGTCTGGTGGTTTTTCCTTATGACGGATACGGTCTTCAGCATTATGGCGTGGATAGGAATTCTCATTCTAGTGGGAATCGTTGTCAACAACGGCATCGTCTTGATAGACCATATCAACCACCTTCGCTCCGAGGGACAGGCACGGGAGGCGGCCATTGTACAGGCGGGACGTGACCGCATGCGACCTATTCTCATGACCGCGGCTACAACCGTCCTTGGTTTGATTCCGTTGTGCTTCGGCACGAAGCAGATAGGCGGCGACGGTCCTCCCTACTACCCCATGGCGAGGGCTATCGTTGGAGGGCTGACTTTCTCAACTGTAGTCACGCTGCTGATCTTGCCCTCAATCTATCTGATGCTCGACGACGTGCGCGTCTGGAGCAGACGTGTTGCCCGGGCCGCTTCGCGATAAGGGCTCAAGGGATCAGTTACGCGCTGACGGGAGTACCCCGGTCGCAACCAACTGCGCCCGTGCGTACCGTCCTGACACGATCACCAGCAATAGCGGCCAGGTTCCTGTCCGAGGGACAACTTGCCGCGTTCCCGACCGAGACGGTTTATGGTCTCGGTGCGGACGCACGGAACGCGGTGGCGGTCGAGCAGATATTTGAGGCGAAGGGCCGTCCACTCGACAATCCCCTAATCGTGCACGTGGCGGACGAGTCGATGCTTCGATCGGTTGTCGATGCTATTACGCCGGCTGCGTCCCGGCTAATCGAAGCCTTCTTCCCGGGTCCGCTGACGCTAGTCCTGCCACGTGCCAGCTCCGTGCCGGCGGTCGTCTCAGCGGGCCTTGGCACGCTGGGCGTAAGGATGCCGGCGCACCCCGTCGCGCACGCCCTTCTCGAAGCATGCGGCTTTCCTGTCGCTGCGCCCTCGGCCAACCGGTCGGGGCGTCCGAGCCCGACTACTTGGCAGGCTGTGCGCGACGATCTGGACGGTCGTATTGCATGCATCCTCCAGGGTGAGAGATCGACGCTAGGGCTCGAGTCGACCGTAGTTGACTGTACGGCGGAGATCCCGGTCTTGCTGCGGAAGGGCGCCGTCTCGGCGGAAGAACTTTGTGCCGTGGTGGAGATCGCGTCGCACAGTGCTGTGCCGGTGCCGACACAGCCGTCGAGGAGCCCGGGCATGCACTACCCGCACTACGCGCCTGAGGCGTCAGTCCGAATGGTCGACAGAACGCGTGCGCCGGGCCCTCAGACCGCCTACCTAGGGATCAACATGCCGGCACATGCGGATGGTTTCGAAGTAATCAAACTGTGCAGTGACGTAGCCGAGTACGCTCACGAACTCTTCTACTTTTTTCGACACTGCGAGCAAATCGGGATTCGCACGATCTACTGCGAGGAGCCGCCGACCGAGGGCATCGGCCTGGCGCTGCACGACAGAATCAAGCGAGCCTCTGAACGCCGATAACGGAGAGTACTTGCGCCGGCAGGCTACGAGTTGTTGCCGATCCTGCTCGAAACGACGGTCTGTGCACCTGCGCTGTTCGTTACTCGGACCTGTAGCCGATGCCCATCAGCTACACCGGCAGGGACTTGGAAACGGTGCATCTGCAAGCCGTATGAGGACCGGCCCGGTGGAACCAGCGTCACGTCCGCCCAGTCGGTGATCGGTTGTTCGTCCGGCGTCAAGACCCGGTATTCTACCCGTCCGATTGTGGATTCGCGATCCAGCAGGCCGTCGAGGAAAACGAGCAATCGATCCTCACGAACATACACCTTGACACTTCGAAGCTGCGGTGCCGGTACATCAGGAACGTTCGCGGACACAGTTTGCGCCGGGATCGGAGGTTCTTCCGCCACGTCGCCCGTCGGCGGAGCGTCCGCCACATCGCCCGTCGGCGGAGCTTCCGCCACATCGACCGTCCGCGGAGCCTCCGCCACATCCACCGCCGACACCGCTTCCGTTACGGGAAGTGTAAGTGACTTCGCGTACGAACTGACGGCACCGGCACCGTTCTGTGCCTCCACCTCCACGACTACGAGGCGTGAGCGCGCTTTCAATTCTGAAACGGCCCTCACTACGCGATCGCGTCCGGTAACGTCCGTCCAATCGAGGTAAACGGTAGCGGGCGCGTTGTGATCGATAACACGGTAGCGTACCTGCGCCACGCCCGACTCGTCGTCACGAATCGACTCCAACGCCATTACTACAACCGGTCCGCCGGACTCTTCAGCTACGCGAATCGACGTGGCGTCGAAGGACGGCGGCGTTTCATCTACATTGACGCCGACCGGAACAGAAGCCGTTGCGGAAAGGCCCGCGCCATTTACAGCACGCGCCTCGAAGATGACACGACGATCCCGCGCAAACATGGGCAACTCAGCGACGGTGTTGGTTTCCGCTGATGGCGCATCCGGTTCGGCGATCGTGGTCCAGTCGGTTACGACTTCGTTTCCATCCTCCGACGTGATCCTGTACTCGATCTTCGCCACCCCGGATTCGCTGTCAGCCGCGGACAGCCTCGAGACGTTGATCGTAGTCGGACGCTCGGGTCCCGCATGCTGCACTATCGGCCGCGAGAGTACCGGCGGCGTTCTGTCCGCACCGGGGGAAGCCGGAGACTGCCGGCGTGCCGACACCCTGATGGGCGCTACAGGTGACGAGGGATTCGATATGTCGATCAGCGAAATCGGGGTCGGAGCAAGTCGTTGCACCTCCCGCTTGGCCGCAAGCGCATTGCCCGTCGAAGCAAACTGACCGACGACCACGCGATAGACGCTGCTTCCTCCGCCTTGTGAATCGACCAGAATACCAGTTCTGAAGCCGCGGGTTCTAAACTGGCGCAGCATCTGCTGGGCGGGAGACTGCTCCATGTAGTTACCGACCAACCACCCGTAGCCCCCACCGGTCGGACGAACACCGTCAGAGCTTCGCAGCTCATCCGGATGATATCGGCGCACGATCGGACGCGGCGCGTTTTCCGGGTCTGTCGACGCGGTAGGATCACGCGACGGCGTAGTCGGCTCTCGGCCAGGCCCGGCGGCGGGCTCAACAAACACCTGCGTAGTCAGCGTATCGGCGCCAAGCGAGTTCTTGCTGATCGCGGTAATCGTGTATTGCCCCGGCTGGACGTAGCGGTGTAGCACGTTGTTTCCAATTAAGGACGTACCGTCTCCCATTTCCCACGCGTAGTTGACGGGCCAACTCGCGCCGGGTCGCAGGCGCACGCGATAATTGTGCGATACTCCGATTTTGACAGTGCGATCTCCGTAGATCTCGAGAATCCTCGGCCGTCCTTGGCGATTCACCACAGGTCCCACCGCGTCACCAACGAACTCGTATCGGGAATCATCGACAACTACTATTTCTGCGGATTGCCTGACTTCGTAGCGCTTATCGCGACCAATCACCGTGACTCGCTGCGGGCCGAGGTATCGGAATGCGTGCCGCACCTGCTCTCCCCGGTATTCGGTCAACTGTTCGACTCTCCAGGACAACGTAACAGGCGATGCGGGATTGCCGGTTACCGTGGCGCCGAGCGTTATGATATCGCCCACGAGAACCGTGTCGGGCACAGTGATGTCTACCGCAAAGCCGGGACGCTTCGGTTGCGTAAGCCGGAGCCGCAACCCCACCCCCACCGTGAGTAGGGCATCGATACCGCTTCCACTTTCCACCTTGTCGAATGCATCATCCGGTGTGGATGCCTGCATCATTCCTTCCAGGAACAGACTGAACCGATCCGAGGCGGCCCAGTCAATGCCGAGCGCTCCCATCGGTCCCGAGCCCGTCTTCTCACCTCCGTTGAGAATGTGAAATCCAACCGTGCCGTAGGGGCTGACGCGATCCTCAAGAAAGCGAAACCTCACAGCCAGGCCGAGACTGCCGCGCGTATCCCCCCTAAGACCGTACTTCGCTGATATGAAGTTCAGACCGGCCGAAAGTCGCTCCGAGAGGTTATAAAAGGATTCAAAACGCATTGCCGCGTTTGCGTTATTGAAGGGCGACACCCCGTCGCCGCCGTACGTGCCGGTTCCAAACCCAACACCAACGACGAGACCCCGCGGGTCAAAACTGCGGATTTCCTGCGCGTTCACCGGCAGCGCGCCGGTGAACAAGATACCGGCCAGCAGGATCGCTCCGATGCCCTGAGATTTCCACTGCAACAACTTCATTACTTCATCGACTGTTGAAGAAGGCCAAACTGCCGGCTCGAC
Source organism: Rhodothermales bacterium (assembly GCA_041589075.1). Taxonomy (GTDB): domain Bacteria; phylum Bacteroidota; class Rhodothermia; order Rhodothermales; family JABDKH01; genus JBFHWK01. The sequence continues at coordinate 28,876 of JBFHWK010000006.1, forward strand.
AAGGAGGGCTCGATCATGCCGACCCGTAAGGTAAAGACCTCATTCATTATGCGTGCACAGTAAGGCCATGCGATCAGCAATGCACACGAAAGAACGAGGACGATGAGTGACGGATCCACACGAGATACGAACAATGATCCGGGATAGTTCAGTAGTCCGTGTATTCCGATAGCTACGAAAAGGTTGCCCGTGCGGAGGTAGATTGCGACAAACAGCAGTCCCACGAGTAACGCCTCGACGACGTAGACTGCTATCGCGGCGTTTGACAGCCCCATCCTGAGTGCAGACGGCACGTGGCATAGTGCGAAGTAAGTCTGTGTCACCAGCGCGGCCACGACGACGCAGCGGATCCACGTCCATTTCGTCACACCAATCAGGATCAAGAAAACCTGTGGCAACAGGAATCCACGAAACATTAGCTCTTCGATAAACGCGGTCACCGCCTGCGACTGCACCAAGCCGGCCCAATAGAACGGATCCGCGACCCGCCACGCCTTACCGAAAAAGAGGGTACCGCCGTCAAGCCGTCCAACGAAGACCGCCAGGAACTGAGCCATCGACCACACGAAAATCGTGACCAAAACGGCATTGCTGATTCCGGAGTGAATTCCGAGATCCGATCGGCGTAGCCGTACGATTGCGAATAGGAATGCGCCGACAATCGATATTTCGAAGATGCCGGCGATAGTCGAATGTGTAACGAGGCCTCGCGTCGCATCATAGACGGGATCCGCTACATAGGTTAGAAACGGATGGCTGAAAACCACCGCTTTCACGACCAGGTGAACGACGATGAATGCGACGACGGCGGCGAATCCAACCGACCGCGTACGTCTAAAGATCGGCGGTAGCGGCATTCTGAGGGCAACGGCGTAGGAAACTGCACATTTCCCCGGGTATCGGCCCTCAAATCAGAATGTAAACGCCTCTCGAGAAGGCCCGGCTGCCCGTCCTAGAACTCGTCAATCGGCTGCATCTGGATACCTTCGCCCTCCGCCTGGCGGTAGCGCTCGCCGACTTCCATCTTCTTGTCGAACGTGATCACGCGCCCTCCCTTATTCAGCGTGATCCTGACAAGCGACATCTTCGGATCGATCTTGACGATCTCGCCGAGATAGACGCGATCCCCCTCTCCGAGGATATACTGCCGGCCGTCCCACCTGAATATTGCCCGGTCACCGACGATTGACAGCAGCGTGGCGTTCTCAGTATCGACGAGCATTTCGTCGTTCGGTGGAAGGTCTGTCCGGACAATGGGATAGAACGAATTATGGGCGGCCGTCCGCCGCGGCAGCATAGCGATCGGAACGGGCATCAGTTCTTCGTCAGTACCACTGATTCCCTCGGTTGCTGCAAAGTAGGCGTGGAGGAAAAACGACGCCGATACCATGTCCAAGCGACGAGGAATCTCGGTCTGCCTGTTGTCCTTGTATACGGTTGTGTGGCTTACCCTGAGGTTCTCGACCCGATAGAACTCCCGATTATTTTCTATATGCCAGATGAAGTCATAGAAGGAATTGAAGAACGCTGTCGCATCCACACGGAAGGTGTAGTAGCTGAAGCTGCCGGCATTGGTAACACCTTGCAGCTTGACGTCGAAGCGCTCAAAGCCGCTCCGCGTCAGGCTCTCGAGGTACAGAACCATGTCGGCCGTATTGAGATTCGGGGGAATGAACTTGTAGCGTGCTTTCCACTTTCGCAGTACGAGTTCGGCCATTTCCGCCGAAGCCGCTTGCTCGACGAGCAGTTCCTCGACTTGCGCTTGCTGCAGCTTAGCCAGTTTGATTTTGTCCTGCAATTGCTCAAGCGTTCTAGGTTGGTGAACTTCGGTTGCGTAATGTCCGGCTCCAATCAGGACGGCAGCGAAGATCACCAGTACGATCGTGTTAAGAGCAGAGGATTTCATCATGGGTCGTCACCTTTGAGCTCAATCGACGACCACGGGGGCCGCTGTTTCCTGTTCGAGCGCTGTCTCTCGCAGATGTATCGCGACCGGCGGCATCTCGTCTTGGATAGGAACGTGCATCGTGAAGGTATACACGCGCACACCCCCGATATCGGCGAAGTTCAATGATTCGATGGAGCCGTTCCACTCCTGTGCCAGACGTGCGATTCTCGACCGGGATAAAGCGTTACCCTCGAGCCGAACCGACGCCCCGGAAGTAGGCGTCCAACCCTTTAGCCACACACTCCCAATCGACCTTGTGGATTCGGTCATCTTCGCCAGCGACCGCGTCCACTTGTCACTTCCGACGAGGAGCGAGTCCAGGATGCCGAGAGCCCGTGTGTACGCCTGGTAGGCGTTGTTGAGACTGTCGACGCGCATCTTCAGTACGGCCGGGTCTTCATCGGGGAAGACCGGCGGATTGACCGCGAGTTCGCGCTGAAGCTGATCGATCTCCTGCTGATTCGTCATGAACTTCCAGCTGTAGAAGAAAGCACAGGCAAAGAGTACACCGAGCATCGCATAGGTATGCCAGGCGACCTTTTCATTCGATTTCTTGCGCCGTACGAGTCGCTTCGGGATCAGGTTTATGCGGGTACCGATGCCCTTGCGATCCCACTCCTCCATCCAGCGCAGGCCGATCCCGATAGCCGGTATCGACGTGCTCTTCAGGTGTACATCCTCTTCGGAGGGCATGGAAAGGTTCTTGCCCGCCAGCACATCCTGCAGCCACTCGACGCGCGCCGATGGGAAATACTCCTGGAAAACATTCTTCGCATCGTCGCGTCGCTCCTCAGAGACCACCAGTACGAGATCGAGTTCGCCGAACTTGGACTCGTCCTGCTTAAGGAGCACGCGACTACAGACTGTCTCCGATGGGTCGTATGAGGTCAGTGACCGTATTCTCTCGAATTCCGCAAGCTTTCTACCACGGACGAACAGCAACATCGTGTCTTCCGCACCGACACGAATGACGGCGACGTTACGCGAATTCGTCGCGTCCGCGTGCTGTTGTGCGAGCGACAGATAAAGCGGAAGCTCGGCGTCAACGATATCGGCGACAGCGGACAGCGTCGATCGTCCCGAATTTAGTTCCTTAAGTGTTGGCGAGATACTGTCCGGCACACGGGGGACGACGGCCAGATATCTGTCGCGCCCACTCTTCCTCGTCATGGGTACGAATGCGACCCGCTTCTTGTCGAACAGGCCGACACCTTGCTCCTCGAGGTTGTCAACAAGGTGTTTTCGCAGAAGACCGCGCACGGGTCCCGACCGGTCGTCCTTGTCCTCTGTCTTCTTCTTTAGATTGAGAAGATTGGTTACCGCCGTTGGTTCGTGCTTCGGCGGGGACAACTCGACGTACGCGACGTCGGCCGATCCCAGACAGAAGGAAATGTGCAGGGAGTCGTGGCCCAGGTTTGCGCACTCGGCCAGGATGTCCTTGAGCTGCGTTGTGATCGGCGTCGTCTGTCGACCGATCGTTTGCTTCTCCTTCACGTCCGATGCCGATGCGACGGCTCCGAACTCCGAGGACAAAAAGAGGCTGGAGGGGTCGGATCCGGTGGTACCGTCGCCGACTTCGAGGGTAAAATCAGCCTCCGAGCTGTCTTTCAGACCCGGCAGGACGGTTGCCAGATCGCTAATCCGATCGCCGATCCTGGAACGTGGTCGACCAAACCGATTGATTACTCGGATTCGACTCTCCGTGCGTTGCATCAACACGGAGTCAACCAGCGCATCCGTAACAAACACACCCAGTACGGAATCGAACTTTCTCTTCCTCGCCATCTGCACTCAGGCCTTTAGTTCAAAATCTGTAGTAAGCGACGCTTGTTATTCGCGTAACTCAGTGCCGTCTCGGCGGTGATCTCACCGTTCTGCATCAGACGGTACAGGTCCTGCTCCAGCGTAGTCATACCCTGGTCGCTGCCGGACCACATCATTTGATAGATTTCGCCGGTGTTCTTGTTCTTGATTGCCGCGCGCGCTGAGGACGTCATCCACATGACCTCCTTGGCGAGCACGCGGCCTCCTCCAACAGCCGGCAGCAGCTTCTGCGAGATGATGCAGTTCAGAACGTCGGCGACCCGGTTACGAACACGGTCCTGTTCCTCGGTCGGATACTCGGCCACGATACGGTCAATAGTCTCGATTGCACTACCTGTGTGTAGCGTCGAAAACACTTTATGTCCCGTATCCGCCATTTCCAGTGCCGTTGATATGGACTCCGCGTCCCTCATTTCTCCAACCACGACGACATCGGGGTCTTGACGTAGCGCCTGGACCATACCGTCCACATAGCTGGCCACGTCGGTCCCAACTTCCCTATGTCTAACGATACATTTCTTTGAACTATGGAGATATTCCAGCGGCTGCGCGATAATTATGATCTGAGCCTCGATATCGTCGTTGTTCGCGTTGACTATGGCGTCGAGCGTCGTACTCTTTCCGGAACCGGTTACGCCCGTGATAAGGGTTATTCCGTCACGAAGGTACCTGAAAAGTAGCCCGCGCTCGATGATGGGATGAAAGCCGTAGCCTCGAAGCGGCCGCGGTTTCCACGGCAGCATACGCATGCTGAGCGCCAGGCGCTTGTTGTCGAAGAAGACGGTGTTTCGAAAACGCCGATTCGCCTCGTTCGGACCAATCTCCATGCTGTATCCGAAGTCGACTGCGTAGTGATCGAGGAGTCGCTGCTGCTGCTGCGGGATCAGGAGTGAGAGCAAGAACAGCTCCGACTCGTCTTCGGTGAGCCGACCCAGCTCCGGATAAGGCTTCTTGAGACCATCGACACGGTACCAGATGTGGCCGTTGCACGACTCACCGCCCATGTCCATGTCCGATGCATTGATCTGCATCATTTTCGAGACGAAGTCATTGAACTTCTGGCGGACTACGGCCTTCTCGACTTCGGGCAATCCGTTTATCTCACCCGTGTAGTACCGTACACGCTCGATTCCGTATACACTCGGCGGGAGCGTGTCCAAGATGCGATAGTAGGCATCGGGCAGTATGCCCTCCTCCGTCTCCGCAGAACCGTTCACACGCACGTCCGGCGCTGCAGTAGCGACCTCTTCGGCCTCCTTTACCTCTTCCGTATTTCGCTCCTCTGCTTCCATGTCGTTTTGTCTACCATTCAGCGTATGCAATCAGCCGGACGCCGACCGGAGCGATGTGCGTCCATCCCGGCAGCAAGACCGATTCAGAGATTGACGCATACCGGATATTGACACCGCCGTTTACGTTCAGGTTCAAATCCGAGCTCGTGATGCCGCCTATGATGTTGGTCGGCTGACCGCCGCCACCGTTGAGGACGACATCCATATTGGTATAAAGTTGACCGACGACATTGAAATTCCCACTTAGCGTGATGTCCTGCTCGGCAAACCATCCGATCGACGTATTGCCCGCCGCGTCAAGGTTCAACATGGTCCAGGCGTCCCAGTCAGCCTCGGGCGCATCCTTGTCCGGCGGCGGCGTCGTGGTAGCCGTCACGTCACCGCTGATCGTTATTGTGCCCTCAGCGACGACCTGCACGTACCCCAGAAACGTAGAATTTCCGCTGATTGTCAGATTGCCACTCACATAGAGCAGGTATGGGTCATCCGCGGTTCCAAAGCCTGAGATCCCATTCCAATTCGTGAAGTCGATTACGCCGCTAAAACTTGTGTCACCAGCGGTTACGTATGTGGCATACGGCAAGTAGTCGGCGGCGATAAACGTCGGGACGGTGATAGAATCGGACGCATGCATGTTCGGATCAGACCCATTCGTGTCGTCGTTCGGGCTGAACACGTCGTCCATCGCCTTCTCCGGATTCACCGTTCCGGACCCGTTGTGCTCGTACGTGCCGTAGCCTTCGACGGTAACCTTGTTTCCGTTCGAGGTCAGGCTGCCGTTAGTGTGAATGTTAGCGTTCATCGTGTCGTGGACGGCCGTGATGTTGGCTTGTCCGTTCAGCGTCAGCGTCTTGTCGGAGAAGATCGCGTACTTCAATCCTGGGGGCACGCCGAGATTCATGAAGCCTTTTGCATACCGCGCTTCGATAACGTGCGTCGTTGCCCCTCCCGGTCGTTGTTCAACGCCAGTCGATATGACGTCGACCGTATCCTCGTGAATAGGCAGTACCTCGGTGCTGAAGGTAGCCCCGTGATGGGCGGTCGTCGGATATTCGTACTGTGACGGGTTCGCGAGCCAGTTGTCCGTGTCGTCCACGAGGCGTCGAACGGTCATACCTAATCCAGTCGCCGATGCCTCGCGTGCGAGGACCTTGTAGTGATAGCCCGCCAGATCGTCATCCGCGTCTTTTGTATTCCTTCCGATAACCATCAGAAGGATCAGAATCGTCCCCGTGGCGGCCAACGTCAGAATAAGTGCTGATTGTCCCATGTCTACCTCACCGGAAATATGTGGTCAGTTGGTGCGGAGAAAGTTCACTGGTCTGAACATCTTCGTCCAGCGGGACTCTTGTATTTCCTGAGTCACGCCTATCGGTGAAATGGCCGTCACGTCGAGTCGTACTAATCGCGTGTCGGAAAATGCGCCCACCGTTGTTGAATCAGCAGTGAGTAAGTCTACCCTGAATGATGTTATGTTGCCGGTACTACGGCCGTCCATGGTGCCGTCAATGAGACGCCTGACGGTATAAGTTGGGACGGTTCCTCGCTTGAGGTCAATCGTCGCCTCGGGCTCCCACTCGTAGCGAATCACACTGGGCGCGGCCTGACTCGAATCCGGCCGTGCCAAAAACTGAAAGAATCGTATGGTCGCGGACGTGTCAAAACTCTGGATGGCGCCGGTAACCGGACTGACACCCGCCCCGATATTGGTGATGTCCCGCTCCAGAAACTCGACAAGGTTGAGCAACATCCTTTTCTGCGCGCGATACTGTGTCGACTCAATGGACGACGATTTGCCGCCGAGCGTTACCACCGCGAGCACGAGAATTATGATGCCGCTGATGACAACCGCCGCGATATGGTCTAGGAGCATTTGCATGAATCAAACCCGTTAGACCTTTGTAGCTCGGTCGTAGGCCCTAACTCGCGCAATCTGCACTGTAAGGGGAGTCGATTTGGTGATATAGAGGTACGGACTGCTGATACTGAGTCTTATTTCTTTCGCGAAAGTGTTGAATCCCGGCTGTACATCAGGATTGTTCTCGTCGACATAATTAATCTCGATGACGACATCGAAGTCGAGACCACCGACGTCACGTGTGATCGTTAGTCCGTCAAAGTCATCTACGTCTTCGCACGCATTATAGTCCGTACAGCCACCAAATGAACCTTTAGGTGTTAATTGCGCAGCGTTGGTCACCGGCGGAACGGTGGCGACTTTGTTCGAATCGGTCTGTGAATCGAACGGCTGCCGCCCGATGTGCTCGATGACGTCGATACCGACACCGACGAGCTGCGTCGTCATCTCATTGACGATTTGGCGTCGCTCAGCACTGTGTGTGCCGCGCTGCAGCGTCAATGACAGCAGGGCCAGCAGCAGCATTGCGATGAGCGCGTAGAAAACCTGCATGTTAGTCGTCCGTAGCGGTTATCCGGATGATTTCCTCGACAGATGTCTGTCCCATCTTCACGACCTCACGCGCAGAAGCAATCAGGGTCAGCATGCCCTCTTTGATGGCCGTCTCCCGGATCGCGTCCTCGTCGATTGCTTCACCGGCCGTCACAATTAGGTGCCGAATCGATCTGGTCACATACAGCGCTTCCGACACGGCCCGTCTCCCCCTGTATCCGACGCCGCGACATGTTTTGCACGCCGGCTGATCTCCAGCGACATAGAACGTCGTTTCCCGGATCTCCTCATCCGAGAAGCCGACTTCGCGCAGGAGTATAACGTCAGGGTCGTTGTCAACGCGCTTGCAGTCGGGGCACAGTTTCCGGAGCAGGCGCTGTGCAACGACCAGGTTAATTGCGTAGGCGATTAGGAAGGGCTCTATGCCCATCTTGTATAGACGACTGACTGCGCTCGGAGCGTCGTTTGTGTGCAGCGTAGAGAACGTGAGGTGGCCGGTGTTCGCCAGCTTGATCGCCAGCTCAGCGGTCGGCCGGTCGCGCATCTCACCGACCATTACGATATCCGGGTCATGCCGCAGGATGGCGCGGATGGCCTGCTCCATCCCAAGGCGCGGCCCAAGCTTGATCTGGCGGATCGCCGGAATGACGTACTCTACCGGGTCTTCGACCGTCAACACGTTGACCTCCGGCCGAACGACTTCCTGCAGTGCCGCAACCAGCGTCGTGCTCTTACCCGAGCCGGTCGGGCCCGTCATGATGATCATCCCATGTGGCTTGTGTATCGCCTTTTTGTAGCGGTCGAGAGCACCCGGCAACAGTCCGATCTGGCTGAGATCCGTGAACACATTTCGATCGTCGAGCACACGAATTACGATGCTCTCCGCCTTGATCGATCGATTGGCGCTGGCAACCGGCAAAATCGAGACACGGTACCGGATCAACGCGCCGTCCACATCTCGCTGCACGTAGCCATCCTGGGCCGCTTCGCGCTCGAAGCGGTCGACGTTGCCGCAACGGTCCTTGACCACCGCAAGCATCGCCTCCGGACTCGTCTTTGTCTGGGTATGCCAGAGTTGTAGCGCACCGTCAATTCTAAACCTGAACTCCGTGTGTCGCTTGGGGTTAGGTAGAATGTGAATGTCGGAGGCCCCTTGTCGTACGGCTTCGACCAGACACGCCTCGAACAGGTTCACGAGTGAGGACCGATTGATCTCGGCATCGATCGCCTCCTCGTCGACCAGTTGCGCCTGGTCGTCCTCGTACGTCATGCCGAGGTCGTAAGCCTCAGAGCTCTCGTCGGACGCGAGGCGATCCAGATACTCGTTTCGCTTCGGAAAGAGCTCCTCGAAGTAGGGCGCGAGCTCACGTTCCTGGGCATACGTGATCTCGTATTGGTCGAGGGCCAGATCGTGGATAAACCGAAGTACATCGGGATCCGTGGGGTCGGGCGTGGCGAAGACCAACCTCAGGATGCCGTGGTCCGCTTCGATCTTGTATTCGAGCGGCAGCAGGTGCAATTCGACAAACCGCGTCTGCTGGTCCTGGTCGAACGAGGCCAGCAGCCGCTTCACAAATTCGGGGTCCGGCTGGCCGTCGCCAATTTCTGCCCGCCTGAAGGCATACGTTCGGGCGACCTCGCCGAAGACGACCTCCCGGCCTACGCCCGACTGACGGGCAAGCACGCGCCAGAGCGCCTCGAGTTCGCCTCCGGCCTTCCATTCCTTGTGCGCGGCTCGTACCTGCTTTTCCGTGACTGCGCGCTTGCGATAGAGTGTCCGAACCACGCGATCGGTGATCGAGAGCCGCTCGAGGAGCTTGGAGTCAACGGCAATCTCCTCGCCGCGCACGGCCAGATCGTCGTCCGTAGAGTCCGCACCAAGACCGCCGTCAATGACCGTCTTCGTGTTCCCATTGCCGCTGACCTCCACAAAGGCCAGCGTCTGGTCATCTTCCATCTCCTCTATGGAATCCAGAATCTTCCGCAGTCCATCTTTCATATGTGTGCTTCGTTCGCGGAACGAAGACCGATCGTTATCTCTTGAACATGATATCCGACGTGCTCGGTCTTATCAATGCAGATTCGGCCGAAATCACGGTCAGAATGCCGACCAAAATAGATATGAAGATCGCGACGCTCGTCTTAATGGTCTCGACGGCCTGCTCCATCTTGAGCGTCGTTTCCTTTTCATAGAAATCCGCCATTTCATCTGCGCTCTCCCTGACGCCACCGGTCTCCGCGCCCGATCTAAAGCGGGCGATCATCATAGGGAGGAAAACGCCCGAGGCCTCCATGGCCACTATGAGGTCTGTGCCGTGCGCCATCATTGCCGGCACGGTAATAGTCTTGATCTGATGCTCAATGTACGTATTACCGGTGGCCTCTGCTGAGATCCGCATGACTTCCTGGTTCTCACCGCTTCCCGTGTAAAGGACCGAAAAAACACGGCAGAACACCTCAAGGTTGAGCTTGTGGAGCAGGTCCCCGATGTAGGGGATCTGGATCATGTATTTGTGAATGAGGAACCGGCCTTTAGTGGTGCGTCCGAACGCTATTCCAGCACCTGTCAGGAGTACGATGAGCAAGAACACCCACCAGTAGTTGTCGTCCATCCAGTGCGCGAAGGCCAACGACGCCGCCGTGAGCGGCGGCAGGGTTACATCGTAGTCGACGAACAACTCTGCCATCGCCGGAATGATATACCAGACGAACCACACGAATGCCGCGATGGTGAGCACCAGGGTTATCGATGGCGTAATGAGTGCGCTGCGAACGTTTTTCCGGAATTCGTCCTTTCGCTCGAGGTACTTGGCGGTAGCTTCAAACATCTCCGCCATGTTACCGCTGTTGGCGGCGAGGCCCAGCATGTAGGCCGTAAATTTGCCCAGCATGTGCTGGTGCTTCATAAAAGCTTGCTGTGGGTCGACGCCCACCTTGAGATCGCTGCTCAGATCGCGGATGACCTGTTTCAGTGAATTGCTGCGCGTGTCCGTGATCAGCAGCGCTAGGATTTCGTCGAACGGCAGTTTTCGCCGAATCATATTGGCCGACAGACGCACGAACATGACCAGGTCCGTGCTCGACGGCTTCATCTGAAATGCGAGGAGCTTTTTCTGTACGCGTATGACCTCTAGTCCGAGCCGCTCTAGCGCAAGTCGGACCTCGTCGGCTGAGTAGGCTTTCTGCTCACCGTGAACGACCCGGCCATTCGGATGGCGGACCTTATACAAGTAGGCACGCCGCTCCTCGAGATAGTCAGGTTCGAAGCTGTGCTTTTCAGACAGCACCGATATGCGCCGCTGTGCGGCGCGTCGCGACGGTGCAAACACATTGCCGCGCACCTGTTCACCGGTGGCGGCAACCCCCACAAATCTGTACTCGCGTACGGGCATCCTTCTGACTAAGATGGAGAAGTAACGACGGCAGGGCCGGCACCGCTGCCGGCCCTACCGCCATTCTCTCACGATTGGATTAGAACGCTACGATCGCGCACGTTCCGCCTGCGCCGTCCTGACCACCGAGGCAGGTGACACTACCCGCGATCGTCGAGTCGGCGATACCGGTTACAATAACCGAAATCTCATTGTTGAACTTCGGCGCACGACCGACGATCGTTAGTGAACCGTCGATACCTGTGAGCTGAAATTCACCGTTCAGGTTCTCGTAGACTGCCGTCGCGCCGGTGCCACGAGCAACGGCATAACCGATACGATCCAAGAAAGCACCGGTGAAGTTGTCAACATCGTTGGCAACTGCGGCACCAGTGTACTGTGCCTGGCCGCCGAACGGTCCCGGCTTCTGCTTCCAAGCCTGCGCGTCGTTAGCCATACGCACGGCGTCCTGCATCATCGCATCCGAATTCGACTTGATGCTGTTTTCCGTGAATGCCCGGATGCCGACTACAATCGCCAGACCGACGATGATGGTCGCCAACACGAGCAGGATGAGTTGCTGTTGGCCCATTTAAGGTTCCTCCAGTGTTGCTGTGTAGTGAGTATTAAATCCTGCGCATCGAAACAGCAGGGGATGCGCTCCCAGTCAAGTACTCTGAGATAAACGCGCAATTATGGACGGCTTGCGCAAAGCTCAAAATTTTTGAGTCTCAATTCCGAACAAGGCACCACAGACGCGAAACGACAGCCTAAGCCCCAAAAGACTGCAAGAACCGACTACATATTGGCTCGGTGCCGTTGGCGACAGGCAACCCTTCTCATCCTGAGAGTGCTCCCCCGGTGATGTTGACGTGCCGGTGGCTAGCCGTACTTCTGACACTGGGTGCGGCCCCACCCGCTCCATCGTCAGATCGCCGGCCTAATCAGATCGCCGGCCTAAGTCGCTAGATTAATAAGAACATCCGGTGAGTCCCGGTCCTGGTCTCGGAATGATAATCTTCCTGCGCACTTAATACAAGATGGGTTCGATTTCGCGCAATAATGCCACTTTTTACCGTTTTGAAATGATCGTGTCGGTTATTGCGGACTTGGCACGATCTTAGGGCTCACGGCCTGCGGATGTTCACGTCAACCGCTTGAGACCGAATAACGAGCATTTTCGCTACAAAACCATGAAGCACTTCTTTAAAATCACGGCCGCGACTCTCTGCCTGGCAACGATGAGTATGACAGCCACGGCCGGAAGCTGTCCCGACGGGCTGCCCCGAACTCAGGGCTATTGGAATAATCATGCAGACGCGTGGCCGACTGACGTGGTCAGCGTCGGCGATCGCGATCTGGGCCGGGACTGGGCCATCGAGAACGTTCTCGCGGAGCCGAGCCGTGGAGACGCGGTGAAGATTCTGCTCAAGCAGTTGATTTCGGCCAAACTCAACATCGCTGCCGGTGTGAGCGGAGCCGCAGTCCAGTCGTATATCGACGACGCGGACGCTCTCCTCATGACTTACTGGATTGGCGACGCCGTCGACAAAGACACGCGCAAGGACATGCTAGACATCAAGGACCGGCTCGACGAGTTCAACAACGGAGCGTTCTGTGAACTGCCGGTCGAGCTCACGACGTTCGATGCCAGGACTGATGGCAACGCCGTGACCCTCCGGTGGTCCACGTCAAGCGAAACGATGAACGCCGGATTCTACGTGGAGCACCGCCGCGGTGCGGGCTACGGATTCGAGAGTCTCTCGTTCGTCTCGGGATCGGGCGACAGCCAGTTCGTGAACAACTATGAGGTCAGCCTGAGCAATCTTGGCTTCGGCACCCACACGTTCCGTTTGCGCCAGATCGACTTGGACGGAAGCTTCTCGTATTCGGGTGAGGTCGAGATCGATGTCGACCTGACGGACTCGTTTGCGCTGGCGGAAGCGTATCCGAATCCCTTCAATCCGACCACGAACATCCGTTTCTCGTTACGTGAGTCGGGTGATGTTCACCTTGCCGTCTACGACTTGACCGGGCGTCACGTACGAACGCTGGCGAGCGGTCCGTTCGCAGCAGGAAGTCATGACGTCGCGTTCAGCGCCGACAATCTGCCGAGCGGGACGTACCTGTACCGCCTGCAGACGGTCTCGGGACCGGTTTCTGGCAGCATCGTGTTGCTCAAGTGACATCGCCGGATCATTCCGGAGAGCAGGCCCGTGCGAGGTATTCGTGCGGGCCTGTTTTCGTTTCAGCGGATCGCACGCACCAGCATCTCTCGCGTGGCTTGCGGGCCAAGATTAAACAGCGCGTCCACGGATGACATCCCTGGCTCAAATCCGCTGAAGTTCTGACGGTACGCCGGCGGATCAAACAGATGTACCTCGACACGTCCTAGTGCGGCGGCGTCCCTTTGTGCCGTATCTTCGAGCACAACAAGTTGAGGATTCTCCAACCGGTCCAGGACCTCGGAGACGGAGCGCGCCTTCCCTGCAAACTCCGAGGCCTGTTTCAACGGCGTGGTAATCTGAAGCAGCTCGTGGATGCAACGGATAGTCGCCGACGTGTACGCACCCAGTATCAATGCTTCGAAGTTAAGGGCGCTCTTGAGGTCGTCCACGTAATGCGCGAAGAAGGGCGTTGACCGATAATTGAACTCTAGCGAACGCCAGAGCTTACGCTTCCACTCCGTCGGGCCGTGGGAAATACGTGTTTCGTTAATGGCACGACCGTGCTGGCGGCCCTCCAGCGGAATCGACTGCCACTGCCAGCCATCGGGTGTTCGGAGCTTCGTTCTGTTTTGATACGATTGACGGCTGTACTGAAACGTGTCCGCGACCACGAACATGTCGACGTGACACATGAGCGCGAAGTAGTCAAGTCGCGGAAGAAACTCCGGCGGTCGCACAGCTACCCGCATGGTAAAGGGGCAACGATGTTTCAGATTCGCTCTATCGCGGGTAACGGCATGTTTAGTCTGACGCATAGGATCGGCATTGCAACCCCGTGGCAGAAAGGCATCACGTTTATGTTCGCCTCTGCTATGCTTTTCAGTCTCGGGGGCATCTTCATTATCCAAACAATGCCAGCCGTCATGCGATACCTCGGGCCGTATTACGAGGCACTCGTTAAGATACCGACCTGGACATACATGGTGCTCCTGCCAACTATTGTGTGGACCTTGTACGTAGACGCCATTGGCGTCAAGCGGCTCGGGGCGGTGCTGCTGTGGGGCGTCGTCGTCGGAGGTGCCTCTGAACTTGTCGGTACGACGACAGGCGTCCCTTTCGGTGAGTACTCCTACACGGGGTGGCTTGGACCCAAACTCCTGGGTCACGTCCCATACTTCATACCACTGTCATGGTTTGCCATGGCACTCGTATCGTATGATCTGGCCCGCGGGGTTGCGAAGCGCCCATGGTCGAGAGTGATGGTAGCAGCGCTTTTCATGCTGGCCTGGGACGTATCGCTGGACCCGGCAATGAGCCGGGCATTCCCTTTCTGGACATATTCGGGCGGCGGTGTGTACTACGGGATGCCGTTGATAAACTGGGCAGGCTGGCTATTGGTCTCGGCTCTGATCATGTGGGGTATCGAACGCCTCGCCGGTGGCGTCTTCAGGCGGCATCCTGGCGCAAGTTTGTTTTATGCGGTCAATTGTGTCTTTCCTTTGGGGCTTTGTTTTCTCTACGGTCTCTACGGCGCCGTGGCCGTCGGTGCGGTCGTCACCGCGACCGTGCTGATTGTGTCCCGACGCCGACCTACGGCCCGCGCGCATCTGGACGCCTGGGCGTGAGCGATCACGAGAAATGCACGCCTCTGTAGCGAATTTCGGGGATCGTTTGCGTCGCCGTGAAACCGTTCAATGGCTCTGTACAGCAATCGTTCTTGATCATGCGGCCCATCGTGCAAGCCTTGCTCAGACGAACGCTTCGGCGCTCATTTCGCAGAGTCTGTTGGACCGGCGATCGACCCGAGATACCGAGAAACCGCGGTGTGATTCTCTATGCGAATCACAACCACTTTTATGACGGACACTTGATATGGCTTGCCGCTCGTCAGGTATTTTCCCGAGACGCGATCATCTGGATGCAGGAATTCGACCGGTTTCCGTTCTTCGCTATCGAGGGAGCGCTTCCTTTTCCTAAGGACGATCCGACCCGGCGCGCCGTGACGATTCGAATGACGGCACGCCGTTTCGCGTCGGACGCACCGCCTCTACTGGGTTACTTTCCACAAGGCGACCTGAAGCCTCCGGAGAGTACCCTCCAGGATTTCGATGCGAGTACGTTCAGGCGGTTTGAACGGATAATGGCCCGGGCTATCTGGGTGCCCCTCGGCATACACGTTAGTTGGTGGGGCGAGGACCGTCCCACCGCCCTGCTAGGTGTGGGGACACCGCACGAAACCGTGTGCGGGGACGAGGCTGACAACATTCGTGCGGTCTTGGGTGGACTCAGGTGTCATCCCCCGCCACGCCACGACACACTGATCGACGGCGCACCCTCGGTGCACGA